>JBKICP010000245.1:0-19933 GCA_046567085.1 Acidobacteriota bacterium
AGCTCGTCGGGAATCCCCGTGCGTTTCTTCTTATCGCCCTCAGTGACGTACGTATAGCGCCACGGCGTCCACAGATAATCCACCCGGCCATTGTAACCACGCCGATCCTGCCCCCCGGTCAACACCGACTTGAGACACGCACCCAACTCCCGATGTCTGGGTTAGCCAGCGCGCGGTACCGCAAGTCCTGAAGGACCATGCACGAAAACGTGAAGGGGCACGACTTCAGTCGTGCCAGAAAGATGCGGGAAAAGGATGGGGGCTTCAGCCCCTGAGCACCTTCTGCGCAGAAGACGAACCCCTAACGCGTCTCCGTCACTTCTTCTCCCATCGCCTGCACCTTGCTGTGCCGCACGGAGTAGCCGAAGTAAATCAGCAGCCCCACAATCAGCCAGCTGAAGAACCCCACCTTCGCCGGCGTGTCCGACGACACCATCAGCGACAGCGAGATGATCATCCCCATAATCGGCACAAACGGCACCCACGGCGTGCGGAACGGCCGCACCACATCGGGCTGCTTCTTCCGCATCACGATCACCCCCAGGCACACAATCGTGAACGCCAGCAGCGTGCCCAGGCTCACCAGCTCGCCGAGGAAAGAAATATTGAAGAACGCCGCCAGAAATGCCACCAGCACACCCGTCGCAATCGTCACCAGCCACGGCGTGCGGAACCGCGGATGGATGCTGCCCACCCACTTCGGCAGCAGCCCGTCGTGCGCCATCGTGTACAGTACCCGCGTCTGCCCCAGGATCATCACCAGCATCACCGACGCCAGTCCGGCAATCGCGCCCAGATCGATCAGCACCACGCCCCACGTCGCCCCGATCGCCGCCGCCCCATCGGCCACCGGCGAAGCCGTGTTCAGGGTGCCGTAAGGCTTAATGCCCGTCAGCAGGCCGCTCACGATGATGTACAGAACCGTGCAGAGAATCAGCGAGCCCAGAATCCCGAACGGCAGATCCTTCTGCGGATTCCGCGCCTCCTGCGCCGCCGTCGATACCGCATCGAACCCGATATACGCGAAGAACACCACGCTGCCCCCGCGCATGATCCCCGACCATCCGAATGCCCCAAAGCTCCCCTGATTCTTCGGGATGAACGGATGCCAGTTCGCCATCATGTGGTGCCAGTGCCCGAACGCAAAGATCGTCGCAATCCCCACAAAAAACAGCACCACCGTGACCTTGATCATCACCGCCGCGCTGTTGAAGTTCGCCGACTCCTTGACGCCCACCACCAGAATCGTCGTCACCACGATGATGGCGCACAGCGCGAAGATATCCACCTTCGCCGCAAACGGATGCCCGAACAGATTCAGCGCCAGCGACGGCGTCGGGTTGAACGGCATTTTGATCCCGAAGTATCCCAGCAGGCTGCTCACGTAGCCGCTCCAGCCCACCGCCACCGTGGCCGCGCCAAAGGCGTATTCCAGGCACAGCGCCCACCCGATGATCCACGCCATCAACTCGCCCAGCGTCGTGTATCCGTAGGTGTACGCGCTGCCCGCAATCGGAATCATCGAGGCGAACTCGGCGTAGCACAGCCCCGCAAACACGCAACCCACGCCCGCCACCACAAACGACAGCACGATCGCCGGACCAGCGAACTGCGCCGCCGCCGTTCCCGTCAGCACGAAGATGCCCGCGCCGATAATCGCCCCGATCCCCAGCGTGATCAGGTTCACCGCCCCCAGCGAGCGCTTCAGCGTGTGCTCGCCCTCTTCGGCGGCCTCCTTCCGAATCACAGAAAGCGGTTTGGTTGCGAAAAGCTTAGCCATTCTCGGCGGTTCCTCCAGAAATCGGTTCAGCGTCAGGTTCTGCGCTGCGAGCGTTGCGCGACCACACCAGGAATACCGGTACCCCCAGCAGCACGATCACCAGCCCCGGCCATGTGTATTGCGGTTTATAGCGCAACAGAACAAGACAAATCCAGGCCGCCATCAATATATACAGCGCCGGCAGCACCGGATACCCGATCGCGCGATACGGCCGCTCCGCCTCCGGCCGCTTCTTCCGCAGCACAAACAGGCTCGCGATCGTCAGGATGTAGAAAATCAGCTCCGTGCAGATCAGGTAATCCAGCAGCTGGCTGTACGAGCCGGAGATGCACAGCACGCACGCCCACAGCGCCTGCACGATCAGCGCCGCCACCGGCGTGTGCCACTTCGGATGCAGCTTCCCCGCCGCCTTGAAGAACAGCCCGTCCCGGCTCATCGCGTAATACACCCGCGCTCCCGCCAGCGTCAGCCCGTTCGCGCATCCGAACGTCGAAATCAGAATCGCTCCCGCCATCAGGAACGCGCCCGCATGCGAGAAAATCTGCTGCAGCGCCGCGGTCGCCACCCGGTCTTCCGACGCGTACTGGATTCCGCGCGTCGCAATCGTCGTCCCATGCGGATCGCCGTGCAGCGGCAGCGCCATCAGATACACAAAATTCGCCAGGATATACAGTCCCAGCACCAGCGACGTCCCCAGCACCAGCGACAGCGGCAGATTCCGCTTCGGATTCCGCACCTCGCCCGCCGTGTACGTCACGTTGTTCCACGCATCGGAAGAGAACAGCGACCCCGTCTGCACCACCGCCAGAACCGTCAGCAGGCCCACCATCGCTATCGGTCCGCCTACTCCTACCTGCACCGCGTGCAGCCCATGCCAGCCCGCCCAGAAATTCGCTCCGAAGTTCGCGTGCATCGCCAGAGCATTCCGCCCGAACAGCACCCCCAGCACCACCAGGCCCAGCAGCGCCGCCGTCTTCGCCGTCGTGAACACGTTCTGGATCAGCGCGCCCAGCTTCACGCCGAAGATGTTCACCACCGCCAGCAGCAGGATGATCGCGATCCCCGCCAGATTCGCCGTCGAGATCCCGATGTCCATGTTCCCCAGCACCATCGGCCCCACATGCCACGCCGGCACATGCCCGATATGCCACACCCAGTGCGTCGTCGATACCGACGGGAAGAACACGCCCAGAAATTTCCCGAACGCCACCGCCACCGCCGCAATCGTCCCCGTCTGAATCACCAGGAACAGCGTCCACCCGAACAGGAATCCCCAGATCTTCCCCAGCGCCTCGCGCAGATAGATGTATTGCCCGCCCGCGCCCGGCATCATCGCCGCCAGCTCGCCGTAGCTCAGCGCGCCGATGATCGTCATCACCGCCGTCACCAGCCACGCCCCGATCAGCAGCGCCGGCGACCCCACATCGCGCCCGATCTCCGCGGGAACCAGAAAGATTCCCGACCCGATCATCGACCCCACCACAATCGCCGTGGCGCTGAACAGCCCAAGGCTCGCCACCAGCCCCGGCCTTCCGGAGGAAGACCCGGACGCTCGCTGGCCCTCGGAGGGTGCGGATGTCACTGTTGGGGAACTCACGTGTCCTACTGTTCTACTTGAATTTTGCGAGAAAGTCTCTCGCCGAATCGCCCACCGCGCGCCCCGTACCGAAAATCGCCGCGATCACCGCCACCGAATCAGCACCCGCCTCCACCACGGTCTGCGCCGTCTCCGCCGTGATCCCTCCAATCGCCACCAGCGGCTTCGCGGTCATCGCGCGCGCCCGCCGCACACCCTCCGGCCCAATCGCCGGGTCCGGATTCGCCTTGCTGCTCGTTGCGAACACCGGTCCCACCGCGATGTACTCCACCGGCTCCGCCTCCGCCGCGCGCATCTGGCTCTCGTTGTGCGTGGACAGCCCCACCCACACCCCCTCTCCGACCAGCCTCCGCGCCTCGCGCACCGGCAAATCCTCCTGCCCCACATGCACGCCATCCCATCCCAGTGCCGCGACCAGCCCCGCCCGGTCGTTCAGGATCAGCCGCATCCGCGCGCCGCTCCCCTCCACCGCCTCCCGAATCACCTCCGCATCTGCGGCCACCACCGCATCCGCATCGCGCTTGTTCCGATACTGGAGGATCTCCACGCCCGCCTCGGCCAGCTCCGCCACAATCCTCCGCAGCCGATCCGCCCGTTTCCCGTGGTCCGTACCCGCCTCCCGCAAAACCATCTCCGCATCCAGAATCGGGTACACCCGCGGCAACCGTACTTCCCTCGCCCCCATCGATTTCCCTCCAGAAACAAGAAGCCCCGCCACGCCGTAGCGTAACAGGGCCCCTCCCAGCTCCTTCCTCCCAGATCCCGGCTTCGCCTCCCTACCGCGGAACCACGCTCATCGTCATCTGCGATCCGCTGTCGAGGCTCACATTCTGGTGGTGCCCCGTCACCATCGTTCCCATCGTTGCGACGCCCGATGCGCTGGCTCCGCCATTCTCCGCGCTTGCCGCCACGTGCACCGCGGCAAACGTCACGCCGGACAGATTCCCCACCGGCCGCGCACCGCCGCTCACGCCACCGCCCGCCGCCGCCGCGTTGTTCAGAGCCGTGCCGTCCAGCCCTGCCCGCGCCCCGCCGCCCAGCGCGCCCGCTTCGTTCGCCGCTCCATCCAGCGAGCCGTCAATCCCCGAATTCGCCCGGCTCAACCCGCTGCCCGCAGCCGACGGCACTCCCCCCGCCATCCCCGTCGCGCCCCGCACCGCCCCTCCCGGACCGTTCCCCGCCAGACCCGGCCCGCCCGCTGGAGGCATCCCGCCATTCGCTCCCGAGATGCCGCCCGGCATCATGTCGTCCGAGGACGGCGCCATTACCGCCGGCGCGGCAATCGACCGCACCATCGCGTTCACCGGCACCTCGTGCCCATCCTTCAGCACCGCGCGATCGAAGCAGAACGTCACCCACCCGTTGCGATTGTCCTTCGACTTCGCCCGCGCGTCCGTCACCCGCCCCAGCAGCTTCGATCCCTTCGGGATCTTCGTCCCGTCTGCCAGCCGCGCCTCGCGCGTCGTCTTCGCAAAGACCTCGTCGCCGACCTTGGCATTCTTGCTGTCAATACGCTTCGTCAGCTCTGCCGAAACGCTGGCCGCCTGCGCGGCCGACGCCGAAGCCCGTCCCGCCTGCGCCGCTGCCCCGGCGCCTTCACCGGCTCCTGTCGAACTCTGCCCGCTCGCCGCCACTGCGAAAACGACCATCGCTGCCCACGTCCAGAATGTCTTCATCGCTCTATCCTCACCTGCACACGCTTCTTTCTGCCCGCAGGACAGCCTCGCCCCGGCATCCCGCTACGATGCCGGCAACGCTCCCGCGGTTGGGAGGATGCTATCTGCAACAAAAGTGGAATGACAACAGGAACACGGCCCGCGCCGGGGCGGCCGCTCAATCGCCGGCGGCGCTGCAGACAGGAATCCGTCCCGGCCAGCCACCCTCGCCCGGACACACAAATCCTCTCTTCTGCGCTGTCCTTGTGGAAACGGCGGTACTAATTAAACGGAATGGAGGTCGCAGGCAATCCGACAACTGCCCTGTCGCTGCAGACGTGTTTCGCTTCCAGACGCAGCCGCTCCGCCGGAGTCTTATAGGCTCCGATCAGGCTCATGCAGAACGGGCAGCGCAGCAAAGTCGAAATCGTCGCCAGACGAACCGGGGGAAGCTGTCTGGGGATAACATGCGTGGTTTTGACTGATGGATTCATCGCTCTCTCCTCGACAGAGTCGCGACGTGCGGGCCCTGAAATGTCGTGGGAAATAGACCTTTCGAATCTCATTATGGCACGCGGTCGTTACCTGCAATGCGCCAGCATGCGCAAAATTTCATGTGACCCACAGTTACTAAGGATGTATTTGCCTGGCCAGCCGATAAAGTAATCGCTTCCATTGGCATTCGTAGGGTTCCCGAACTTAGATACCCGGCCCTCCCTGCCCGGCTCTCCGACAGTTAGCCCGCCTCCTGAAGAGTTTCCCCCAACTGGCCGATAGTTGCGGAAGGCACCTGACCGCTTCCGGACTTTTCATGTCGTCGAATCTAACTACCGTCAGCACCAGCCCCGTCGTCCTCCTCGGCTCCCCCAGCGATTCCATGGTCGAATCCCTGGCTCGAACCCTGGAGTCCTGGCACTATCAGGTCGAGGTCGCCCGCCAGACCCCCGACGCCCTCAGCCGCCTCGACAGTTCTGCCCCACCCCCCATCGCTCTCCTCGACATGGACCTGCCCGGCGCCACCGACATCCTCTGGGAAGTCCGACGCCACAACCAGGAACGCCGCACCTGGAACATCCTCCTCAGCGCCCACCGCGACACCGAACGCATCCGCGCCGCCCTCCAGTGCGGAGCCGACGACTTCCTCGTCTTCCCCCCCGACGCCGCCCTCCTCGATCCCTCCGACCTGCGCGTCCGCATCCGCGTCGCCGAACGCTTCAACGCCCTCGCCGGCCGCCTCCAGCGCCAGTCCTCCGAGCTCCGCTACCACGCCACCCACGACCCCCTTACCACCCTCTGGAACCGCGAATCCCTCATCAGCCTCATCTTTCAGGAAACCGACCGCGTCCAGCGCATGAAGACCCCCCTCACCCTCATGCTCCTCGACCTCGACGACTTCTCCCGCGTCAATCACGACTTCGGCTACGAAACCGGCGACCGCATCCTCATGGAGCTCGCCGCCCGCTTCCGCCGCCAGCTCCGCAGCTACGACCTCATCGGCCGCTGTGGCGAAGACGAATTCCTCCTCGCCCTCCCCGGCTGCGGCCTCGCCGAGGCCCTCGACCTCGGCCACCGCATCCGCGAGACCATCCTCGCCCGCCCCTTCCCCACCGACAACGAAACCACCACCCTCACCGCCAGCATCGGCATCGCCGTCAGCCGCGGCCGCTCCCCCCTCATCGTCCTCCGCGAAGCCGAGCGCGCCCTCGCCTCCGCCAAGCTCTCCGGCAAAGACTGCGTCCGCAGCGACGCCCCCGAAGCCTGGCTCCTTCAGCCCGCCCTCGCCGCCGACTGAACGAGCCGGAAGGAAGCAGCCAGGAGCCCGAGCCAGAATCTTCGAGAGGCAATCCGGAAAGGAAGAAGCTCGAAGCATAAAGCCGACGCCCCCTCCCCCCCCACGACTCGCAGCTCGGGCTCCCAGATCCCAGCTCCCTACTCCCTACTCCCTACTCCCTGTTCCCTACCCCCTGTTCCCCGCTTTCTCTGTAAACTTGCCGCGTGAAATCCCGTCTATCTCGTCGCATGGAAGAGATCGCAGGCAACGAGATCGCCATCGAGAAACGGGAGCAGGCCATGCTGGAACTCGCCGACTTCGACGAAGTCGTGCGCGTCTACCGGCCGCGCATTCTGCGCTTCCTCCTCTCGTCTCTCACCGATCGCGATGCCGCCGAATCGCTCACCCAGGAGTGTTTTCTTAAAGCCTGGAGCGCCCGCCATCAGTTTCGCGGCGAATCGAGCCTCAGCACCTGGCTGACGCGCATCGCCGTCAACCTCATGCGCGATCACCTCCGCAGCCGCAGTCTCCGCTTCTGGCAGAAGACCCGCGGCTCGTCGCTCGACGTCATGGACATCAGCGACTGGATCCCCGACGGCCGCAGCTCTCCGGAGAGCCTCACCGTCGCCCGCGATCGCGTCGCCGCTGTCTGGCGCGCCGTGAAGAATTTGTCCGCGCATCAGCGAACCGTGTTCGTGCTGCGCTTTGTCGAGGAGATGGAGCTGGACGAAATCGCAACCACCCTCGGGATGAACCTCAGTACCGTGAAGTCCCATCTGTATCGGGCTCTCGCTGCCGTTCGCGAGCGCCTCGGAGAAGCGAAATGAAATTCCGCAACCATGCCGACAATCCGCTCACCGACGCCTCCCGCGAGGATGTTCGCACCCTGGCCGAGGCGCTCAGCCTCTACCGCTCCGCCATGCACCACATCGCCGACCGCGAGTCCGCCCGCCCTTTTGTCCATGAGCCGCTGCCCGCGCGCACCCACCACCCGCGCCTGCGCCTGCTCCTCGCCCCGGCGCTCGCGGCCGCCGTGGCCGCCGGCGTCCTCGTACCCCTCTACAGCCACTCCCATCGCCATCACCCCACCACCGTGACCGTTGCCGGCAATGCTGCGCCCGGCCCCGCCGAAGCCCGCGCCAACATCGACGACACCGAACTGATGAACCAGATCGACAGCGATCTTTCTGAGAACGTACCCGACGCTCTGCGGCCCCTGGCCGACCTCAGCGATCAGTCCACCACCTCTAATTCCGTTTCGGAGAAATAGAATGTCACGCAAGAATAGCTTCCTCGCTGCTGTCCTGCTTTGCCTGCTCGCTCCTGGCTTTGCCTTCGCGCAAAGCTTCGTCGGCCCCGATCCCGGACCCGGCGGCCCTGACCCTGCCCAGGGTCCGGGCCTCGGCCCGCCCCCCATGGAACACACCTTCCACGACGGCCGCTTCGGCCGCTGGTGGCGCAACCCCGACCTCTCCCAGCAGCTCAACCTCACCGATCAGCAGAAAAAACAGATGGACGACATCTTTCTGCAGCATCGCCTCAAGCTCATCGATCTCCACGCCAACCTCGAGAAGCAGGAGACGCTCCTCCGTCCTATGATCGAAGCCGATCAGCCCGATGAGACGAAGATCCTCTCCCAGATCGATGCCGTCGCTCAGGCCCGCGCCGACCTCGAAAAGGCCGATGCCCGCATGCTCTTCGATCTCCGCAAAACCCTCACCGCCGATCAGTGGCAGAAACTCAGAGCCCTCCGCGCCGAGCACCACCGCAGGATGATGGATGCCCCCGGCGGCCCCGGCATGTGGCGCAACCGCCGCATGCCGCCGCCCGACGGCTCGGCGCCTCCGCCTCCGCCCCCCGCGGGCCAGGCTCCCGCACAGCCTCAGCCTCCATCGGGCAACTAACTCATCGCCGGTCTGTATCCCTGGCACATTCCACAGGAGCGGCTCTCGGCCGCTCCGCTTTTTTCCTCAAAAGTCAATACTTTCGATTCCTACTTTTGTAACTAAAGTTCTGCTTCGATTCTCCTTCGTTTCATGCAGCTGCAATTGACATGGCCATAGTGCAGTTCTATAGTTTTCAAAGGGGGATTGCGCGCTCGGGATTCATTGCGCATTTCCTCCGGTCGCCACTCCTGTTCCTTCCAGTCCTGCGGATGTTCAGTCAGGAGATCGATGATGCGATCCCAACGCGCACCGTCTCCGATGGGTTACTCCGCTTCCGATTCGGAATCGACAGCCGGGACGATCCCCGAACTTCGTCGAGAACCGCGCCAGGGACCCACGCCCTCCCGCTGACGGCGAAGAAAGCTGCAGCCCGAGAGTCCGACGCCCTTGTGTGTCAGGCTCCCCTCGCTGTGGGGCGGATTCCGGGAACCGCCGCATGAGTCCCGGAGCTGTCTATGGCACACGTCCTCAATCCTGAAACGACCGAGAGCAATCCTCTGAACACCGAAATGGAAACTCCAACGCTGGAAGCCCCGCCGGAATCGTCTGATCCGGTGGCTGAAACCACCTCCAACCCCGAAGCCCCTGCCGCTGCTGCGCCGCAGCTCGCTGAATCCGCCGAGGCTCTCGAGCAGCACGAAGAGCCCGACCTCAGCATGGAAGACTTCGCCGCCGCTCTCGAGTCCTTCGACCGCGAGCAGGCCGCAGAAGCCGCCGCACAGGCCTTCGATGACAGCGCCATCGTCACCGGCACCGTCATCAAGCTGACCGACAAGCACGTTGTCGTCGATGTCGGCATGAAGTCCGAGGGGCTCATTCCCATCGAACAGGTCGTCGACCACACCGGCCAGCCCAAGCTGAAAGCCGGCGACTCCGTCGACGTCGTCATCGAGCGCGAGGAGCCGGAAGGCGGCTACCTGCTGGGCTACGAAAAAGCGCAGCGGCTTCGCGTCTGGGACACCATCGAGAAAGCGCATAACGAAAAGACTGCGATCGATGGAACGGTGGTGGGCCGCGTCAAGGGTGGCCTCACGGTGGATATCGGCATCAAGGCGTTCCTGCCCGGCTCGCAGCTCGAGCTGCGCCCCGTCCGCAATCTCGACGCCTACATCGGTCAGCCTATTCAGGTCCGCGTCATTAAGCTCAACAAGAAGCGCGGCAACGTCGTCGTCTCCCGCAAAGAGATCCTCGAAGAGGAGCAGACCGAGCGCCGTTCCCTCACCCTCGAGCACCTCGAAGAGGGCGCCGTCCTCACCGGCACCGTCAAGAACCTCACCGACTACGGCGCTTTCGTCGACCTCGGCGGCATCGATGGCCTCCTCCACATCACCGACATGTCCTGGGGCCGCCTCACCCATCCCCGCGACCTCGTCAACGTGGCCGATGAGATCCAGGTCAAGGTCCTCAAGTTCGACAAAGACAAGCAGCGCGTCTCTCTCGGCTTCAAGCAGCTCACCCCCGACCCGTGGCTCGACGCCGCCGAGCGCTACCCGATCGGCGCCCACGTCAAAGGCCGCGTGCTCAGCGTTACCGACTACGGCGCCTTCGTCGAGCTGGAGCAGGGCATCGAGGGCCTCGTCCACGTCTCTGAAATGACGTGGTCCAAACGCATGAAGCACCCCTCCAAGCTGGTCAAGCCCGGCGACGAGGTCGAGACCGTCATCCTCGCCGTCAACCCGGCCGACCGCCGCATCTCGCTCGGCATGAAGCAGCTCCTCGAGAATCCCTGGGAGCATCTGGGCGACAAGTACCCCACCGGCGCCACCGTCGAAGGCCGTGTCCGCAACCTCACCGACTTCGGTGCCTTCATCGAAATCGAGGATGGCATCGACGGCCTCGTGCACGTCAGCAACCTGAGCTGGACCAAGCGCGTCAAGCACCCCTCCGAAGTCCTCAAGAAGGGTGAGAAAGTCCGCGCCGTTGTCCTCGGCGTCGAGCCGGAGAATCGCCGTCTCTCCCTCGGCATCAAGCAGCTCCAGCCCGACGTCTGGGAAACCTTCTTCGCGCAGCATCGCGTCGGCGATGTCGTCAAGGGCAAGGTGCTCCGGACCGCCCAGTTCGGCGCCTTTGTCGAAATCGCCGAAGGAGTCGAAGGCCTCTGCCACGTCTCGGAAGCCACCGACGCCCACGGCGTTCCGGTCAAGCTCGAGCAGGGCAAGGAGATGGAGTTCAAAATCATCCGGCTCAACCCGGAAGAGAAGAAGGTGGCGCTCAGCGTTCGCGCCGTCAGCGGCGAAGAAGCCAGCCGCGCCGACGTCGAAGCCTACAAGCAGCCCGTCTCCAGCTCCACCACGACCCTCGGCGACCTGGTCCACTGGAAGCGCGAGAAATAAGACTCAATTCACATCAACAAGAAACGCCACCCCAAAAGGGTGGCGTTTCCATTTCTGCTCCCTATTCCCTATTCCCTGCTCTCTGCCCTCACTTAATCTTCAGATCGATATACACCTGCTTCCGCGAATCGAACGAGCTCACCGTCCTGGTTCCGCTCTTCTCCCCATGGAACGCCGCCCACACCGAATAATCCGTGTCGGCCTGCAGCCCCGCGAACCGGTACGCCCCGTCCTTCTCCGAAAGATAGGTCTTCACCGCGTTGTTCCGCGAGTTCTTCAGGTACACGATCGCTCCGTTGATCGGCGCATCGTTCGCGTCAAACACCTTCCCCTGCAGGTTCTTCAGCCCCGTGTCCTGTCCCAGGGCCACACCCGGCAGCGCCATCGTCAGCACCAGCGCCATCACGCAGCCGGCCAGCACTTTCCAGCCTCGTCTCGACACGGAAAGCCTCGCCGCTCCATTCTCCTGCACCCGCTTCGTCATTCCTCTTCCTCTTCTCCCAGTTCTTCCTCGTCCTCGTAGTCCTCTTCCACCTTGCTCAGCTCCAGCGGTTCGGTCGCTACGATTTCGTACTCGGTCCCGCATTCGTCGCAGACGACCACGTCTCCCTCTTCGACTTCTTCCACATCGAAATCGAGAGCGCTTTCGCATTCAGGGCATATCGGCATGAATCCCTCCACCACGCAAACCCAATGTTGTGTCCATCAGAAATGACGCCGCTCATCGTGAAAATGTTGTTGGCATTTTTGGAATCGTCCACCCCATCCCTGCCTTCCCGTCCGATTCTCTGGCGCCTTCGCTAGTTTTGAAGAGAATCGCCCCACCCGTCAAGAGTCGTGCGTCAATCTCGCGCCATAGGGCATACTCGATAGTCATGATCGCTCTTCGCCTCTCCGCCTGCGTCCTCCTCACTTCCGCTCTTCTCGTGGCCCACGCGCAGTCCCGCACTTCTCCCGATGCCGCCCGCCGCGACCTGGATGCATTCGGCGCCCCCATCCACCCCATGCCCGTCGATCCGGCCATCGCTCACGCCATCGCCCAGGCTTCGCCGGCTCAGATGCAGCATACGATTGCCACCCTCGTCTCGTTCCGCAATCGCAGCACGCTTTCCAGTCTGGATAAAGATCTCCCCCCCAACACCGGCATTCTCGCCGCTGCCGACTGGATCGAGTCGCAGTTCAAAGCCATCTCCGCCGCCTGCAACGGCTGCCTCGAAGTCCACCGCGACTCCTTCAGCCAGCCGCCCCTCACCGGCCCCCATCCCCGCGTCACCCAGCCCACCCCTCTCAACAACGTCTACGCCATCCTGCGCGGCACCGACCCCGCCCAGGCCTCGCGCATGATCCTCGTCACCGGCCACTACGACTCCCGCGACAGCAGCAACGAGGACACCCACGGCCAGGCCCCCGGCGCCAATGACGACGCCAGCGGCACCGCCGTCAGCCTCGAGTGCGCCCGCATCCTCTCCAAATCAAAATTCCCCGCGACTCTCATCTTCGTTGCCGTCGCCGGCGAAGAACAGGGCCTCCTCGGCAGCAAACATCTCGCCGACCTCGCAAAGAAAGAGAACTGGGATCTCGAAGCCGTCCTCGACAACGACATCGTCGGCGGCAACCGCACCCCCGGTGACAAATTCCAGGACGCTCACGCCATCCGCGTCTTCTCCGAGAACGTTCCCGCCAGCGCCTCGCCCGAGGAGATTCGCCGCATCCTCGCCCTCGGCTACGAGAGCGACTCGCCCTCGCGCGAAATCTCCCGCGCCATCGTCGACGTCGGCCAGACCTACACCGACGCCCCCGCGCCTTACACCGACAAGCCCATCGCCAAAGGCCTCGAGCCTGTCCTCGAATTCCGCCGCGACCGCTTCCTCCGCGGCGGCGATCACTCCTCCTTCAACCAGGACGGATTCCCTGCCATCCGCTTCACCGAGTGGCGCGAGGACTTCAACCACCAGCACCAGAACGTCCGCGTCGAAGACGGCATCCAGTACGGCGACCTGATCCAGTACGACAACTTCGACTACATGGCCCGCGTTGCGCGCCTCAACGCCGCCACCATGGCCGTGCTCGCCAGCGCGCCGCCGCCGCCCGTCAACGTGCAATACCCGCCGCCGCACGCCTTCGACAATTCCATCAACAACACTGAGATCACATGGGACCCGGCGCCCAACACGCCGGCCGGGACAAAGTACGAGATCGTCTGGCGTCCTCTTGCCGCACCCGACTGGACCCGCTCTCTTGAGGCCGACCAGCTTGCGTCCACTCCCGGCGGCAAGTTCTCCTCCTCCGACGGCCACGAAGCCGTCACCATTCCCGTCTCGAAGGACAACGTCGTCTTCGCCATCCGCGCCGTCGACGCGAAGAGTCATCGCAGCCCCGCCGTCGTCCCCTGGCCGGCCACCCGCCCCGCGCGACCGCAATAAACGCCGCTGCGGCTTGCACCTGATCAGGAAAGCCTATCCCGCCTGGCGGACGGATTTCCTGGCTCCCTGCCCATGACGCGAAGCGGAGCGCTTCCGCCCCTGCGATGCCTGACGGGCGCGATGCGGCCCGATCAGCAGGTCTGCTGAGATCCCCAGCCCCGATCGCACCTTTCGCACCATCTCGATGGTGAGCTCCCGCCTTCCGGTCAGTACTTCCGAAACGCGCGCGCGGCTCCCGATCAGAGGCTCCAGGTCCTTGCGCGTTAATCCCTGCTGCTCCATCCGGAACTGAATCGCGGCAATCGGATCCGGCGGATCGATGGGATGATGCTCGCTCTCCCAGGCATCCACCAGCGTGGCCAGCACATCGAGTTCGTCGGACTCCGGCGTACCTTCTGCCGCTCCCATCAATTCCGCAATCCGCGCCACCGCGGCGTCGTGGTCTTCTTCAGTTCGAATCGGATGAACCTGTATACCGGCTCTTTTCATAACGAACCTTTCTGACGTCGATCTTGTCGTATTCCTCGTGCGTTCCGATCCAGAGGATCAACACAACCTGCGTCCGGTACGAGATTGCAGTTACCAGACGATAATCGTTGCCCTTGATGTTGAAGACCACTCTCTCCGCCGAAACGATGCTGGCGTTCGCATATTGGCGCTTCAATTCCGCGGAATGGCGCCATCGGGCTCTGGACGCCTCGGCAAACCACGCATCCAGCTGCCCCTTAACGGTTGACCGGGCACTCTTGTCGACGCAGTTTTGAGCGAACAGATTGAGGGTGCTGCGGGCAATCACTCTCACCCTGCAGAATACCCCGCTCCCATTTTGGGAGCAAGGTAACTTCGGATTTACCACTCCATCGCGTACTGCGGGCTCAGCCCCGCCGCCGCCGCCTTCGGCTCGCTCGCCAGATCCAGCACCAGCCGCTCCAGCACCAGCCGCTTATCCGGTGGCTGCGACCGCAGCTCCAGATCGGCCCGCGCAATCAGCCGCAGCGCACGCGTCAGCTCCCGCCGCGACTTGTACCGCCGCGCCTGCCGGATCACATCCTCGGCCGCAAACGGCGGCATCCGGAACCCCTGCCACAGCGCCTGCCAGATCGCCCGCGAATCCCGCACATTTTTTTCGAGGATCACCGCCATCTGCCGGAATGTCCGCGCCAGCATGTACAGGTGCCCGATCGCCGCATCCTCGCCGCCGTCGCTCGCATTCAGCAGCCCGTGCAGCAGGCTCAGCGCCCGCGCCCGATCCTTCGCCGAGATCGCATCCGTCAGCTCGTAGAGCGAGCGCTGCTTCGCCGCCAGCACCATCGTCTCCACGTCGCCCAGCGTCACCAGCTTCTTCGGGCCCACGTAGAGCACCAGCTTCTCCACTTCCTGCGCGATCAGCATCATGTCCGCGCCCAGAGAATCGGCCAGCTCGCGCGCCGCATCCGGCTCCACCGTCACCTCGCGCCGCTTGCCCTCTGCCGCGATCCACTTCAGCGCGTCGGCCTCGTCCACACGCGCCAGTTCGACGATCCCGCACCAGTCCCCCAGTGTCTCCCGAATCCGCTCGAAGCGATCCTTGTCCTGCATGTCCATCCGCCGCGGATCGGAAGGAATCCGCAAATGATCCGCCACAAAAATCAGCAGCGCCTGCGGATTCGGCGACCGGAAATACACCTCCAGCGCCGCGAATTCTTCCTTCTTCGCCCCGCGCGTGTACAGCTGCTTCAGATTGCGGATGAACAGCACCTGGAACGGCGCCATCAGCGACGGCGTCTGCGCCCGATCCAGCGCTTCGAAGATATTCGTTTCCGCCAGATCCAGTTCCGACAGGCAGAAATCCCGCATCTCCGCCGGAACCAGCGCCTCCAGCACCGCCTGCCGGCACCGCTCGTAAAGGAACACCTCATCCCCTACGAGCACGTACCCTGCCCGCAGCCGGTTTTCCTTCACTTCGGCAATGAATCGATCCGTCGCCGCGAATCCCGCGCCCATCGCTTCTCAGTCTACCGACCGATCCCTACTTCACCAAGCGAAACCCCGCGACAGGCTACAGGCTACCGGCCACAGGCTGTCTCTCTTCTCCCTATTCCCTACTCCCTGTTCCTGTTCCTCGCTGCTTCTGTTCCACCGCGTAATAAGGTTGATTCGACAGCGTGGCATCGAACCCAGGCGCCATCCACGCCTCGTTCCCCCGCTTCAGTTCGAAGAAGTACTCCAGCGGAAACGCCGAGTGCGTGTAGTCCCCAGGAATCGTCCCTTTGTACGTGCGCTCGCTGCGATCCATCTCCAGCCACTGCCAGCGCTCCGCCTGATCCACGTGCCGGTACCGCATCCGCACCGTGATCTCGTCCGCCGCCACGCCCTTCCCCAGTTCCAGCGCGATATCCAGCGGAGTGCCCGGCGTAAAGTTCTCCGCCGGCGTGTGCGAAGCCGCGACGCTGGGCTGTTGCGGCGTGCCCGTCGCCTGTCGCACCGCCTGCTCCATCTCCGCCGGCAACGTCCCGCTCCCCGCCTTCGCCCCAACCGCTGCCTGCATCGCCAAGAGATCCACATCGATCGCCGTCAGCCGATCCATCCAGCATCCCCGCCGCATCGGCACCCGGCCGTATCCAATATCCGCCCGATACACGCCCTTCGCCCGCGTCGCCATCGTCGCCCACGCGTTGCGGGCGTCTTTGTAGTACGTCACCGCCTGCGCGCCCACGCCCGCATCGCCGCTCTTCTGCCAGATCTCCCACAGCACCGCGCTGCGCAGCTTCTTCGCGAAAAACCGCCCCAGCCCAATCTGGATCAGCACATCTTCTTCAATCCGCCGGAACTCCGCCGACTGCGGATGATCCGCCTGCACCCGCGCCTCCTGCAGCCCGGCCTCCGCAGCCGTCGCCATCTCCTCCAGCCACGCGGCCACCTCCACCGGCGACACCTTCGGATTCGGCCAGTTGGCCATCATGTCCCGCGTCCCCTCCACCACCGTCGAGAACAGCCGCGGATCGAGCGGGCTCACCGTCCCAAAGCACTTCGGCTCCGGCGTGTCCCCATACGGCGACTTCTCGCTCCCCAGCACTACCGGCATGTTCGTGTACAGTTCCGGCCAGAACGCATGGTTCGACGCCGACGCCAGATGCGCCGACGTCACCAGCGGCATCATCCGGCTCGCATTCGCCAGCGCCGTCTCCACCGGCTCCGCCCCGCGCCCGAACTCCGCCCGCATCGCGCGCCGCCACGTCTCCGGATCGGCGTCCGGATCGTAGAGCTTGCGCCCCCACACCCGGTAGAACAACGCGAACTTCTGCCAGTCCTCGTCCGGATTCAGCGTCGTATCCGCATACGCGCATCGCCCCCCCGGCGACCCCGACCCCTCCCGCCCCTTGAACGTCAGCGGCTCGCAGATATCCAACCCCGCCGCGCCACAAAAATGCGCCGCCCGCCCATACGCCGCCGCCGTCTCCGGATCGCACCACAGCAGATGCCGCTGCGTTCCCGGCCACAGCCGATACCACAGCTTGTACGGAGCACCCTGCGCGTAGTAGTCCGCGTACCCATAGCGCGTGAACGGCCGCGATCCGCTGCTCACGCTGAACGGCCCTTTCGCCGCGCTCTCCTCACCCCGCGTCTCCAGCGCGCGAATATCCGCCTGCTGATACCCCAGGCTCTGATGCTCGGCGGAAAACTTCGCGCCCAGCTTCACCGGCATGCCCGTCTCCGCGGCCAGCTCGATCATCGTCTGATCCACGCCTTTCGCGTGCATGTCGATCTCCACCCTGCGCCCGCACCCCTTCACCGCCTCGAACAGCGTCTTCCAGAAGTCGTAGCTCCCCTCCGGCACACCGCTCTCACCGTGCACGCGCATCGTCAGCCCCTGAATCTCCGGACACGCCTTCAGCAACAACGCCAGCGCGTCGCGGCAGTACGGAGCGTGCGTCTCCGGCGTCAGCCCCTCGATGCGGTGATACGCCTCCGGCGAATCGGTCCATGCGTACGCATGCGTCCAGATCCCCAGCTGAAAATCCAGCCCCCGCACCGCCGTCTCCGCCGCAATGAACTGCAGCATCGCCAGGTTCCGCGCCTTCTCCTCCGCGCTCACCACGCCCGGCGTCGCCAGCCGCGCCCCATCCGCGGTCTTCAGCTGCACCACCTGCACATCCGCATACCCCGGCACATCCACCAGATACGGATACGGCAGATGGAAGTAGTCATCCGTCACGCCCTTCGGAAAGTCGTACTCCAGCCCAAACGCCATGCAGAACCGGTTGAACCGGCTCGCCACCAGCGCATCCAGATACCCGCGCCAGAATTCCTTGTCGTAGTACCAGGGCTTGTCTTCCAGCTCGCAGCAGAAATACCGACCCACACTCCGCCACTCGTTGGCTGGCTTCTCCTCGATCGCCCGCTCCAGATGCAGCGCGCTCTTCACCTCCGCGCCGAACTCCACCCGCTCGGCCAGCTCCAGCAGCCCGTAGACGAATCCCCGCGCATCGCTGCCCGACACCAGCACCGCCGGCGCATGCTCCACCTGTCCCGGCGTCAGCCGCACACGCTCCGCACCCGTCAGCGCTTCATTGGCGTGGGAAAAATGCTTCGTCAGTTCCGACTTCGGCCCTGCCGCAACGACCACATCGCTCGCGCCGGCCGCGTCCTTCAGATCGGTCACCACATGCGCTGTCGTGCCCTTTGCCGCCGCTGCGCTGCACAGCCGTTCCGCCGCTCGCCGCACCGGCCCGCTCGACGCCACCGGATCGGCCCCGTCGAGCACCACGAACAATCCGCCCGCCGTCTCCGCTCCGGCTCCCCGCGACAGCCCACCGGCGGCCGCCGCCCCCGCCAGCTTCAGAAACTCCCGCCGCTCCACGCGCCAACCCGATCCCGTCTGCTTCCAGCCCGAATCCGTCATCGCAGACCAGCCTACACCGAAGCCTGTCCGCTATCCGCTATCCGCTATCCGCTATCCGCTAAAAAACTACTTCACCACCTTCGCCGCCCCCACCTGCTGTGCCGTCGCGTTGTACAAATGGCAGTCGCCCGTCGTCTCTTTGAACCGGAAATAAGGATGGAAGAACAGCGCCGCGCGCGCATCGCCCGACCCTTCCGCCAGATCCGTCAGCCACACTCCATCCGGCTCCGCATGATCGTGCAGGTGCAGCCAGAATCCCTTGTGCAGATTCGCCAGCACTCCCCCGCCGATCTTCAGATCCTGCGTCGATTTGATATTGATATCGATCGGCTCCCCCGTTTCCTCATCCACGGAGATCTTCCCCTGCATCACCTGCGCGAATTTCTGATTCAGATTCTTCGCCTTGAAATTCCGATTGGGCACGATGTCGTAGAACAGCACAGGCCGCCCGTTCACCATCGCGCGATGCCCATTCTCCAGTTGCATCGCGCTCATGATCTCCTCCAGCTGCTGGTTCTGCTTATCGGTCTCTTTCTGCGCCGTCACCGTGTCGCTGTACTTCACCGTCTTCTTCATCACCCGATCGTCTTCCTTCTTCGTCTGATCCGGCGTCAGATCCTTCCCGTTTTTCGCCAGCGTGCGATCCACCTCCACGCCGTTGACGAAAAACTGCTCCTTCGTCTCCGTCTCCGTCTTCTTCACGTTGCCCTTGCTGTCCAGCTCCGTGGTCTCATCGTTCACGCGGCACGCGTACCGCTCCTGCTCTTTCGCCAGCTTCCGCTCGTTCGCAATCGCCCGCTGCATCAGCTCCGTCGGATTCGGCAGCGGCGCATCCATCTTCACCGATTGCGCCGCACAGGCCACCGCAACGGCCACGCCCAGCACGCAGCCACTCATTCCCCACCTGAGGTTCATGCTCTCTTCCTACGCACCCATTGGACCCGGAGTTTCCACACAGAGTGAGACGCACAGACGGTGAAACCGAAAGCTATCCGCTATCCGCTATCCGCTATCCGCTATCCGCTAAAAGAGCTTACTCCCGCAGCGCCTTCATCGGCTCCACGGCCATCGCCCGCCGCGCCGGAACATAACAGGCCAGCAGCGCAATCGTCCCCAGCAGCGCCGGCACCGCCACAAACGTCGCCGGATCCGTCGCGCTCACCACGATCATGCTGCGCAGCAGATGCGCCACCCCCAGGCTGGCCGCCAGCCCCACCACCAGCCCGATCCCCACAATCCACAGACCCTGCCGGTACACCATGCGAAGAATATCGCCGCGACCGGCGCCCAGCGCCATCCGCACCCCGATCTCCCCCGTCTTCTGGCTCACGACATACGACAGCACCCCGTACACGCCCACCACCGCCAGCACCAGCCCCAGCATCCCCATCACGCCGGCCAGCGCCGCCACCACTTCGTACAGCAGCAGCCCGTTCGGCGAGTACATTGCCTGATGCAGCGTCGTCACCTCGAATAGCGGCAGCCCCGGCGTCATGCCGTGAATCGCTCCCTCGATCGCCGGCGTCATCGCCGCCGCATCGCCCTG
>JBKICP010000246.1:0-21840 GCA_046567085.1 Acidobacteriota bacterium
GAAACAAATGCACTCACTCAGGTTTGTCCGGAATGCGGTGGCGACGTGCGTCGCGCTACTCGCAATCATCGTTCCCGCCGCAAAGGTGCGAGCGCAAGCACAACGCGCCGCAGGAGTACCAACCGTTCTTCTGGTTCACGGAGCATGGGCGGATGGCTCAAGCTGGTCAAAAGTCATTCCATTGCTGGAAGCGAAGGGTCTGCATATTGTGGCTGTTCAGATCCCGCTGACTTCATTTGCGGACGACGTGGCTGCGACTCAGCGTGCCATTGCACTCGAGGATGGGCCGGTATTGCTCGTCGGTCACTCGTATGGCGGAGCCGTGATCACCGAAGCCGGAAACGATCCAAAGGTGGCCGGGCTGGTCTATGTTTCAGCAGTGGCTCCGGACAAGGGAGAATCCGCAATCGGACTCATCACCAGCGTTCCCACACCGATCGGCTCCGAGTTGCGTCCCGACAAAAGTGGTTTCCTCAAACTGACTCCCAGAGGAATAGCCGAGGACTTCGCGCAGGATCTTTCCGCCAAAGAGATTGCGATCCTGACCGCGACACAGGTGCCCGTAAGCGTTGCAGCAATGAAGGGAGAGGTTACAACTCCAGCCTGGAAGTCAAAACCTTCCTGGTACATCATCGGCGCCAATGACCGGGCAATCTCACCCGAACTCGAAGCGGCTCAGGCGAAGAGGATCGGCGCGGCTACGACCACTGTCCCCTCCAGCCATGTCATCATGCTGGCCCAACCTTCAAAGGTCGCCAACGTGATTATCGATGCCGCCTCAAAGGCGGGTGCGAAATAGAGTAGCCCTTACGCGAACGCCCCAAAAGACGCCGGGCGGACGATGCAATCAAAGCAAATGAAAATCTAAATCCGAAACTAGGTCAACTTTATGAAACTTGGAACAACAATCCGAGATGTGCTGAGTGTCGGAGTTCTGCTGATTGCAGGATTCCATAGCGTTGGCTATTCCCAACAGATACAAGATCGGTCACGAGACAATTCCAGTCACGGCGTCAGGAACATCGTGCTGGTTCACGGAGCATGGGCTGACGGTTCAAGCTGGTCCCGCGTTATTCCTCTGCTCGAAAGCGAGGGTTTCCATGTCGTCGCAGTGCAGCTTCCTCTCACATCTCTTGCAGACGATGATGCCGTAACCGAGCGTGCCATAGTGCGCATCACGACGGCATACCCTGGCCCCGTTCTGCTTGTCGGTCACTCTTACGGAGGCGTCGTAATCGGAGACACGCCCGGAAATGATCCCAATGTTCTGGGCTTGGTCTATGTTGCCGCGTTTGCTCCCGATAGCGGTGAATCTGCGCTCTCCCTGCTCGGAACGCTGAGCACCCCTTCTCCGATCAGCCAATACCTTGTCTTCGACGCGGCTCAGCAGTTCGTCACGATCTCTCCACAAGGCGTGGCACTGACCTTCGCTCAGGATTTGCCAAAGCTCGAGCAGATCCAGTTGACGGCGACACAGGGCCCCGCATCTGTTGCCGTCCTTGCGGCAACGCCCACTGTGACTCCCGCCTGGCATTCCAAACCTTCATGGTTCATCGTCGCCTCGCACGATATGGCGATCACTGCCGGTCTGGAAGCGCAAATGGCGCAGAACATCAACGCCACAACAATCACACTCCCCACCTGCCATCTGGCAATGCTTCAAGAGCCGCAAAAAGTCGCAGAGTTTATCGAGGACGCTGCGACGTCGCTTGGAAGCCGGTAAAAGCCTGGATTGGAAAGGTATTGGCTCGAAGATGCGGCACGAGTGCAGTTGGCATTGCGCGCTCGCCTAAAAGCATTCAGCAAGATCGTGCTTGAGGTTGGCGAGCCACGCGCAGAGCAGGCTTTGCGCGAACAGAACAATGGAGGAATAGCAAGTAATGACTGAAGTCAGCTCATCGACGAAGCCAGCAGACGTGAGGCGAGAGACCGACAGCCTAGGCGAAGTAAAGGTTCCGATGGCGAAGTTGTGGGGCGCGCAAACACAACGGTCTCTCCAACATTTCAGCATAGGAACAGATCTGATGCCGCGCGAAATGATCGCGGCGTTTGCCACGCTGAAGAAGGCCGCCGCAAATGCCAACCGCGCCGGTAAACGTCTCGACGACGTGCAACACAATTTGATTATTCAAGTGTGCGACGAAATTCTTACCGGACAACATCAGGATATGTTCCCCCTGCACGTGTGGATGACTGGTAGCGGCACACAATTCAACATGAATATGAACGAGGTAATCTCCAACCGCTGCTGCCAGCTTGCGGACGCGCCTCTCGGGAGTAAGAGACCAGTCCACCCGAACGACCACGTCAACATGTCGCAATCTTCAAACGATTCATTCCCAACCGCGATGAACATTGCGGCTGCATTGAATGTAAGGCAGAGACTCATCCCTGCGGTGAAGGCTTTGCACCAGGCAATCGCCGCTAAGGTGGAAGACTGGAAGGACATCGTCAAGATTGGCCGCACGCACATGCAGGACGCTACACCGCTCACACTTGGACAGGAGTGGTCGGGCTATGCAGGCATGCTGAGCGATAATCTCGACCGCATTGAAGATGCGCTGCGAGGAGTATATTTTCTCGCCCTTGGTGGAACGGCCGTTGGAACCGGGATCAATACGGCCCCTGGATTTGGCGACGCCGCCGCTGCTGAGATTGCGAGACTCACGAGCCTGCCGTTTGTTGGCGCGCCGAACAAGTTTACTGTGCAGGGTGCTCACGATGCCTTGGTACAGCTATCGGGAACACTTCGCACGCTCGCAGTCTCGCTTTACAAACTTGCCAACGACATTCGCCTGATGTCCTGCGGGCCGCGCGCAGGTTTCGCAGAGTTGAAGATCCCGGAGAATGAGCCGGGCTCATCGATCATGCCCGGCAAAGTAAACCCAACTCAGGCAGAAGCACTGACGATGATCGCTGTACAGGTAATGGCCAACGACGTCGCAGTTGGTTTTGGCGGTGCGGGCGGCTATCTGGAGATGAACGTCTACAAGCCTCTCATAATCTTCAACGTAATGCACTCCATCACGGTCCTGACCGATGGATGCACCAACTTCAGAAAGTTCCTTATAGAAGGAACGAAGCCAAATCTGAGGAAGATTAAAGAGTACGTAGATCGATCGCTGATGCTTGTGACCGCGCTCTCCCCAGTCATTGGATATGACAAAGCATCGCATATCGCGCATTACGCGCTGGACAACGACCTCACACTCAAGCAAGCCGCTCTGAACCTCGGGTTTGTAACCGAAGCCGACTTCGACCGCATCGTAAACCCGGCGAAGATGGTTCACCCATACGTTGCGAAAGCCACATAAGACAACACTCGATGTCTTTGAACGTCTTGCACGGAAACATTTCCAAGCTCAAGGAGGACTGCCATGATGACCGGCAAGCGAGGAATGGAGTTGCTTCACGATCCATCTCTCAACAAGTCCACGGGCTTCACCGAGACGGAGAAGCAGGCCCTGGGAATCGTAGGGCTGGTGCCCGATGTGACAGAGTCCGAAGACCTGCAGTTGAAACGGGTGATAATGCAACTCGGCCACAAGAACACAGACCTCGATCGCTACATCTACCTGATCAATCTCCTTGACCATAACGAAGCCCTCTTCTACCGGACCATAATGTCTGACCCCGGGCGCTTCCTGCCGATTGTCTACGATCCGACAATCGGGGAGGCCTGTCTTAAATTCGGCCATATCTACCGTCAGGCCCGCGGCATGTACTTATCACTTACACGCCGTGGCAAGGTGAAGGAAATCTTGAAAAACTGGCCGCAGAAAGATGTGCGCTTCATCTGCGTCACGAATTCTGGCCGCATCCTCGGTCTTGGAGATCTTGGCGCAAATGGCGCCGGGATTCCAATTGGCAAGTTGCAGCTGTACACCGCGTGTGCCGGAGTTCCGCCGCAGTACCTGCTTCCCATGTATCTTGACGCGGGGACTAACAATGAGGAATACCGGAACGATCCCCTCTACCTGGGTATCCGCAAGCCACGCCCGTCGACCGAGGAGCTCTTCTCCTTCGTTGATGAGTTTATTGAGGCTGTGCAGGAGGTATTTCCTAAGTGCTGCGTTCATTTTGAGGATTGGACCGGCGCAGACGCCATCCACCTTCTTGAACGTTATCGGGACAGATCCTGCGTTTATAACGACGATGTGCAAGGGACGGCCGGCATCACTCTTGCCGGGATGATCAACGCGACCAGGCTGAAGGGTACGAATCTGCGAGACGAAAAATATCTGTTTCTTGGCGCCGGCTCGGCCGCTGTCGGACTCGCCAATCTGCTGTGTTCCGCTCTCGTTGTCCAGGGTGTAACTCTCGAGAAAGCGCGATCGCAGGTCTACATGTTTGACGTCAACGGCCTGCTGGAGTCCAGCCGCACGGATCTTAACGATTTCCAACAGCCATACGCACATCCTCACGCACGAACACAGGATTTCATCGCTGCGATTCAGAGCATTAAGCCCACCACGATTATCGGCGTGAGCACTGTCGGGGGCGCCTTCACGCAGGGTGTCATCGAGACTATGTCGAGGATTAACGAACGGCCTGTGATCCTCGCTCTTTCTAACCCAACTGAACATGCCGAGTGCACACCGGAACAGGCCTATACCTGGTCGAACGGCAAAGCGATCTATGCGGCCGGCGTACAGTTCGCCCCGGTTCACTTGAACGGACTGACGTTTCTACCCGGACAGGCGAACAACTTCTACATATTCCCGGCTGTTGGCATGGCCATTTTCGCCACGCAGGCGCGTCGTGTCACGGACGAGATGTTTATCGAGGCGGGGCAGGCAGTGGCGGACCAGGTGCCGCCAGATCTGCTGAAGCAAGGCCTGCTTTACCCTCTCCAGGCGAACATTCTGGAGATCGAGATTCAGACCGCAGCGCGGGTGGCCAGGTTGGTCTTCGATGCCGGACTTGCCCGTGTCGAGCGTCCCGCAGATATGATCGCGTTCATTCGCAAACATGTCTACAAGCCCGTATACACCATCCACGCACCGGACCCAGCGAGCACAACACCGTGAGAATGGGCCATACAAGAAATGCAGAGTTTTTCACGCAAAGTCGAAGTAGCTGTTTCACTCCTGAATGATTTCCCCGCGCCGTGGCTTGGGGCCCTCGGCCGGATCAGCGTTCAGACCAGCATTCTCCTCGCTCTTTTCCACTTGCTCCACGTCACCAGAATGTTTGCGCGCCGGGGCCTCGTCTGCTGCAACCTTCCGATGGTGACGATTGTCGTCCTGTTGAACGCCAGGTACCGCGCGATCGAGGCAGAGACAGCGTCATTTCATCTGCCCTCTGCGGTTTCGCATCTGGGCAACCGTACCTCTCACAACGGCCCCCGGAAGCCAGCATGACCACAAGACCAGGAATCACAATCCCTGCCAGGCTGACCGGCCTGGCTCAATTCGACACTGCGAGGCGCGACGCCTCAGGCGCCCAGGAGGTAATTCGCAATGTCGCAACCCTGACCCATGGCACAGTTCTTATCACCGGCATGCCCTCTGGCATTGGCGCATCAGTCCGATCGCCTTGCCTCAAAATCGGCCAGCTCGTATCGGAGTGCGAGCCGTCTTCAACCAAATCAATTTCAGTAAAGGAGAAGCAAATGAACACGCTTACGATGAAAGATGGAACTTCGATCTATTACAAGGACTGGGGAACGGGTCCGGTCGTCACTTTCTCGCACGGATGGCCTCTGAGTGCCGATGCCTGGGACGCACAAATGCTGTTCCTCGCACAGGAAGGCTACCGGGTCATCGCCCATGATCGCCGGGGTCATGGAAGGTCGGGGCAAACCTGGCAAGGCAACACCATGGATCAATACGCGGACGATCTGGCCGAACTGTTGGAGCACCTCGATATCAAGAATGTAGCCATGGTCGGCCACTCCACCGGAGGGGGCGAAGTAGTCCGTTATATCGCGCGGCATGGGCAGAAGCGCGTTGCTAAGGCCGTTCTGATCGCTGCCGTTCCGCCCCTCATGCTGAAGACGGAGAAGAACCCAAACGGATTGCCGATATCGGTGTTCGACGGCATCCGAGCCGGAGTAGTTAAAGACCGCT
The DNA here is from genome assembly GCA_046567085.1 of Acidobacteriota bacterium. Taxonomy (GTDB): domain Bacteria; phylum Acidobacteriota; class Terriglobia; order Terriglobales; family Acidobacteriaceae; genus Palsa-343. Next base: position 6,072 of record JBKICP010000246.1, read on the forward strand.
CGCAGTTCTTCAAGGATCTGAGCCTCCCGTTTTATGGCTACAACAAGCCAGGAGCAAACGTCTCGGAGGGCGTTCGTGAGTCATTCTGGCTGCAGGGAATGCAAGCTTCAATCGTTGCTGCGTATGACTGCATCAAGGCCTTCTCGGAGACGGACCAGACCGATGATCTCAGGAAGATGGACGTTCCGACGCTCGTGATTCAGGGCGATGCGGACCAGATCGTGCCAATCGACAACTCTGGACGACTGAGCGTCAAGCTGGTGAAGAACGGGACTCTGAAGGTGATCCCGGGAGCGCCGCACGGTCTCTGCACTACGCATGCGGATATCGTCAACGAGCAGCTTCTCGCGTTCCTTCGAAGTTAGCCGCCGCTTGCCTCTGCCCGACGGCTCCGCCTGAAAAGCGACCGTCGCGCGCTGGTCATATTGAACTCGACTAATCACGTTATGGGTGCAGAGGAACTACTTCGGTTCTTCCGCGCCAGCTGCTTCAGGCATAACCATGGCCAAACCCAAACGCGACCCCGTCCGGGAAAATCGACTCCACGACGAAATCATCGTGGATGCAAACGGGCCTGAAGAACAGGCCATGAGCTGGTACTACTATCTGCAAGCTAAGATCCACTTCCCCTTCCGCGCGACATGCACCACTCTCCGGACCACTTCGCCTCTCCGCAAAGCCGAATCTGTGGAGGTCAGGCGTATGGCACCTGAAGATCGTTGCTCGCTGGACATGCTTGTGATGATCCGCTGGCAGGAGAGAAACCTTGCAGCCCCGCTCTCTCAGCTGACACCTGTCGATCCCGACGACTCAACCGGCCAGGCCATAGGAGACCGGCATTACTGGGTCGCACAGGGATACTGCTTCTGATCTGTGCATCCTTGCCGAAAACTCACATTCCATGGAAGGGGCCAAGTTGACGTAAAACGGGGACGCGCTCTATTGGGTTCCGGATCGGCAGGCACAAGGACGCGTCGCCGACGATGCGGCAAGGTGGATCGGGAATCCTTGCCCGCCTTTCAGTACGCGTCTCAGGAATTGGCGTCAGTCGCGAACCATGTGAACCAACCGACGCTGTTCAGGGCCACTTCACAGAGAGCGCGTAAATCTCCTGCGAACCAATGTCGCGAGTGAAGACCGGCGAGCCATCGGGGGCTACGCTGATTTCGGTATTGCCGGTGGGTCCGATGGCGCGACGCACGCCTTTCAGGCTGGTGATGAGCTCGACTTTGCGATCCGCGATGCGCACCTGGTACAGCATTGCGTCTGCGCCGCCGGCGACATAATCGACGGATCTGTGATCCGGTGTGGCCATCCAGTTCACCACATAACCCGGCGCTTTGAACGAAACCAGGTCGGCCCAGTGTTGTGCGCCGGCATCGAAGACCATCAGCTTCGTGAAATCGGACGTGGAAGCGATCAGGTGGTCGTCCCCGGCCCACGCGGCCCCCAGCAGCCCCGTCGATCCCGGGACCAGGGAGGTCTTGTGCGTGCGCAGATCCATCCATGCGATGGCTCCATGCTGCATGAATACCAGGCGGTTCCCGTCGGGCGACCAGTGCGGCCAGCTTCCATCCTTCTCCAGGATGCTCGGTGGCGAACCTCCGTCCATCGCGATCAGGCAGATGGCGCCGGCGGAGTTAAAGTAGGCGATCTGTTTTCCATCGGGAGAAAGGGAGGGACCAAGGACCTGTGCGGGGGGAAAGGTCAGCTGCAGGCGATCGCTTCCATCGCTGCGGCTGCGCCACAGCGTGTGATCAGGGTACGCGGTGTAGGCGACCCACTGGCCGTCGGCCGACCAGGAAGGATCGAAGGCGTAAACGCCGGGAAGCAGAGAAAGGAACTGCTTGGACGCCGCATCGTAGCGAACCAGTTCTCCCCGCGCCTCCAGTCCCACGGCATAAATCTGCTTTCCATCGCGGCTGGAAACCGGTGATCGATACGAAAGCGGACCGTTGGTCAGCTGGACCGCAGAGCGCTCTCGGCGAAGGAATCCGGATTGCATGGGGAGAGCCCACAGATCGCTCCGACCCTCATGCCGGTCGTCATAGATCACATAGCGGCCGTCAGAGGTCCACCGGGCACAGCAGAGGCGGTCAGTCGCGTTGCTGCGGAGCAGAACGTGCAGATCGGAGCCATCGGTTCTGGCTTCATCGATGGAGGCCGCGCGGTGAGGGCGCGACCAGACTGTGAAGACGAGGCGGCTACCATCCGGTGAAACCGCAGGCTCCACCGGCAGACCATCCACGCTGAGGAGTTCGCGCGGGTTCGAGCCGTCTTTCTCGGCGACGCTGATATCGTGGCCCAGACAGAACAGGATCCTCCCGTCCGGGAAAAGATCGGCATCCTGCGAAACGATGGAGCCGAGCCGGCGCGGCTCCCCGCTGGGAAGAGGAACGGCCCAGGCAGGGAGGGCGAAAGCGTCTCCCGCGGCACCGAGCAGATACGAACCATCCTGGCTCAATGCGGTGAACTGAAAGTTCGCTAGTCGGGTAGGGATAACCGCGGTAGGGCCGCCGGCGGCGGCCACCTGCATAATTCGATAACTGCCCAGGGTCCCTTCGCCGAAGTAAATGCGCGATCCATCGGTTGCCATGCGGCCGCCATTGGCTTTCACCTCGCCATCACTGGTGAGTTGCGTAACCGCATGGACGACCGGAATGGGGGGCGGCTGTCTCCACCAGATGACCAGGGAGGTTCCCAGAGCGGCGCTGACTGCCGCGGCTGTCCAGATCCACCGGCCGTGCTGACGCGTCTGGACCGGCTCGGCGAGAGCCGTGCCGCTGGCATCGGATAGAGCCTCAAGCGCGAACCCCAGGTCGGAGGCATGCTGAAAGCGGCGCTCGGGCTTCTTCTCAAGGCAGCGATTGAGGATCCGTTGCAGAGCCGGCGGCAGGTCGGGCACCGACTGGGATAGCGGAGCAGGCTCCTCGTTCAGGACGGCGCTCAGCGTCTCGGCCGAAGTCGCCTTGCGAAACGCGCGTTTTCCGGTCAGCATCTCGTAGAGGACCGCGCCGAAAGCGAAGATGTCGCTCCGCGGATCGGCGGCGAGTCCGCGCACCTGCTCTGGTGCCATATAGCCAGCCGTGCCGAAAATTTGGCCGGTTTTTGTGTGAGGCGGGAGAGTTGCGGTGGTGGCATCCTGCGGTTCCGGCTGCTCGAGTGTGGCTAGTCCGAAATCAAGAATCTTGATGCCATTCTTTGTCAGGAAAAGGTTCTCTGGCTTCAGATCCCGGTGAACCACGCCGGCGTCATGCGCGCCCGCCAGCCCACTCGCAATTTGGATGCCGCAGTCGCAGGCCTCGCGGGCGCGCATGGGACCATTCCGCAACCGGTCGCGCAGGGTCTCTCCCAGCAGCAACTCGGTCACGATGTACGGGCAGCCATCATGCTGGCCGACATGGAAAATCGAAACGATGTTGGGATGATTCAGAGCGGCTGCGGCCTGCGCCTCCACTTCAAAACGGTGCAAACGCTCCGGGTCACCCGACCAGTCTTCGGGCAACACTTTGATGGCCACGTCGCGTTTCAGCGCGGGGTCGCGGGCGCGATACACTTCGCCCATTCCTCCCGCTCCAAGCGGAGCAACGATTTCGTAGGCGCCCAGCCGAGAGCCATTGGCGAGTTGCATCGGTGGGGTGGATTATACCGCTGGCTGCAGCGCTGACGGGACCACTCCGTAAATCTTCCCGGTTTATTTCGCCCGTTCGCGAACGTAGGCCAGTATTCATCGATCCGTGCCCGTCAAGTTGCCGCAGAACGGGGCGCTCTCTTGATCGCCGCGTCATGGGCGCGCGGCCCAAGGGTGGGTCGGCGACTATGCGGAACACTGGCCCGTCTACTGTTACTTTTCATGAAGCGTTCTGGCAGATGCCATCCAATGAGTTAATTGAGGCACATTGCGGGGGTTTTGAGTTTCGATAGAGCTCAACACGAATTGGTCTCGGTTTTCCAATGCATTAACGGCCAGGTCTGCTCCTCCGTATCGGGGCATCTGAACGAATCTGCGCTTTCCCGATCTTTGTTACCGTGGAATACGGTGAGATCCTGGATTCTGAAACACAGACGCATGATGAAGCGCAAATAATTAATAACCCTTTGCCCAGTTGCGGTGTCTATGACTAGTAGTCACTTCCGCGGAACCTGAAGAGGAGATTCTGTTGCGTGCCGTGAGAGGCAGCCGCTCAACCCCGACTGAAAAGAGTGCTGTACCGCGATGCGAGAATGCATTTTCACCGCGGATCGATCGGGGTATTTTCAGGCGCGATCTCTTCGCGACACCGCTGGCACTCGCACTGCTTTCCCTGGCGTTCGTCCTGGTCCTGGGAGGGCTTGATGCCAGGCTGTCCCCGTACCACAGCCATCGTAACTCCTTCCCGCGAAACACAGCTGCAAAGCTCTGGATCGACCAGCGCCATCCATCTGTCGCGATCTTCCGCAATTCCTCCGGCGTAAACCGGGATTTGCAGGCCGATCGAGTCTGTCAGCAAGGATGTCCCCATCTTCACCTTGAAATCAATCTCGTGCCGTCCGAGCTGGCTCCAACTTGTACGGCCCATCCTCATCTCACTTCACGTTCTCCGCCCGCACTCTGCCGCGAAAGCTAGTCCGGAATTCAGCTTTCGATGCGAGCCCGGTTGCGGTCGCGCACCGGAATCACGCCCCGACCCTCGTGCGATGAAGGTGCAATGTGGATTTTCTTTGGTGTCTGACGGCAGTCTCTGCCATCACCGTCGTAATCCGGATCGTGCAGAGGAAGCGCCAGAGGTCTCGTGGAATCCCAGTTAAGATCAGGAGGCCGTCTCGATCCCTCACAATGACCTCCGATCACTGTGAGCAAAGCCGTCGCCCGATCGTGTGGGTTTCCTGGGATAAGCTCGCCGCGATTTTCCGTGGTTCCGACGATTTGCTTGTGATCGATCTCCACGCAGGCGAAGCGCAGTTTCTTGCGATTCCATTCACACGCACTCTTCGTCTCGATCCAAATGAGCTCACGGAGGTTCTGAAGTGGCTTCCGCCGACACGGACGGCGGCTTTGTGTGGCGCTTCCAGCCTTACCGCTTTCATGATCCAGACGAGCCCTTTTCTGCGTGGCACCGCTCCTCTGTATCTGTTGGGAGAGGAAGGAACGATGAGGGAGGCGGCATGAATCGCGTACCGGGTACCGATGAGTCCGGCCTGCAGTTGATGAACAGGGAAAGGCTGCGATTTTTTGCGTCCCCTGCGCCTCCGTTCTATTAGCTCGATCCTGCTCGGCAACCTCGCGTAAGATGTCCTGATGGAAGTACCCCCTCGGCCACAACTCCTCGAATAACGAGAACGGATTCGGAAAATCCACAATTGCCCAACCCCGGGGGGGGATATAGAACCCTACGCATCTTGAAACCGATCCGTACGATGCGAGAATGTAACAATCGGATCAGCAATCCCATTTATTACATTGTAGTAATCTAACCACTCGGGCCCATGTTGGAAATCCAATGAATATGGACGGTTCTCGCCCGTGGATACAGCGTTCCGTGGACAGTCATGCTCCGTGTTTCACACGGGAGCTCAGACGCTGACGACCAATCTGCCCTTGAGTAGCTGTATTGCTTGCGAACTTCTGAAAGCAGATCACAGCACATCTGTGGCTTTCCTGAACTTTCAGCGAGTATCTCCCCCCTACCAGCAAGCTGCCAGATTGTTTGCCAACTACTCTTCACAATTCCGGAGTTCCCCCGGGGTGCGTCATTCCATTCGCGGTCAGCGGTCCGCGACAATTGTGTCTCCATACGACACGATGCCGCCTCGCTCATTTGCAGTGACTGGAAATCGGGCTCCAGCAGGAGGATAAGGTATGCGTAACGTATTTGCAGTCGTCATTCTCGTTGGGTTGACTTTTGCCCGGATTCCGTCCGCCCACGCCGTTCCCAGCTTCGCTCGTCAGACTGGACTCTCCTGTAATGTCTGCCATAGCAATCCTCCAGAACTGACTTCCTTCGGGCGCAGATTCAAGCTCAATGGGTATGTACTGAGCAATATCAGTCCAAACGACAAAATTGGCAACTCAAAGGATCTCCTCCTCACCAAATATCTGCCCCTGGCAGCGATGGTGCTTGTCTCCAACACCGCCTACCAGGCTAACCAGCCTGCGAGCCAGAATAACTCTGCTGGATTTCCCCAGCAGCTTAGCATCTTTCTGGCAGGAGCATTTGCAAGCCACTTCGGCGCACTTGCGCAGGTTACCTACACTCATTCCGACGACCACTTCGGGATGGACAACACGGATCTGCGGTATGCCAATGAGACGAAGCTTGGCGGCAGGAGTCTCGACTACGGCGTAACGATCAATAACAATCCCACTGTCGAGGATCTTTGGAACAGCACGCCGGCCTGGGGATTCCCCTGGATTTCGACCGCCTCCGGCGTGAGCCCCATTGCGTCTCCCATCGTCAACGGCAATCTGGGGCAGGACGTCGCCGGTCTTGGCGGTTACGGAATGTGGAACGACCACCTCTATGCCGATGCCACACTCTATCGCTCCGAACACGCCGGGGCGCCGACTCCGGTTACGGGAACAGGACAGACCTATAACATCAGCGGCGTTGCTCCCTATTGGCGAGTGGCCTGGCAGCAAACCTGGGGCGCTAACTATCTGGAACTCGGCACCTACGGAATCGACATGAACTCTTTTCCAGGGGCAATCGCAGGACCCGAGGATCGCTATGTAGATCCCTCCTTCGACTTCCAGTACGAGCGCCCGTTTGGGCCGAATCTATTGGATATGCATGGCACATGGATTCACGAGAAGTCGAATCTTGGAGCCACATCCAATGCGGGAGGCGCAAGTACAAAAGCGAATCACCTGAATACGCTGAAGTTCGATACCACGTATCACTGGCGATATCGCTATACGGCAACCGGAGCCCTGTTCTCAACCACAGGGAACAGCGATCCACTCCTCTACGCGCCGGGGGCCTTGACCGGCAGCCAAAACGGCAATCCAGATACCAGCGGCTACATTGTGCAGTTTGGCTACTGGCCGGTACAGAACATCAATATCGACCTGAATTATTCCGGCTTTTTCAAATTCAACGGCGCCGCGACCAATTATGACGGAGCCAATCGCAACGCGTCCGATAACAACACGGCCTACATGGCCCTCTGGCTGAACTTTTAGGAGGAGATGTGGAAGAACTCGGCAAGTCTGACGAGATCCGGGACACCAGGGATGTCATCATCATCAATCGCCGCTCGTTCTTCGGAGCTCTGCTGGCAATCGGCACTGCGGGCATGGGTGCCTTTCTCGCAGTTCCGGTGCTGCGTTACGTGCTGTATCCACTTTATGCCAAAGCCTCCGGAACGGAATGGTCCGAAGTGGGCGAGATGAGTGAGTTCTCGGAAAGCACTGCACCCGTCCGCAGAACAATCAGTTTTGCGCGACGAGACGGCTGGCGGGAGGTGGTTTCGTCTCAGTCGGTCTATGTCACCCGTTCGGCGCAGGGTCAGCTGGAGGTGCTCTCGGCGATCTGTCCACACCTGGGCTGCAGTGTCTCCTGGCAAAAGGGGCAGACCGAGTTCGTCTGCCCATGCCATGGCGGACGATTTGCTGCCGACGGCCAGCATATCTCAGGACCGCCTCCGCGCGCCCTGGATCGACTGCCTGCCCGCGTGAAGGATGGGAAGCTGCAGGTGCGCTTCGAGTATTTCCGATCGAACGTTCCGAACCAGGAAAAACTGAGCTAAAGCCAGCGAGGAAGCACCGTGACTGACAAGCAAAGGAATGTGGAATCAGAGACGAAAGGCAGCGGTTCCAGGTCGCGTCTGTTTCACTGGCTCGACCGCCGCGCTGGCGTTGACAAGCTGATGCGCGAATCGCTCGACGAGCCGATTCCAGGCGGAGCGCGGTTCGCGTATGTTTTCGGATCGGGCCTGCTCTTTATCTTCATCTCCCAGGTCATCACGGGTCTCTGCCTCGCGCTCTACTACGTTCCGTCGGCGGAGACAGCCCATACGAGCGTTGCTTACATCACGAAAGAAGTCGCGGCCGGCGCATTCCTGCGCAGCCTGCATTATTACGGTGCGAGCGCCATGATCATCGTCCTGGTACTCCACTTCCTTCAGACCTTCCTGTACGGCTCGTTTAAAGGCCGCAGGGAGCTGCTCTGGATTTCTGGCGCGACGCTTTCGCTGCTTGTCCTGGGCATGGGCTTTACCGGCTATCTTCTCCCCTGGGACCAGAAGGCGTACTTCGCTACTGCGGTCGGCACCAACATCGTCGGCCAGGTGCCGTGGATTGGGGAGTGGCTCACCCGCCTGCTGCGAGGCGGCGACACGATCGGCACGCTGACTCTGTCGCGCTTCTATGTCGCGCACGTCTTCCTGATCCCGGGGGCGATCTTTGCCTTCATCGCCATCCATATCTTCCTCTTCCGCAAGGCTGGCGCCGCCGGTCCCGTTCATGAAGATCCGGTCGAGCCGAAGCTTCCGCCAGAAAGCTTTTACCCACGACAGGTCATCATGGATATGGCCTTCGCGCTCCTCATCATGTCGGGGCTGGGATTCCTGTCGTATGCGCGCCCTGTGGGACTGGGACCCATCGCCAACCCCGCCGATACACACTTTCTGCCGCGACCGGAGTGGTACTACCTGCCGATGTTCGAGTGGCTCAAATTCTGGGAAGGCCCGCGGGTCGTGTTTGCGGTTGTCATCACCCCGGCAGTCCTGGCAGCAGTTTTTTTCCTGGTGCCCTTCCTGGACCGCAAACTCGAGCGCCGGCCCTGGCGCAGACCGATTCCGGTGCTGGCCGTCGCCATTGTTCTGCTGGGAACGATCTATCTCGGAATCAGAAGCCCCGTGGATGATCGGGAGGATTCCACCGTTGCCTCTCAGCTGGCGCTCCAGGCAAAGCAGGAGGCCGCCTACACCGCTGCGCCCTTTGAGCCCTACATTGAGTCGCCGGGAGCCACCGGACCCCTGGCTCTTCCCACTGGTCCGGTCAACCCTCTGGTTTCACGGGGCCGAGGAATTTTCCAGCAGCACGGGTGTTCCGGCTGCCACGGCGAAGTGGGTCTTGGCACGACGGTCGCTCCGAGCCTCCAGGGCATCACGACAAAGTTTTCGCAGCCCGATCTGATCGCCTTGCTGCATAACCCGAATGCCCAGATGCGCGCGGGTCACATGCCTGCGGTCGATATCTCCACCAGCGACATGACCGCGCTGCTTGCGTATCTCGGTGTCATTGGAACCAGTGCGGCTAATGTCCAGGCATCGTCCACCGCGTCGCCTCTGCCCTCCGCGTCTACGATTCCCGGCGTGCCTTCCGCCAGTGTCCCTGCTACTGCTGGGTTGGGCGGTCCTTCACCCGCTTCTTCGGTGGCGGTCGCAACGGCGCTGGCGGGACACGAGTTGTATCAGGAGCACGCCTGCTTTGCCTGTCACGGCCCCAACGGCCAGGGAGGCCGCGCACCGGCCATTGCTCCGCTCATCGCGAATCTCTCCGATGCGCAGGTCGCGCAGCTCCTTGAGAACCCCAGCGCGAAGATGCGCGCGGGCGGCATGCCGCCCTTCTCCGGAACGCCGGAACAGCGAACCGCGCTCATCGCCTGGCTACGGACTCTGCAGATTCCGCCCGTCGGCAAGGCGCCGCAGGCAAGCGCCTTCGCCGCTCCCGAGATCGCTCCCCAGCAGACAAGTGTCCCCTATCCCGAGATGGCGCCGCAAGCGACTCCGCAACCTGTGGCCGTGTCGGTTGCCAGCGCCGCAGCTCCTCCCGCAGCGACGGCGTCGACTCCGGGTCGCGCTATTTTCCTTACTCAGGGTTGCGCTGCCTGCCATGGAATGGCGGCCCAGGGCACGCGGTTTGCACCGTCTCTGATCGGCATCACACACAGAATTCCTGCAAGCCAGATTCCGGCTCTGCTCCACAACCCAAACGCCAAAATGCGCGCTGGCGGCATGCCCGCTTTTCCTCTCAACGATACGGAGATGCAACAGCTCGTCAATTATCTTGCAAGCCTCGAGATTGCCCGGAACGCGCCACAACCGCCATCCGCACCCACCGCAGCGCGGCCCGGCGTGAGCCCGGCAATACAATCGGAGGCGTCCCCGTCTTCGGGGCCCGCGCCATTGCCGGCGGTTGCTGCACCGCCCCCACTCAGTCCGCTGGCCCTGCGCGGACGACAAATCTTCCACAGTCTCCGGTGTGCGACGTGTCACGGAGTTGACGGAATAACGGGAACAGTTGCGGCGCCTCCGCTGGCCGGGACCGCTTCGTTGCTGCCCGCAAGCGTGCTGGAGAATCTGCTGCGGCATCACACCACTCGTATGCAACAAGGCGGCATGCCCTTAACCAACCTCAATCCACCGGACATGAAGGCACTGATCGAATTTATCCGTTCGATGCCGACGTCTGGCGCTCAGCAATGACAATTCGATCATAGTGACCGCACAGGCCTGTGCTCGGACTGCGCTTTCCGATATCGAAAGGCCAAAGGACTGGTGACCTGTGCCGTCAACGACCCGGCCCTGAGCAGCTTAACTCGCACGAATTTCCAATCCATCTCTGAGGTTCGGCCAAGGTGCACGGTCGCCAGATGCCACGAAAATCGCGAATGACAAAGACGCAGCTTCTGCGGGATCGTGGCTCCGCAAAACCGGATCGCCGGCGCTGGCCCCGGGGGCATCCCTGTACTCGGGCGGTTCACCTTGTCGTTCTTCGGACACGATTTCTTCCTCCCCTTCGGGGGCACGTCCGCTGCTGGATCGGGACCGCATCCACCGTGATCGGAGCCATTCCCACTCGGCGAGAGGCTTTTCAAGTAGGTGTTGTGATCCATGAATTTCAGACGGTGCTGTCAGGCTGGTGGCCGGCGTTTTCTGGACCACCCATTTCGCCGTCGTGGTCCGGGAGGAGACCGAGTTTGCGGGCCCAGCCGTCGGGCAATCGGATGGTGGCAGAGCCCGGGCCGCTTCCGGAAAGGCTTATCGAACTGGCGGTCTCAAAGGGAACCCCGTTGACCTCGAGATACACGAACTCGTCGTCAGAATCGAAGCATTCCCGATAAAGATGGAACCCGGCGCCGCCTTCTTCAATGTGGTGCTTCAGGGTCAGTTTTGTGCTCATAATCTCCATTTTTAGCGAGCACCGTTTTCTTTGGAAGCTCGTGTGCGATTCGGCTTGTCGTCATCGATTGACCGTTTCTCGTGGCTCATCACAGCCTCTACCATCTTGCGAACATTTGCTCGGCTGTAGAGCAGGCTGCGCATGGCCGCATAGGCTACGCAACTACCTTCGGGCTGGGCCATATGCCAGCGATAACGGCCTCAGGACCTCCGGAGAATTCGAAGTCTCCTCCGGCCCTGGGGCTGAAATCAACTCCCGCGCGCGTTGTCGGATTGTCGGGTTTTAGGAGGTCAGAGGGCGGAAAAGCGCAATTTTCGAACAAATTGCAATTATTTTGTCGGACGCCCGACCACGCTAAGGGTCATTCTAATCAGCAACTTACTGAAAAATAAGATTTTAGCGTGAATTCTGGCGGAGAGGGAGGGATTCGAACCCCCGATACCCTTACGAGTATGCCTGATTTCGAGTCAGGTGCATTCAACCGGGCTCTGCCACCTCTCCGCAACTGCACGGTGGAACCGGCTTCCAAGACATTATCGCATCTTCGCCGCATGCACTAAACCCCTCTACCCCTCCGAATTCCCCGCTGTCTTCCGCATCGGCCTCTCCGCAAACGTACGACACGACGAAGGCGGACAAACGGAAAGAAAGAAGAAAGGAAAGGCCTCCCGCCGGGGAGGCCTAAAGGGCAATGCGCGTTTGTCAGAGGACCAGATTCTCTGGCCCCGTTTGCAGTGTCGGACAGGTTACGTCCAGCGACTATGACCCGAACCGGGAGGCAGCATCAAGAGAGTCATCCCTTCGGACAGCGGCGCGCTGCAGGGCTTCCATGCTTCGCGGCATATCATTCCGGCCTTCGACGATCCCGGGAGTCGCGACGAACTGCAATCCGCGATTCGTGCTGGCTTGTGCCACCAAAAGCAAGGGCCGGACTTTTCCGGTCCGGCCCTTGCAGGTTGAGTCGTGAAGCTCGTCTTTCTACTGGATGGTCAGCGTCACGTTCGTATTCTGGCTGACCGAGCCGCTGGTGGCCGTCACGGTAATGGTGTACTGTGTGCCGTTACCTGTGTTGGTGCTGCCGCCGGTGCTGCTGCCGCAGCCGGTGAGCGCAGTGGTCGCCGCAACAGCCGCCAGAGCCAGTACCAGGAGGCAGAGGAACCGTGCAAAACGCTGGCCGTTCCGGCGCATTCTCCGGGTGCCCGCGAGAGGCAGCAGAAGGAAGGCCAGGGCCACCGGCAAAAGCGGCCGTCCCGTTGAGGTGGAATGAACCGCTGCCGAGTTCAGCGAAGTGGCAACGGACATGTTCACCGTCTGCGCTCCAGCAGTGGCCGCCAGAGTGGTCGGCGAGAAGAAGATCACAGCACCCGCCGGTCCGCCCTTCGCGGAGAAGGTCACCGTCCCCGGATACGCCGTGCCAGCGAAAGCCGGCGCCACCGAAAGCGCATAGGTGAACGTGTCGCCCGATTTTCCGGCACGAGCCGTGGGATTGGCGCTCAGCGTCAGACCAAGAGGCGCCACGGTAATGCCAACCGAGGACGTGGTGCTGCTGGCAGTGAAGTTGGTATCGCCACCGTAGACAGCGGTGATGGTGTGGCTGCCGGACGCCAGCGAGGTGGTCGCCAGCGTTGCGACATCACCACCGGCGCCGGCCGCCAGCACCCCGGTACCGAGCGCCGTGCTGCCGTCATAGAAGGTGACGGTGCCCGTCGGGGTTCCGGTGGTGGCAGAAGCCACCGCGGCCGTCAGGGTGACGCTGCTTCCCGGGTTGATGGAGCTGCTGTTGGCCGTGAGCGCGATGGTCGTTCCGGCCTGGGTCACCGTCAGCGTGCCATCGTTCGTGACCACGGTGTAGTTCGTGAGGTTCGCACCCGTCACACTCGGAACGATCGCATAGGTTCCTGCGTTCGACGTTGTGGTGGCGGTGGTGGTGAAGCTCTCGGTGAAGGTGTCACCGTTGACCGCACCGGTAACGGATCCGGTGAAGGTCGGGTTGGCCGTGCCGTAGACCTTCGTGGCGTTGTTGGCGCTCACGGTGAGGGTCTGGCCGGTGACCGTCAGCGGCGCGGTCGCCGTGGCGGTTTTGTAGTTGGCCGTGTCAGTTGGAGTAAAGGTTGCCGTCAGCGTGTAGGTGCCGTTGGCCAGCACGCTTGCGTTGGTCACGGGCACCGCCGTGCCTCCTGCAGCCGTCGCAGTGTAAGCGAAGCTGCCCGCCACGGTACTCCCGCCGAAGCTGACCGTCGCGTTCAGCAGACCGTTGAGGCTGGTGCCGTAGGCGATGGTGGCCGCGGGAGTCCACGCGATCGTGGGCTGCGCCTGGTTGACCGTCAGAGTGAAGTTCGCCGTCGCCGTTGCGGCGTTGGAATCCCTCACCGTGACTGTGAAGCTGGTCGCGGCAAGAGTCGCCGTGGGCGTGCCGGAGACCGTGCCGCTGGCCGAGGCCATCGTCAGACCCGCGGGCAGAGCCGGTGCAATGCTGTAGGTGAGCGGTGCCGTGCCACCCGCCCCCGTAACAGGCGTGAAGGGTGTCGCAGCCGTGTCGAACGTCAGGTTAGCTGTGGGAACCGCTGCGGTTGCAGTGAGAGCACCACTGACTGTCAGGTTGAACTGCGCGGTCGCCGTGGCCCCGTTGGCATCCGTCACCGTGACCGTGAAGTTGGTCGCAGCAAGAGTGCCCGTGGGCGTGCCGGAGACCGTGCCGCTGGCCGAGGCCATCGTCAGACCCGCGGGCAGATTCGGTGCAACGCTATAGGTAAGAGGTGCAGTGCCACCCGTACCCGTGACCGGCGTGAAGGGTGTCGCAAGGTGGTTCTGCGTCAGGACCGTGGAGGCTACCGCAACCGTCGCGGTGACCGAACCACTGACCGTCAGGCTGAAGGTCGCCGTGGCCGATGCGCCGTTCGCATCCGTCACGGTGACGGTATAGGTGGTCGCCGTGCTGGCCGCCGCAGGCGTACCCGTAATCGCACCGGTGGCAGACGCCATCGTCAGGCCTCCCGGCAGAGCGGGCGCAACCGCGTAGTGCAGCGGAGCCGTACCGCCCGCGCCGGTGACCGGCGTGAATGCAGTCGCTGCATGTCCCGCCGTCAGGGTCGTGGTCGCGATCGCCTGCGTTGCGGTCACTGCGGCGTTGACCGTGAGGCTGAAGTTGGCCGTGACGGTCACGTTGTTGGCGTCCTTCACGGTGACAACGTAATTCGTCGCAGCGCTGGTCGCCGTCGGCGTACCGGTGACCTGACCGTTGGTGGTCGAGAACGCCAATCCAGCGGGCAGAGCCGGCAGAACGCTGAAGGTGAGCGGAGCCGTACCACCGGCGGCGGTCACCGGAGTAAACGGCGTCGCCGCGTGGTTCAGCGTCAGCGACGTGGTGGGCACGGCCGATGTAGCGGAGAGCGCGGCGCTCACTGTAAGGGTGAACGTCGCCGTCGCCGTCGCGTTGTTGGTGTCCTTCACCGTGACGGTATAGGTGGTCAGCGTACTGGCTGCCGCAGGTGTGCCGGTGATCTGGCCCGTCGTCGCAGACATCGCCAGAGCTCCAGGCAGGGCCGGAGAGACGCTATAGGTCAGCGCGCCCGTACCGCCTGCTCCCGTTACCGGAGTGAAGGCCGTTGCGGCGACGCCGGCTGTCAGCGTCGTAGCGGAAACCGCGGTCGTGGCCGTTACGGCCGCGCTCACGGTCAGCGAGAAGGTTGCTGTCTGGGTGGCGTTGTTGGCGTCCTTCACCGTCACCGTGTAGGTGCCGGTTGCACTGGCCGCCGCCGGCGTGCCGGTGATCTGGCCCGTGGTCGCGGACATCGACAGCCCGCCCGGCAGGGCCGGCAACACGCTGAAGGTCAGAGGAGCCGTGCCGCCCGTCGTCGTCACCGGAGTGAAGGGCGCAGCCAGATGCCCGGCCGTCAGAGTCGTTGTGGGAACCGCCGTGGTGGCGAGGAGCGCCGCGTTCACCGTGAGGGTGAACGTCTTCGTCGCGGTCGCATTGTTGGTGTCCTTCACCGTAACGGTGTAGGTGGTGGTCGCACTGGCTGCTGCTGGGGTGCCGGTGATCTGGCCCGTCGTCGCAGACATCGCCAGAGTTCCAGGCAATGCCGGAGAGACACTGTAGGTCAGCGCACCCGTACCACCTGCACCCGTCACCGGAGTGAAGGCTGTCGCTGCGATCCCCGCTGTCAGTGAGGTGCTCGGAATAGCCACCGTTGCGGTGACTGCTGCATTCACCGTCAGAGTGAAGGTTGCCGTCTTGGTTGCGTTGTTAGTGTCCTTCACCGTCACGGTGTAGGTGGTGGTCGCACTGGCCGCTGCCGGGGTGCCGGTGATCTGGCCCGTCGTCGCAGACATCGTCAGCGCTCCAGGCAATGCCGGCGCGACGCTGTAGGTCAGCGCGCCCGTACCGCCCGAACCTGTGACCGGAGTGAAGGCCGTTGCAGCGATGCCGGCTGTGAGCGTCGTCGACGGAACAACAGTCGTCGCCGTCACTGCCGCGCTCACCGTGAGTGAGAACGTCGCCGTCGCCGTCGCGTTGTTGGTGTCCTTCACCGTAACGGTGTAGGTGTTTGTCGCGCTGGCTGCCGCCGGGGTACCGGTGATCTGGCCCGTCGTCGCAGACATCGTCAACCCGCCCGGCAGTGCCGGCAGTACGCTGAAGGCCAGCGGAGCCGTGCCGCCCGT
>JBKICP010000246.1:21850-38371 GCA_046567085.1 Acidobacteriota bacterium
GTGGGAATCGCCGTTGTGGCGACGAGCGGGCCGTTCACCGTCAGGGAGAAGGTTGCCGTAGCGAAGGCGCCATTGGCGTCCGTCACGGTCACCGTGAAGGTGGTGGTCGCGAGCGGAGCGTTCGGCGTACCAGCGATCTGGCCTGTGCCAGCCGCCATGGTGAGTCCGTTAGGCAATGCCGGCGAAATGGTGTAACCCAGCGGAACCGTACCGCCGCCGCCGGTGACAGGCGTAAAGGGAGTCGGGGTGACGCCCTGTGTCAGTGTTTCAGTCGGGATCGCTGTCGTCGCGGTCACAGCAGCATTGACCGTCAGGGTGAACGTGTTCGTCGCGGTGTTGTTGTTGGCGTCCTTCACCGTCACCGTGTAGGTGCCGAGCGCACTGGGTGCCGTTGGCGAGCCGGTAACGGCGCCCGTGGTTGTGGACATCGTCAGACCGCTTGGCAGGCCCGGCGCGACGCTGTAGCTAAGAGTCCCTACGCCACCGGATCCCGTCACCGGAGTGAAGTTCACCGCCGGCTGGTTGACCGTCAGAACCTTGCTGGCGATGGATTGCGTCGCCGTCACTGCCGGAACAATCGTAAAGAATTTCGTCGAATCGCTGATATTCGACTGATACGTGCCGCCTGGATCGGTGTAGGTAGCGACAACATAGTAGGTGTCGGCAGTCTGAGGCGCGGGAATGGTATACGGCACGTTCGCCGTCGTACCGGCAGCGACCGGAATGCCTGTCACTGGCGTACCCACGACAGCCCCTGCTGCCGTGTGCTGGTGAACGGTAAAGGAGACGTAGCCTTCATTCACCGTCGGGGTGCCCGTGACCGTCGCCTTGAGGGTTTCCGTCGCAGCGGTGGTCGTGCTGACAACAAACGAGGCCGGCGCCGGCGCAACTTCCGCCACCGTGACCGCTGTCGTGCCGCCCGCGCCGACGACCACGTTGAAGGGGCCGGCGGTGAGAGTGTCAGTACCGACGACAGTCAGGCTTTCAGCGACGGTCCCCGTACCGAGATTCGGAAAGATGAGAGAACTGAAGGTGGCGCCGGTGCCGCCCACGGTGGTCGCGGTGGTTCCGGTAGCCGCACCCGCGGTGCCGCCGGTCGTCAGCGTCAGCGGAATACCGCCGATGTTCTGGGCGTTTTCCGTCACGGAGACGATGACCTGCGGCGTCGCACCGGCCACACCCTGCGAGGCGGTGTAGGAGCCGGCGTTGAAGCCGACAGCGCTGTAGTTCGTCTGGACCGCACCAGCATCGGAACTGGTGCCCGCGCAGCCATACGCTGCCGGTACTGCGTTGGAGAATCCCCGCTGGTCGGTGCTGAATCCGCTCGGAATCTTCGCACGCAGGCCGCCGCAGATCGCCGAGCTGCCAGGCAGGGGCAGCATGGTATTGGTCGCACCGCCGTAGTTGCCAAGCACGGAGAGCGTGAGGCCTGCACCCGCCACAACATTGCCATTCGCAGTGCTGCAGGCTGGATCGGGCGTCGTGCCGCAGCCATTGGCATCGCCAATGATGGTGTTGGTGACAGTCAGCGAACCGCCGTTGTGGTAGATATCCTGGTCTTCGGCCGCGGCCGTGTTGCCCGAGAACGTGCTGTTCGCAATCGACATGACCGAGCGGCTGTTGGTCACGATCGTGCCTGCCAGGGAGTTCGTGTTATTGGCGAAGGTGCTGTAGGTGATGGGCAGCGCCGAATCCGATTCGTCGTAGATACCCGCGCCCTGAGCGGCCGTGTTGTTGTTGAAGGTGCTGTTGCTCACCGTCAGCGCCCCGGTGGAATCGATGGCGCCGCCGTTGCCGGTGCCCACCGAGTTCATGGTGAAGGTGCTGTTGGTGATGGTGAGCGAGCGGATGCTGTAGATCGCGCCGCCGCTGGTGCCGGTGTTATTCGTGAACGCTACATGGTCGAGGCTGCCGATCGCGGCGTTGATGAAAGCGCCGCCCTGCGCGCCGCTGTTGCCGCTGTCGAAGGTGACTCCGGAAACCGTCAGCGAACCGGCGTAGTTCTCGAGGATGCGGTACTTCCGTTGCCCGGAAAGCGTGATCCCTGGACCGTCGATGGTGATGTTGCCCGAAGTCAAGGGCAGCTCGGCACCGAGGTTGATCGTACCCGTCACACCGAACTGGATGGTCGAGGGACTGGCAGAAGCGTTGGCGGCCGCAATCGCATCGCGCAGCGAGCAGGCGGCGCCAGGGCAATTCGCGGCGTTGCCGGCGGGAGTTCCAGAATCGTCGGTGAGAGTCGTGACGGTGATGGTGCCGCCACCCACCTGCACCGAGCCGGCGTCGACCTTCGTGGTGTCCGTGCAGGCATCGAGCGGATAACCGACGAAGGCGGGCGGATTGCCACGCTGATCGTAGGTGAGACCGGCGCCCGCCGATGTGAGCGCCAGCGACTTGACGCCGCCGCAGAGCGCGGGGCTGCCGGTTTGGGGCACCAGGGTCTTGGTAGCGCCGCCGTTGAAACCGAAAGTTCCGAGCTTCAGAACCGCATTGGAATCGTCGAAGTTGCCGTTCGCGTCCGGGTCATTGGTTGGCGCGGGGCAGCCCGTGTTGGTGGTGGTGCACTGGCCTGTGCCAGCGGGCGAGGGCTCGACAAAGATGTTGTTGGTCAGCGTGAGAGTACCGGCGTTGGCGATGCTGCCGCCAGTAGCTGGGAGGTTGCCGGAAAAGGTGCTGTCATGCACCGTCAGATCCCCAGTTAGGTCGTAAGATGCGTTATAAATCGTGCCGCTGCCCGTGTTCGTGTTGTTTGCGAAAGTGCTATCGCTGATTGCAACTTCGCCATAAAATTTGGTGCCATTGCCACAGGCGGTGTTGACGGTGGCCGGGTCGTTGCAGTTGTAAACGGCAGCGCCGGTGTAGGCGCCGTTACCTGAGAAGGTGCTGCTTGTGATGGTTAGGGTTCCACCATTCCAAATTGCACCTCCATTGCTGGTACCGGTATTTTCGATAAAACTAGACCCCAGAATATTGAGGGTGACCGCTGCCGCCGAAATATTGTCGTCGGTCGTGATCGCAGCGCCGTCACTGGCGGTGTTATTGGAGAAGACCATGTTGGTCACGTTGACCGTGATGCTTCCGCCCACGCCGGGATTGGCTACGAACAATCCGGAGCCAAACCCGTAGGAATAACCTCCGGCAGCATTCGCGATGGTGAAGCCGGAGAGGGTCACCGTAGTAGCCGCAGTGACCGTGCCGGTGCCGAACGCAGCATAGGTATTCACACCGGAGACGGTAACCAGGCCGGCGTCGCTGTTGCCGGAGATGGTCATGTTCGCCGTGATCTGAGGCAGCGGCGCGCCGAGCAGAATGGTCGCGTTGCCGAGGCCGCTGAGGTCGACCGTGCTCCCGGGTGCCGCGTTCGCCGCGGCGATCGCGTCGCGCAGCGAGCAGGCCGCGCCGGGGCAATTCGCGGGCGTGCCGGCTGCGGGCGTCGAATCGTCCGTTGCTGTCGTCACGGCGATGGTCTGCGCCGCAGATACGCTTGATGCCGAGACCAGCAGGATCGGCACGAACCAGACGAGGTTAGCAACGAGAAGCGTCAGAAGGCGGGCAGGCGAGATGCGGCGGTGGGTAGCTTGCGACATAAGTCAACCTCACAAAATCGGTTCATGCTCTGCGTCAAAGCCATAGGTGGCCCTCAGCGGCGCAGTCACAGCTGTGCTGGTCAGGAGAAATTCAGTTAAGAGGATGGGAAAGCTACGAAATCACGAGCCCATCCGGCACCAAAGACAACAGAAGGCGAACAATCTCCCAGCAGGCCTCGCAAGGGGGAGCAGAGGAAAAATCCTTTGCAGATGCGGGCACGCCGGGATTGGAATACTTGCAATCGTGCAGTCAAGGTAATGGGGAACAGGACCCGGGTCAATCACTCTTTGGAGTACTCTTTGGGGGTACCGTGGAGCGAATTGGCACAGCCCGAAAGAGCGCCTGCATCGCTGGTCGCGCAAGGGCCAGAGCCCTGACTGGCTTTTGAAAACGGATGCACCAACCGCAGGCTCTGGTAACTGAACCGGACACAGCGGCGAACCAGAACAGCGTCCGCGAATCGCACCCTCGCTCCTCCCCCAGGATCGGCCGCGGCAGATATTCCACAGGCCGCCTCGCTCTCCCTTCCGAAGCGCCGTGACTCTGTCGCTTCTGGTCATCAGGCCGAAGACAGGGACGGAGAAAGTCCTCGCGAGTCTGGATCCTCCTGCACCAGGACGGCTCGGGCCTCCGTTCTGCCTCGCGGTGCTGCTGGAATCCCTCGATGAGCTCATGGTTGACTGACTGCAAACTGCTGTGCAGTGAAAAGTGGGCAATGATTACCAAAGTAAGACTGTTGAGTGGTTACCTTCATCGGTAAGATTTGTCTACTTTCAGCGCAAATCCTACGCGGAAGCCGTTCGTACGCCGCCAACAGAATGGGCTGGTTGTATGCACGAAGTCCACGCAAAACACGACATAATGCGCCAGAAGCACAAAGGTAACTCGGTGTTGAAAAGGATGGTGACTGGCGTGCCTACAGGAAGCTAACGTCAACCGCCCAGTTCGTTGTTCGAACCGGCTACGGCAGCAGGGACCGATTTAGTAGTGGGCCCGCACCGGCAACTGAGGAGCTATGACTTCACGGCTCCCTCAGGCTGGCCGAGGTCCGAAGTTGCTGAACTTTTTGTTTTGCAAGAGGTGAGGTAGATGCACTCGATCTTTGGAATCCCCCCCGCGGGGACGACCCGCGGCTCCGTGTGCGCGTCTGCAAGCTACGCGCGCCATCGCAATCATCGCCGGACTGGCTTCACTTTTCTTCAGCAATCTTCACGGACGTACGCAGCTCTCCTGGCTGCCGGCCTGTCTGTCGTTCTTGTTGCGCTGTCGGGCTGCGGCAGTATTGCTCCGAATGCCACCACATTGGGCGCACTGGACGTTTCCACCAATGCGCTGGCCTTCGGCAACGTGACCGTCGGCCAGACCAACACTTCCACGGTCACGATTAAGAACGCCAGCGTTAATCCGGTGCAGGTGAGCCAGATTAACGTCGCGGGGCAGTCGTTCTCGCTGGCGAGCCAGAACACGCTTCCCATGACGCTGGCAGCCGCGGCAACGCTGACGGTCAATGTGAAATTCAGTCCCACGGCAGCCGGCTCGGCGGCAGGAACGCTGACGGTGGCCGATGATGCGAGTACCGGCAACATCACCGTCGGGCTCAGTGGAACCGGAACGACTGCAGCTGCCAACCCGCCTTCGACACAACCGAACGTGACTGCGGTCTCCTGCAGCACCTCGACCATCACGGGCGGTGGGACAGACAACTGCTCCATCACATTGAGTGCGGCAGCAGGCAGCACGGGCGATACGATCACCCTCTCCAGCAACGATTCGGCGGTCGTGGTGCCCACCACCGTCGCGGTCCCGGCCAACGCAAGCAGCGCGACCTTCACCCTGACGGCAGCGGCAGTCAGCGCCGCGCAAACGGCGACGGTCACGGCAACGCTGGGATCCAGTTCGGCGACCTTCGCCCTGCAGCTCACTCCTGCACAATCCAGCGGCGGGACGCCGGCGATGAGCCTCAGCGCCAACAGCCTTTCCTTTGGCGACGTAACCGTGAATACGCAGTCCACGCCGCAGTTTGTGACGATCACCTCCAGCGGAACCGCTCCGCTGACGGTGACCGGAGCCTCGGTGAGCGGCGCCGGCTATACGGTTGCCGGACCGGGCTTCCCGGTAACGCTCAATCCGGGCAATGCGGTCACGGTTCAGGTGGGATTCAGCCCGAAGGCCGCAGGAGCGGTCACCGGCACACTGAACATCACCTCGAACGCGCCGGCCGGAGGGAGCGGCGTGGTGAATCTCAGCGCAACGGGGGACGCCGTCGCCGGCACACTGAACGGTCTGTTCTGCAATCGCTCCACGATTGTCGGAGCCGGTACTGACAACTGCACGATCGCGTTGAACGCACCGGCCGCCGCGGGCGGGGTGACGGTCAATCTGACCAGCAGCAATACCGCCCTGACCGTGCCAGCCTCGGTGACGGTGCCCCAGGGAGCCTCCAACGGCTTCTTCACGGCGACGGCAAACGCGGTCACGGCCGCAACCTCGGCGAACATCACCGCGACCGCGGGTACAGTTTCGAAGGTCTTCGCGATCCAGTTGCGGGTTCAGGCGCCGGCTTTGAGCGTGAGCACCAATGCGCTCAACTTCGGCGATGTAAGTCTCAACACCCCGTCGACACACTCGGTCACGCTGATCTCGTCCGGCTCTTCCGCGGTCACGATTAACAGCGCCACTCTGACGGGAACAGGCTTCTCCATGACCGGGGCCACCTTCCCCGTCACCCTCAACCCGGGGCAGACGGTCACTCTCCAGGTAAGCTTCGATCCAACCACCGCAGGAGCCGCGACCGGGTCCATCGCCATTGCCAGCAACGCGCCGACCAATGGATCCATTCAGATCGCGCTGAGCGGCACCGGCCAGTCTACCGCCGGAGTCCTCAGTTCCCTTTCCTGCAATACCCGGACATTGAGCGGCGCAGGAACCGATGCGTGCTCGGTGACGCTGAGCGCAGCAGCGCCGGCCGGCGGTCAGGCCGTCACGCTGTCGAGCAGCAGTTCGTCGGTGACGGTGCCGGCTTCGGTCACGGTCCCGGCCGGGGCGACAACGGCAGGTTTCAATGCGGCCGTCTCCGCGGTCACATCGGCCACCACCGTTACCCTGAGCGGTTCTGCCAGCGGGACCACCAAGGTCTTCACGCTGCAGCTGAACCCGCAGACCATCATCCTTAGCCTCAGCACCAACAGTCTCGCGTTCGGCGATGTTACGCTCAACACGCCCACCGGATTGTCGGTAACGCTGACTTCGTCGGGCACCTCGCCGGTCACCATTAACAGCGCAACGCTGAGCGGCACCGGATTCAGCATGAAGGGCGTCACCGCTCCGCTGACGCTGAATCCCGGCCAGGCGGCAACGCTGCAGGTGACCTTCGATCCGACCACGGCGGGAGCTGCGACGGGCGCGATCCTGATCGCCAGCAACGCCACCAGCAATCCCACCGCAACCATCAGCCTCAGCGGAACCGGCGACGCGACGGCGGGCGCCCTCAACGCGCTCACCTGCGCGACCTCGTCCTACACCGTTGCCGGAACCGACGCCTGCACCGTGACGCTGAGTGCAGCCGCACCGGCCGGCGGTCTGGCGGTCGCACTGGCCAGCGATACCGGCTCGGTCACGGTGCCTGCATCGGTCACCGTGCCGGCGGGCGCCACCAGCGCAGGCTTCAACGCCACCGTCACAGCAGTCACCTCGACGCAAACCGTCACCCTCACGGCGACGGCCAGCGGCGTGGCCAAAACCTTCAGCCTGCAGCTGGGCAACGGAGCGCCCGGCCTGACCCTGAGCTCCACAACCGTAAACTTCGGCAGCGTCAATCTGAACACGCCGGCAACGCAGACCGTGACTCTCACATCCTCCGGTGGAGCCGCCGTGACGGTGAGCGCAGGCACGCTGACCGGAACCGGCTTCACCATGTCGGGAGTCACCTTCCCGATCACGCTGAATCCAGGCCAGACCGCCGTGCTGAATCTGCAGTTCAATCCAGCTACTGCCGGCGCGGCCACCGGGCAGGTGGTGATCACCAGCAACGCAGCCACCGGCGGGACGCAGACCATTACTCTCAGCGGTACGGGAGTTGCGCCGCTCACCTACATCGTCCAGCTGAGCTGGACCGCTCCGGCCAGCAGCGCCGACGCGGTTGCCAGCTATAACGTCTATCGCTCCACCGGCGGCGGTTCGTACCAGAAGCTGAACACCGCCGTAAATACGCCAACCACCTTCACTGACTCGACCGTGCAGAGTGGTGTGACCTACAACTATGAAGTAACGAGCGTGGATGCGTCGGGAGTCGAAAGTGCACCTTCCAACGTCTACACCGCGGCGATCCCGTAGTACGCCGCGTCGTTGCAAAACAAAAGGCCCGCCGGGTGGCGGGCCTTTTTTATTGGTACAGATACGATTTTCGCCGGCAAACCTGCAGCCCGACGGTCCCGAAAAGTTTAGCAGCGAACAATGTTCGGTGCGTCAATGTTGCGCGTGGCGTTGCGCGTATCGACAACCAGTTTCGCCCGGGCGACGATCCCCGGATAGTCGTACTGGGAATGGTCGGTCACGATCACAACGCAGTCGAATTCGGGAATTTTGTCCAGCGGAGTCGAGGTCATATTCAGCGCGTATTTGCGCCCCTGACCGACCGAAGGAAAAAAAGGGTCGTTATACGCGACCTGAGCTCCGCGCTTTTGCAGTAACTCGATAATGGTGAGCGAAGGCGATTCGCGAAGATCGTCGATATCTCGCTTGTAAGCCATGCCCAGAATCAGAATGCGCGACCCGCGCAGGACTTTGCCCTGCTGGCTCATCGCTTCCACGATGTTATCGACCACAAAGTACGGCATGCCGGTGTTGATCTCACCGGCCAGCTCGATGAACCGCGTGTGGAAGTCGAACTCCTTCGCCTTCCAGGAAAGATAAAACGGATCGATCGGAATGCAGTGGCCGCCCAGGCCGGGACCCGGGTAAAACGCCTGGAATCCGAACGGCTTGGTCTTCGCCGCTTCAATCACCTCGAACAGATCGATGCCCATCCGCATACAGAGCTGCTTCAGCTCATTGACCAGAGCGATATTCACGCAGCGATAGATATTTTCGAGCAGCTTGGTCATCTCCGCGGCGGCGGGCGACGAAACCGGCACCGTGCGGTTGAAGATCGTCCGATAGACTGCCGATGCAAGATCGCGGGCGACGGGTCCGCAGCCGCCGACAACTTTGGGAATATCGCGCCGCGCGACAGCATCGTTGCCCGGGTCCTCGCGCTCGGGCGAAAATGCCACATAGAACCCCGGAGCAGCCGCATCGCGAACGGCATGCAGCCCCGCAGGATTTCCCTGCTCCAGCAGCGGCACCACAACTTCGTCGGTCGTGCCCGGATACGTGGTGCTTTCAAGAATGATGAGCTGGCCGTCGCGGATGTGCGGGGCGATGCTCTTCACCGTTCCTGTGACGTAGCTCAGATCCGGAGCGTGATACTCGTCCAGCGGCGTCGGCACGCAGATGATCACGACATCCATCTCCGCGATCCGCGCGTAGTCGTCCGTCGCGCTGAAACCCTTTTCCCGGGCCAGCTGAATTTCCGTGCCGGGAATGCGAACGATGTAGGACGCGCCCCGGTTCAGAGTGTCGACTTTGCCGCAGTCGATGTCGAACCCGGTGACGCGAAAGCGAGCTTCGCTGAAGAGGAGGGCGAGAGGCAGCCCCACATAGCCCATGCCGACAATGCCGATTCGGGCCTGGCGCGTCTCGATTTTTTGAAGGAAGGAGGCAGTGCGTTCCGCAGATGTCACAAGCAGCGTTTCACTCATCGTGATTCCTGTAACAGGATAGCTGCTTGTGACCCGGCGGGCCAGATGACGAATCAGAGCACCAGTTTCCGGCAATAGAACGCCTCGGCATAGCCGCTGGGCGCGTTGCATTCCATCCCCCGCAGCCGCATGAGCGAGTGGAAGGTCGATTCCTGGAACCAGGCTTTGTTGCGCTGCGAGGCAAAGCTGTCCATCAGATTGCGCACTTTGGCCTGGGTGTGTTCCCGCGTCAGCGGCACGAAGACACTCGGCCTTCCCATGTCGCCGTCGTACTTGGGGATTTCGTATTCGAGGATGAAGTGGTTGCGCCAGGTGTTCCACGTCAGCTCGGACAGCAGCCGATGATCCTGGTGAGCATCCTGACGCTGATGCGTGAAGATGATGTCCGGATCCACCTTCTGCTTCAGTTCCTCGAACGTGGCTTTCACCTCCGAGCCGACGAAAGGCATGAAGCCGTCGGGAAACTCCTTCAGCAGCAGACGCTCAAGACGTTTCGTGCCCGCAAACGATTCGGCGGCCTTCTGCGCCTCCGCTTTGCGGACACCCATGGCATTGAAGACAACCCAGTGGAAAGTGCAGTCCGGGTACTGATCGATGAGGCGAAGAATCGTCCCGCCACATCCGATCTCGATGTCATCGGAATGGGACCCAAGGCACAGGACCTTGAGGGGCCCGTCCTTCTTCACGTCGAGGCTCAAATTGATCATAGGGAAAAAGGAATATCTTTCAGGATGGTGAGAGTTTCGTTAAGGGTAGCCCGGGTCCGGAAGCGCGCCCGGAGAGTGCCGATCCGCGATCGATCACGGAAGAAAAAATTGTTCATCTGCCCACAATGGAGGCGGACCTGCTGCGCGATTCAGTCAACCGCGAGCCGGCGAGTTCAGCTCCACTTTCGCATGGCCGCGAGCTGTGGAAATCCCGCCGTCAAAAACTGCCTACAGCGTGGAAAATTCAGGGGTTACGTCAAAATTTACACCGCTTTCGAGCCAGGATTACGCAAACTCTCAGGGGCTGCAAAAATCACCGGGCAAGCTCTTTCTTTTTGCCAGCTTAGCGGGAAACTGAATGGTGATCGACGTGCTATAAAGAAGACGAAAATCCAGCCTTCCAAAGAGGTCGCAGTATGCGGAGAAGTTTCCCACTGATGTTCTTTGCAGCCCTCGCGCTGATCTCGATCGCGCCCGGGCACTCGGTAGATGCTCAGACGTACAGTCTTCCCAACGACAACACCACTTGCCCGGGGAATTGCCGCGTCATCCCCTGGCAGGCCGGTTCGGACCTGTGGAACGGCGGCACATTGCCGGTCTATCCGGCCACCACCTGCACAGGCCTGGCGGCGAACGGCACCACCAACGACGGCCCCGCGATTCAGGCCTGCATCAACAGCGCGGCTGCCAATACCGCCGTCTTTCTTCCCGCCGGCACGTACCTGGTCAACAGCGTCCTCCGGCTGAAGAGCAACGTCGTCCTCCGTGGCGCCGGCCCCACCACCCAGATCAACCTCGGCTCCGGCGGTCAGCTCACTACCCAGGCGTTCACCGCGTCCACCAACACCACGCCTTCAACCTCCTACGGCAATAACAGCCCGGGCTATGCACTCAGCGGCACGCCGAAGAAAGGCGATACCAGCGTCACGATTGCCAGCGGATCGGTCAACCCCGGCGACTGGATTGCGATCATGTCCGACAACGATCCAACCCTGGTCAGTGTGGACGGTGTGGACGGCCACTGCAGCTGGTGCGGCGATAACACCGGCTATCGCGTGATGCAGCAGATCGACCAGGTGACAGCGGTGAGCGGCACAACCGCGACGCTCGCGCGTCCCCTGTATTACCCGACTTACACCAACCCTGAATACCGCAAGTACAACTTCCTCACGCAGAAGGCCGGCTATGAGTACTTCCATGTGACGGCCACCGGCGACGTCGGTTCCAACCAGATCATCCTGCTGCAGGGATGTCTCTACTGCTGGGTCAAAGGCGTTGAAACCCAGAATACCGGCAGTTCCAGCGGTTCAGCTCATGTCGAGATGGACTATACGTACGGCACCGAAATCCGCGACAGCTATGTGCACGACGGGCGCTCCGGCGCCAGCGGCGCGAACTACGGTATCTTCTTCAACTTCATCAACAGCGATGCCAAGGTCGAGAACAACATCATGCGGCATAACCGCCACGGCTTTGTCTTCCAGGGCGGCGGCTCCGGGATCGTTTTTCTCTATAACTACATCGACGACTTATACACCGACGATCTGACGTACCTCGGTTCTGCGCGCACATCGCACGGCGGCCATCCGTATATGGACCTGATGGAAGGCAACGTCGCTTCCCACATCACCGCCGACGACGTATGGGGAAGCTCCTCGCACTTCGTCTTCTTCCGCAACTGGCTGTGGGGCGATGAAACAGGAACCGGCGTTCCCAGCTTCCCTCCTCAGGAAGGATTCGACGCCATCGACCTCTACACGATGCAGACGTACTACTCTTTCGTCGGCAACGTGCTCGGCCATCTGAATCTGCACACCACCTGGTCCAGTGCCATACTGCAGACCGCCTGTGCGCAAAACAACTGCGGCTATGAGCCGGCGAATACACCGGGAGTTTACAGCGGCGGGAACGCGGTCGGCAGTATTCCCAGCTCCCTCACCACCGCGATCTTCCAGGGCAACTGGGACTACAAAACCAACGGCGTCGCCTACTGGAACGGCGGATCCGCGCATACCCTGGCCGCTTCCATGTACTACCCGAGCGAGCCTGCATTCCTCAAGGGATATCCCTGGCCTCTGGAAGGGCCTGAGGGCAATCCCACCATCAATCCCAATCCTGCGGAGAACTGCTACCTGAAGGGTCCGGCAACCGGCGCTGCCTTTAACCCGGCAAGCTGCTATGCCACCGGCCCGGTTCCCGATCCGCCCACCGGCCTCACCGGCACCGTCGTCGCGCAGTAAGAAACGAAGTCAGTCCGGTCACAACCAATCCCGGGTCGCGATACCTCCCCTGCGATCCGGGATTTCTCTTTCCAATCGCCGTTCAGGAAAACGGATGCCGCACGACATCGAGCAGTAACTTCTCGAACTCGATAATCTCCGTGCGCGCGCCGTAGCGGGTCGTCCACCAGCGATCCGGATCGAAGTTGGAATACCGCGAAGCCAGAACGACGACTGTGATGCCTCGGTCCCGGGTGGCTCGGCGCATAATGCGTGCCAGGCGGCGCGAGTGATCCGTCGACGTCACCAGCACAAGCGAACGATAGCCGCGCTGGATGCACCATCCCGGCAGCAAGAGTCCTTCCTGCTCGCTGCCCGAGGTATAGCGCGGAACCCGCTCGACGTTGGGCACGCCCAGCAGGTGAAGTTGGGTGACGGAGATGGCCGCGCGATCGTCATAAGGCAGACCGCGGCGAATGAATTCCCGATCGGAAGCCGTTGGTGGATCGTCGAAGACCGCTACGCGGCTCGCGATACCCTCGTGCACAAGGTCCGCGGCTTCCAGAGTTCCCGCTCCCTGGGCATCGATGGCCACGACAATCACATCGGCCGAGTGAACCGAACGTTGCGGAGTGACAAGC
This sequence comes from Acidobacteriota bacterium, assembly GCA_046567085.1. GTDB lineage: Bacteria > Acidobacteriota > Terriglobia > Terriglobales > Acidobacteriaceae > Palsa-343. The sequence goes on from JBKICP010000246.1 coordinate 34,804, forward strand.
AGCCGGGCGGCCGCTCTGAGTGCGGCGTTCCGCGTAACCGGCAGAGCACCGGAGAGCAGGACCAGCAATAACGTGCTGACGATGAACCACGTCCACAGCCGCACGTGAAGACGGCGTGACGACTCGGCCGGGCCGGCATCGCGGACGGTGCTCACCGTTTTATGATAGCGGCCGCGTGTTTAGCGAACCCCCGACAGTTCCTTCTGTGCATAATCCGCTTCGACTGCTGCGGCGAGTTCCCTGAGCGCGCTCTTGCGCTTTTGCATCTTCGGCAGTGGCTGCATGCCCACCATCTCAAGAATCGATTCCCAGCGATACACCCAGTCGTGATGCAACAGGCATTCAGTCATGTTCTTCTGCCGCATCCTCGCCTGGCGTTCCGGCTGCTTGTCCAGATCGCGGATGACATCTACAATCGCGCCATTGTCAAACGGCACTTCGATCACCGCATCTTCCCACGTGAAGATCTTGTCGAATTCCTTGTTGTTGTACGGCTTCATCCCGATCATGATCGTGCCCGCCGCGCCGGCTTCGAAATACCGGTAGCCGAACTCGCTGGTGCCGCCTGTCTCTTCGGGTTTATCGAACTTGCCCGGGCTCACGATGAAATAGCGGCTACGTTTCGCCATATTCGCAATCATCAGCCGATGCTCGTCCAGGTCGTGCGCTTTCAGGGCGTTGATTGTGTCATACATGTAAAACTTGTTTTCTGCTTTCGCCCACTGCAGCAGCGCCTTGTGGATAGCAGGCGCACGCCGGCCAATGCTGAGCACATCGATGGCGCGAGCCGGAGGATTTGGATAAGGAGAGAAGTTCAGGTTGTCGATGCCCGCGGGCATGTACTGGCTGTGGCTCTTCACCCACGGCAGAAACGGATCGCTCGCTACGTACATAAAGATGACGTAGTCGAATTCCTTCAGGATCTCGAGGCAGCCTTTGTAGTCCGGAATGTCCTTGTAGTAGAACTCCGGCAGCCAGCAAATGGTCTTTTTGCACTTATCCTTCAGTCCCTTCAGGGACTTCATATGCAGCAGTTCGGAAACGCGCTCCGGCACAGTGATGAAGAGGTCGTATTCTTTCTCGATCCGCGTCTCCGGCACACCCGGATTAAACGCGACAGGGAAATGTTCGCCCATCTTCAGCGCCAGGCGTCGACCCTGCATGTAGCGCGGCCCCTGACTGGGCGCCAGCACGTCGACCGTGTCGACGTCGGCGAGGATACGCTCAAACTCACGGAACGGACATCTCCAGACAAGATGGTCGTAAAGGTTTCGGTTCGAAAACAGGAGGACGCGGGATTTTTCCGATTGCTCTTGGTTGCCGTTGCTGTTCATCGATTCCTCGAATAGGGACGGATCAGACTGAGTATGCCGCGACTCAGACCGCCGCGCCATACACCAATAGGGTGGGGGCCCTGCGACTCACTGCGCGGAGTCGAGCGCCTCATACTGCCGGATCTGGCTGCGCGTCAGGGCTGCTAGGTCGCCCTTCGCCTCGAAGGTCTGATACCAGGCCACAATCCACTCCAGCGCTTTTTCCAGCGAAAGCACCGGATGCCATTTGAGGTACACCTTGGCCTTCGAAGCATCGAGCTTGAGCAGGTGCGCTTCGTGCGGATGCGCTGCCTTGTCCAGTTCCCAGCGCGCCGTCTTGCCCCAGGAGTTCACCAGCCGGTCGGCAATCCACTGCACCGGCTTCGCATCGTCTTCGGCAGGGCCAAAATTCCAGCCGGAGGCAAACGACTTCGGATCTTTCACCAGAGCTTCGGCGAGCATCAGATAACCGCGCAGCGGCTCGAGAACAAACTCCCAGGGGCGCGTGGCCAGAGGATTGCGAATCATGCACGGCTGATCCGCGAGAAAGGCCCGCATCAGGTCCGGGATCAGCTGATTCGCCGTCCAGTCGCCGCCGCCAATCACATTGCCCGCGCGCGCGCTGGCCAGCGCAACGCCATGTCGGTCGAAAGCCTCCGGCGCGAAGTAGGAGTCGCGATAGGCGCTCGTCACCAGTTCGGCGCAGCCTTTGGAGTTCGAATAGGGATCATGCCCGCCCATGCGATCGTTCTCGCGATAAGCCCACACCCACTCGTTGTTCTCATAGCACTTGTCGCTGGTGACGTTAACGACGGCGCACCGATGACCGAGCTGGCGCAAAGCTTCGAAAAGATGCACCGTGCCCATCACGTTCGTCGAGTAGGTCTCGATGGGATCGTCATAGCCGCGGCTCACCACCGTCTGCGCCGCCATGTGGATTACGACCTCCGGATTGCACTCCCGGATAGCGGCCTTCATGCGCTCGAAGTCGCGCAGATCGGCAAAAATCGAGTGGATGGATCCGGCCACGCCTGCCTGATCGAAGAGGCTCGGCTGAGTGGGCGGCTCCAGTGCGTAGCCGGTAACGCTTGCGCCCAGAGCTTCGAGCCACAGCGACATCCAGCTGCCTTTGAAGCCGGTGTGACCGGTGAGAAAGACGCGGCGATTCTTCCAGAAATTGCGATCGGGCATCATAAGGTCAAAGTTATGCTCAGCGAATAAAGGAAAGTCCCGCCGAAGATCACCTGCGACGGGACATTGATCCCGGCTCGCTCTGTCGTTATCGATCCGGTGTAACTTTGCGCTGCGTTACTTCGCACCCACTGGCTGTGCCACCGCAAAGTGCGCCAGCTGCTCGTTCCACAGCCTGTCCACCGCAGGGCGGCTCGGCAGCGTCACATCCGCAAACGTGACGACCTGATCTTTGCTGACGTCGCGCCGCAGCGTGCACCCATCCGACAAGCTGAGCGGCAGCGCATTCTCGGCGCGCGCCGTCGAGCTGTTGTCGATCAGACCATAGGCGGTGAAACCGCCCACGCCATCCAGCATCTCGCCGGCCTTCAGATCGCGCTTGGCCATGGTCACAACCTCGCATACCGGTCCAGCCATCGGCACCACAGTGGGATCGCGATAGATCACGGCGCGTCCGATCGTCGACATCATCTGAATGTGCGGCAAATGGAACGGCGTGTAGAAAACATAGAACGGGCCATCGCCCATCTTGACGTAGCCCATCTGCGCCTGCTTCAGCGGATTCTCTTCGTAGACCACGACAAAAGCGCCAGTGTAGGGTGCAGCTCCGAGCGCGAAGTCCACCAGACCTGTGCTTAGCATCCGATCGGCGGGCAGCAGGCTCGCAATCTTGCTGACGTGGTCGCAGGGCGGCCCGTACATACCACGCTTGCCCACGGCAAAACCCGTGGCATTGGCCAGGATGGTCGTCTCCAGCGAAAGCTTCGAAGCATCCGCAAACGAGGTCACCTTGCGCGGGTCCTGATCGTACTTCAGAGCGAAGGCCTTCTGCGTCTCGGGGGTGCGGTAGTGATCCACCATGCCCTTCAGGTTGCCGCCGGCCACGGTACGGAGTCCGCAGCCACGCAGATACCGCAGCAGAGTCATCGCCACACCGGGCTCTTCACCATCGGTGTGCGTGATCACAAGCCCGGCCTGCTTTGCGCGTACGTTCAGGATCGGCCCGAGAAACGCATCCAGTTCCGCATTGCCCAGCACCACATCCTTGCCGTGATCGAACGCGG
>JBKICP010000247.1:0-2699 GCA_046567085.1 Acidobacteriota bacterium
CTGGGGAGAATTCAGCGGACGCTGACAGACGCCTCGGATCGACGAACATAATAGGCAGTCGATGCCCTGCAGCAGGGTCGTCCACCCCATCAACTCCAGACGCCGACGTCCCTCGATCACCGAAGCGCTTCAGATCCTCGATGGTGGAGATGAACGCGAGCACGGTCAGGTGCCCGACGCCGGGTACCCCCATCATCATTGGGTGCTCCTTCGTGCAGGTCGGAGCAGCGGATACCTCCCGCTTAGCGTGTTCAAACGGTCGACGGGGTACCGCTGGTACCCCATGTCACCCGAAGGGCCGGGACGCCCTCCGCAGCACGGGGAGGGTGCTTGCTGCGCCCGAGTAGAACCTGGCCCTTCAGGGGCCGACCTCACTATCTTTGCCGTCGCGACCGTCTTGTGTCCCGCTCGTCGAGCATGCCGTCATCCGTGATCAGGACCAGGGTCAGGATTTCGTCGCTGGTAATGCGTATGCTCTGCTCGTGCACCTCGAATTGTTCGGCTTCCTGGCGGTCGAACCAGGCGTCCGCACCGATCTTGCGAGGCGTGCGGTCTTCCGGAGCGTTCCCGAACAGGATGGCGAAGGCGAAACTCTCGACGTCCAGATCACTGCGGGGAAACCAGCGTTTGGGCACATCGGGGCAGCGGGTAAACCACTTGCGCCCCTGGGGGCCGTGACACACCAGCACGGCGGGAAAGTGCTTCCCCTCGACGAGACGAATGGCGGTCGAGGTCAGGCTCGTCTCAAAGATATTGGCGATCTCCCGCACCATTCGAAAATCCAGTTTCGGATAACCCCGGATCACAGGCCGGAAGAGGTAATCCGGCATAAGGAGCTGGGCGGCATAATTGTCGGCTGTACGTTCAAGTGATGAGCGTCGTTCGCTACCCTGGCCGATTTCATCGGCGCAGCAGACCAGAAGCCGCCCGCGATGATACCGCCAGTGCCCAAGCTCATGACCGATCGAAAACCGCTGCCGGCGCGTATGGCTGCGGCTGTTGATGGTGATGATGGCCTTGTCGCCGTTCCCGATGATGCGGGCTTCGCAGCCGTCGAGAGGCCGGTAGCGCACCCGCGCGCCAAGCGTCCACGCAATGGCCTCAAGATCGATCTCCCCGGGCGTCTCGATCCCAAGGTCCGCCAGCACCTGCTCGGCAGGTGAGAGGGTGGTCACGGTCTCACGGCTTGTCGGGACCGGGAATGAGGCCGAGTTCGGCCAGATCTTCCAGCATTCCCGTCACGTCGCTATCCGACAGGCCCTCGCCTTTGCGGGCCGCCAGCGTGAGCTTGCGGGCCGTTTCCGGGTCCTGGGTCATTGCGCGCTCCAGACGTTGACGGGCTTCCGCGGGGTCGAGGCGGGTGACCGCACCGGCCGGCCGTAGGCCGGCAACAGCTGCCCTGGCTGCGTCCAACCTGGCTTTGCCGGCAGCCAGGACGGCCTTCTCAAATTGCACACGCATCGCGGCCACCACGGCATCCGGATCGGCATGATCGTGGCGCGCTTCGGCCAGCATCTCCTCATCGCTTGCGTTCAGGATATCCTCGACCAGCGCATCGGCCAGCCGGCCAAGGGCGGCACGGACGCTGTTCTTGCCGGTCATGGCTTCCATCCCTCCGGAAACGCCTGCTCGATATGCCGGCGGATGAACCGCCGCTTCGAGGCGTAGGCCACTTTATCGAGCCCCGTCAGAGCGCGGATCTCCTCGGCTTCCATCTCCTCCATATCGCCCTCGATGATCGTCTGGGCGATCAGATCACCGTCAAACAGCTGCAGCACGGCGTCCTTGATCACAGCCGCCTCCTGCTCATCCGCCATGGCGGATTCGGGGGTTACCGCCTCCGGCGCCAGGGGATCGGCTCCGGTGTCGTCCGCCGGGACAACCAGCCGCAGGCCGGACCGGCGGGCTTGCGCTTCGTCCTGCCGCCTCTTCGCCTTTAGGCTGTCCGACGCGATGCTGCGCATGGCCTCGGCCAGGAAGCGCACCACGTCGATGCGAACCGGGCAGCGACGGGCGCCTGCCAGGGCGCGTGTGAAGGCGCTTTGCAGCAGATCATCCGCCTCCATCGGGCACGTCCTGGCGTAGGCGCGGGCAACCTTCCGCAGCCGGTGCCAATCAGGCTCCGCCAGCTCGCGGATCGCGGCGGCGATCTCGGAAGGGATCAGACTGGCGCGCTCGGGCTCACCGGGTGACATCGGGTCATAATCATATTCTTTCAGAACGAATGCGCCAGCCAGGGCAGCGCTCGGACATGACGGTCGATGTCCGAGGGGGGCGCCGTCCGGCGCATAGGCCCTCAGTCAGCACAAGGAGACCGAACCGTGGCTTGGTTCATGACACGCGTCGAACTGCACGACGCCTCGTACCAGGACTATGTCAGCCTGCACGGCTATATGACGGCGGAGGGCTACACGACCACGATCCGCGGCGGCGACGGCAAGACGTACCAGTTGCCCCCGGCCGAGTACAATCTCGACGGGAGCTACACGCGCGACCAGGCTCTGGAGAAGGCGCAGCGGGCGGCACAGAAGACGAAAAAGAAATTTGCCGTGGTGGTTGCGGAATATACCGGCGCCTCGTGGGTTGGCCTCGAGACTGTTCAGCCGGCGCGCCCGGCTGTACGGAGTTTCTGAAGATCAGCGCGTCGATCCGCATGGCTGCCTTCGTGCGCATGTCCCGGAAAAGTAACTGCTCAACCC
>JBKICP010000248.1:0-27767 GCA_046567085.1 Acidobacteriota bacterium
ACCAGGCCGAGGTACCAGTAGCCGCGCTGCCGGGTCAGAAGGGTAATCGAGGTGATGACAACCCCAATTTCCAGAAGAGCCTCGCCCAGGTCGAAGCGGTTGGCGCGGCGCTCGGCATGGTGGACCCTTTCTTCGTCCTCGCGTGCCGTGTTCTGAGACTCCACCAGATCCTGATTCCACTTCTGCAGGTGGCTTTTGTAGCCGTCGGTGATCTTTTGCGCTGCGCCCTGATCGCGGATGGGCAGGGTGTTCAGCATGTCCGTGATCAGTTGGGTGTCGTACTGGCGGATTTTGTGCGCCTGATAGAGGTTCCAGTCGTCTGTGGCGCGATTCTGATAAAGCACCGCTTCAGTGTGCGTACGATGCCCCAGCACCGTCACAATTGCCACCAGCACCGCCAGGACGCTCATGGTAAAGCTGACGGGGCGGAGGCTGGGCTCGTGGGCGGCGTGCTCGTTGTGTTCCTGGAGTTCGTGCGCTTCGCTGGCTTCCATTGCGGCCTGGGATTTCCGGTGCAGGGATTGGACAACAGGCTTTAGCGTACAGCCTTCAGCACCGCGCGGCCATGGGCGCCCTCGTCCTCAGCGTGTGCCGTCTTTGGCGGTGACGGTCGCTCTGTCTGGCTGGACGAAACCGACCATGCGCGTGCGGAGTAAAAGGCTGAGGGATCATAGAGTTCAGGGGACGTACTGCGCTCGAAAACACCGATCACGACAGGCACGCGGCCCCTCAGCCCGCCTGCTCAGAGGCTGAAGTACACCCCGATCATCGGTTCAGCCGTGTGGGTGAAGGTGTTGGTGGAGGAGAAGAGGCTCGTCACGTTGGGCGCCGAATAAAGATTGCCGCGGTACTGCAGGCGCAGACCGAGATGCGGCAACAACCCCCAGTCCAGACCTGCCCCGTAAACGTAGACAGGCTTGTAGGAGGTCTTCGTGCTGGAAGTGGTGGTGCTTGCGCTCGCGGTCGGGGGATATTGTGTGGTCACGGTCGCCTGACTCTCCGACGGCACATCGACCAGCAGCCCGACGCCGAGCACGCCAAAGGGGCGGAAATTCGCAATGTGCAGCGAGGGAACCCAGTCGGCGGTAACCTCATGCGCGTTCGACCGGACCGTTTCCGTGGAAATGCTGCAGCCGGAACTGGGGCAAAAGACACCGGCGAGGTTGGTGTGGTAGGTCTCGTTGGCGCGGTTAAAGGAATACGTGCCTTCAAACCCAAAAATCGGGTTCGAAATATGCCGTAGCTCGATCAGGCCGCCCGCCTGATTGGCCGGGCTCTGCTGGGTGCCGTTCGCCGTTGTGGTCCCGCTGAAGGCACCGTAGGCGCTCAGGCCGACGGAAAGCTGTGCGGAGGCGGGAAGAGACACGAGAGCAAGAACGGCCGCCGCCATAAACGAAGCTGCAGAAACACGCTGAATCAGCATAGGATCTCCGGGGGTTGAGATGCACAAACCGATGAAGCTGGACGGGCAGAACTTCGCCCTTTCGCATTGGACGCGAAATCCTGCATTTTGTTGCGTCTGGCTACCGGCTGGGACTGTGGTGCAAAGGCGTTCTCGCCTCTCGTACGAGGTACCACGAGCCCATGAAAATGCACAGCGCAGCAAGCAGAATCCCCGAGACCGCGAAGGCCTCAGCCGGTCCCGTCAAAAAACTGCCGAAGTCCATATGGAAGCTGGGCTTCCAGTCCCCGCGCACCGGGGCGACTCGGTGCGATACCGCCCACAGGATCATCGCCGGTACATAGATCACGGTCAGCGTGCGCAGCAGTCGGAACCAGAACAGCGCACGATGGCGCAGATGCACGCGCACGCGGCGGCGAGCCTCGATCCAGACCCGGGACGCGTCCGGCGCAGGGCTGGCAGCCTGCATGCGGGCGGACTCCTGCAGAAACGCCTCGGCCACGGCGCGAGCCTCTCCGCAGACGGCACAGATCTGGGCGTGCTGCTCCAGAGCGGCCGGCCAGAAACCGGTACGCGCGGCACGCGTGACCTCCGAAGCGTGTTCACAGTGACGTGGCTTCATGCGAGCCTCGCTGGTTTCCGCGCCTGCGGAGCCAATAACTCCGCGGCTTTGCGGCGTGCGCGAAAGAGCAGAATCCTGATGCTCAGCGGACGCAGGCCGGTGGTTGCAGCAATCTCCTCGTGATTCATGCCTTCGACATAGGCAAGCCACAGCAGCTCGCGCTCACGGGGTTTCAGCCGGCGCAACGTCGTGCGGACATCGAGCCGTGCAGCCACATTCGGCGCAGCGCCCTGGTCCGGAATCTCCGGCACCTCCAGGTCCATGCGGCTGCGCGCCCGATCGTGGATCAGGTTCGTCGCGATCCGGAAGAGATACGAGCGTGTCTGGGCCTCATCCATGTCCGTGCGCCTGTGCATCAGGTAGCGGCACCAGGTTTCCTGCAGCAGATCGTCGGCCACATCGGGACGCCGGCAAACGTGCAGCAGATAGGCCCGGAGCGACCGCGCGTTGGCCTCGTACAAAAGCCGGAAGGACGCCTCGTCCACAGCGCCGCTCGGCGCTGCTCCCAGCACGATGCTGATCATTCCGGGCGTCCGTTCCATGCACCTCTCTACGCTGCCGCGGCCCTGCGGGTTCCATCCGATGCAACCTTACGAGTGCTGCGCGGGCTCGGCCACTCCCAGCGCCCGATAGAGATACCAGGAAGCAAACGCCGCGACCTCAAACGCGATACCCAGCGCCAGCGCCAGCACGCCAGGAACAATCGTATCCGCATCGACCGCGCCCATCGCCCGCAGGATGCACAGCCCAGCCCCCAGGAAGATGATCACGATGCCCCAGCGCACGCAGGCCAGCATCGGCCCCAGCGGCGATTCGTGCTCGAAGCGCAATCCGGTCAGAAACTGCCGCCCGGCGTCCGACTGCATATACGTCGCCATGTTCTGCGCCGAGTCGAATCGGGAGAGAAGGATCGTCTGCACGTCGGCCTGGGCACGCGCCACTCGCAGCCGGCGGATCGAGGAGAAGATGGTCCAGGTGATAAAGCTGATGGTGCTGAAGACGGCGATGATCGCAACAACGTCGGTTTGCATGGCTTGCCTCTTTTCAGAATTTTCTTTGCACCGAGTAATACGGAGATCCCGGGCCGTCGGTTAACAGAAACTCCAAAGAAAATTGCGAGCCTTCAAATGCCGGAGCCGGCAGGGGTTAACTCGGGCCAAAGCCGAGCGGCGACAGAAGCTGACCGTGGCAGAAACCCGGATCTGACGCGAATCTCCGAAGCCGCCGCGGCCGCACGACGGGAGAAGACGCACCGCTTCTCATCGATCCTCCGCAGACCGCCTGCGGAATGGAGGGAGTTGCCCGCGATTTCAGCCCAGCATGGGGTCTCTTACAGGGGATGACAAAAAGTTCACCCCCCCGCTTCTGGATCTCCGGGGCCTTCGGGCCGATAGGGGTTTGTAAAGGAGAAGTCATGAACATTCCCCCCGTAAGTGCACTCGCTTCGGCCTATAACCTTCCCCCAACCGCCAAAGCGGCCCCGGCACCGCAGGCTGCGTCACCCGTCCAGGATCGGGTTACGCTCAGCTCTGTGGCGCAGAACGCGGGCGCAGCGGGCGACGTCGACCACGACGGCGATTCGCACTAAACTCCAGCCACCGCCGGAAGTGACGACGGCTGCAGCCTGCCCCATTCCATGGGAAAGGCTGCAGCCGTTGTTGTTTTGCCCCCGGCTTCGCGTCGCCCCCGAAGCACCCGGATCAGTTCACTGTCAGGGTCAGGGTGTTGCTGGCCGTCATGCTGGAAGTCTTCGTGTCCGTTCCGACAACCGTGACGGTGTAGGTTCCGGCAGTCACATCGCTGGAGCTGCTGCTCGAACCAGTCCCCGCTCCGGAATTGTTGCTGCACCCCGTCGCAACGCCCAGCAGCGCCACCAGAAGCAGGCAGCTCAACAGGGTCAGTGCCTTCCGCGACCTTCCGAACCCGAGCAGCAGGACGCCGGCGAAAGCCGCGGCTCCGAAGGGGATCCCCTTCCCGAGCGGCGAGCGGCTCGCGGAAGCAGCCGTTCCATTCGCACCAGCCTGGTGGAAGGCATGCGGGCTGGAGAGGCCGCTGCACGCGCTCTTCGAGGTGTAGATCGTCAGCGTCGACGTTGCGGTCGCCCCGGCAGCGACGCTGACGTTGCCGATCGTGTAACAGCCGTTGGTTGCCAAAGATCCTGTCGAGGTCGCGGTAAAGCCGACTGTCCCGGCATAGGTGGTCAGCGACTTGATGGTGATGGTGGAGACGATGGAGTTGCCGCTCGAGACGCTCACGTTGGTAGCGCCGAGATTGAAGGAGCCGCTGCTGGTACCCCCGCCGCCGCCGCCGACCACGACACTGCCCCAAACGCCCATGAGATTGGAAAAGTCCACCGATCCCAGGCCGGTGGCTTCGTCGTATCCCGTGCCGGCCGCGTATTGCGAAGCGCCCGAAGAGGAGCAGAAACTGCCCCCTGCCGTGCACTGATTGCCGCCACTGGTGATGTCATGAAAGGCGGAGCCGTAGGTTGAGGAGCTGGCAGCCAACGCGTACAGCGTGGTGTTCGCAACGCCGAAGCCGCTGGAGTTTTCCTTCTGCGCGAGGATGGCGAGCATACCGGCGACGATCGGCGTAGCGAAGCTCGTCCCGCCGGCAGTCGTCAGCGCTTGCGTCGAGGAATCGCGGAACCCTGCGTTGCAGCTGGCCTTCTGTCCGGAGCTCCACGACGAAGAATCGCTGGTGCAGTAGAGGTAGGGGGCGTTGTTCGGGGACGAGGACAGGGAGATATCCGGGACGAGACGAAAACTCCCCGACGGGATTCCGGGCACACCGGTTTGCCAGCCGGGACGCGCGGTCAGGGTGCTGATGCCGCCACCCCCGGCGGAAATCGCGTATTGCGCGCCGTAGTTCTGGCCGGTCGTAGCGCTGTCATCGTTCCAGGCCTGCTCGGGGATATAAGAGAGCGCAGAGCCCACCACATCGCTGCCGCTCGCCGACTTCCAGTAGGTCGTGTTGGCGGCTACGACATCGCCTGCGGGAAACTCCGTCCCGCCCACGCCCACCGCATACGCGCTGCTCGCCGGGTAATTCACGGCCAGCACTTCCATCGCAGCGGTGACGGGGGATTTAGAGGTCGGGTTGTAGCAGCCTGTCGAGCCGGCGTCGCCGGAGGCGGCGACGACCGTCTGTCCCTGGCTGGCCGCCTGCTCCATCACGCCTTCCCAGCTGGTGTAGGTCGCCGAAGGAAGGTTGGGCTCGCAGACGCCGTAACTGATGCTGATGATCGGCGCCAGTTTATTGTCCACGGCGTACTGCAGTGCGTTGAAGACGTTGGAATTCTGATTATTCCCCACATAAACAAAATTGATGGTGGCGCCGGGCGCGATGCCCGCCGCATATTCAAGATCGAGATCGGACTCCGATTCATCTCCGGACGAAACCACGGCGCTTCCGGTGTTCGGCACCAGCGTGGTCTTCGGATCTTTGACGGTGAGGCCGGCCGCGCTTTGAAAGGCCTCGATATCGGCAACCGCGATCTGCGACTGTCCGACGACCGCGATCGTCTGGCCCGTACCGGTGTACCCGCTGTTCCAGGCGGCGGCGATGTCGTAAATCGTCCCCACATCGGCCGGGGTCAGATAGTGGTTGCCGGATTGCCCCGAAGTGAAGGACGGGAGCACGCTGCTCGCCGACGGACGAAACTGCGGCTTGGGACGGAAATCGTCCAGATTGCCGACCGAGCGAACAATCCCGGACAGCGCTGCGGGAATCGTCAGCTCTGTCGCATTCGCAAAATGCGTGGTTGAGCCGATCTGATACTGATGCAGCTCGGTTTGAAAAGCAGACTCGATCTGGGCTGCGGTACCGGAAAAGGTGATGCTGGTATGACTGTTCGAAACCCGCCCAATATTGAAGCCCTGTGACTCAAGCCACTGCTGCACGCGCGCCAGATCCGCATCGCTCAGGCCGAAGCGGCTCGCATACTGCGCCGGCGTCAGCCACATGTGGTACCAGGGAGATCCCGGTGTCTGCTGCGCCGCAACCAGCGCATCCAGCTCGGCCTTCTGCTCCGCGGTGGGCTGGAACCACAGGGTGATGCCCTCCATGGGAGCCCCGGAGTTGAGCCTCCCCAGATCGCGAGCAGCCTGAATTCGCGGGTTCACGGAGCCCGGAAGAGCCACCGGCGTTCCCGAATCGATCTGCTGAAGGATGCGGTTGGCGGGCTGCTGCGCGGCAGCAACACCGGCGAAGACAAGCGCAGCCACAGCAGCGCCAAAGAGTGGGCGAGTCAGAAGGGAACGCATGGGGGACCTCTTCAAATTACAAATGAGGCAGAGCGAATTGTGCACAGGGAACCAGTACAACTTTCCGGCTACGACTTTTGTGGCTAGTTAGACGGCGATTCCTTCGGATTCGTTTCGGTCCCTGTCCGCCTCCGAATCCGCGCCGCATGTTGACGCGAAAAGCGGTCGCGGCTGAGGGTCCTTCTGTCCGCTTGCCGCAATCCTGCCCGATCAGGAGCTTACCGGCTCGATCCGGGTATACTCGGTTGCATTCCAAAACCAACGAGGTGAACATGGATTTCCTTTCGAGGGGCCGGACCGCTGGAATCACCGTCTTCATCGCCGCAGCATGTGCGCTCTCCTGCATCGGCGTATCCCAGGAAAAACCGAACGAAAAGGGCCCTGAAACGAAACCAGGAACAGCCTCCACCGTCGCGCCGCCGGATTCCATCACCGAAGGGAGCGTCACCATCGGCGGACAGGCCGTCTCCTATCGCGCGGTTGCCGGCACCATCACGGTGGGCGCCACCGATCAGCAGGATGCCACGCTGGCCTTTGACGGCAGCCTCCTGCCGGACTCCGGCATCAAGCCGCCCACCGACCCCGCGGAAGCGCCACCCACCGCGCGCATGTTCTATGTCGCCTACTTCAAGAAGGACACGAGCGACGAGACCCACCGGCCCGTCATGTTCATCTACAACGGCGGACCGGGTTCCGCCACCATGTGGCTGCACATGGGAACCTTCGGCCCCCGGCGCATCGTGCTTCCCGACGCCGATCACCAGGAGGGCGCTCCGTACTCCATCGTGAACAATCAGTATTCGCTCCTGGACGCCAGCGACCTGGTCTTTATCGATGCGCCGGGGACCGGCTTCAGCCGCACCTTCGGCCGGGAGCGCGGCAAGGCCTTCTACGGCATCGACCAGGACGGCCAGGCCTTCAACCACTTCATCCGCAAATTTCTGACCAGGTACGATCGCTGGAATTCGCCGAAGTACATCTTTGGTGAAAGCTACGGCACGCCGCGCTCCGCAGTGCTCTCCGCCGATCTGCAGGGCGTCGACCTGAACGGCGTCATCCTGCTCTCGCAGATCCTCAGCTTCGATAACTCGATCGACGGACCGGAGGCGAATCCCGGTGTCGATCAGGCCTACGCGCTCGCGCTGCCCACCATGGCCGCGACGGCCTGGTACTTCCACAAGCTGCCGACGCAACCACCGGCGCTCGGACCCTTCCTCGATGAGGTCGAGAAGTACGCCCTCACCGGCTACATGGAAGCCATGCTCCAGGGCAGCGAACTGGGCGAACAGCAGAAGCAGGCTGTCGCCGAGAAGCTGCACGGCTACACCGGCCTGCCCGTCGACTATCTGATGCGCGCCAATCTGCGCGTCAACGGCGGCGAGTTCTCCAAGGAACTGAAGCTCGATGACATGACCACGGTCGGGCGGCTGGATACACGCTATCAGGGCCCGGACATGAACCCGCTCAGCGGCAGCACCGATTACGACCCGCAGAGCGACGCCATCACCTCCGGCTGGCAGACGGCCATCAACCAATATCTGCGTCGCGACCTGAAGTATGGCGCTCAGGAGACGTACTTCACCAGCGGCCGCCAGGGCGGCGATTTCAGCTGGGACATGCATCACCGCCTGCCCGGGTTCCGCGGCTTCAGCAGCGACTGGAGCGGGCCGAACGTGATGCCCGATCTGGCTTACCGCATGAAGATGAATCCAAAGATGAAGGTCATGCTGTGCGGCGGCTACTTCGATCTCGCCACACCCTTCTTCGAGGGCGAGTACGAGATGCACCACCTGCCCATGCCCGATTCCCTGCAGAAGAACATCAGCTACCACTACTACGAAGCCGGGCACATGATCTACGTGAAGGAAGATGTGCTGAAGCAGTTCCACAGCAACATGGAAGACTTCGTCCACTCCACCGAGAACGGCGCGCACTAGCCGTCTGGGGCTCTCCCGGGGGCGGGGCAAACTCGCCCCACGGGCTCTCCTGAATCCGCTCGAAAAGCCTCGCCTGTCCCGCTACGTTTTGTTTTTCTTCAGTTCCTTCCAGTCCTTCTCCGTCTGATCCGCATACGCTTCGGCAAACCCCACCAGCGCTGCGCCGAACTTCGCGCCGCTGCCCAGGTAGCCCGCGATCAGACACGCATCGCCCGACCGCGCATGTCCGCGCGCCAGCAGCTCACCGCACATCTCCGCATACTCGACCAGCCCCTGCCCGGCGAGATCCTCAATCGCAATCGATCCCTTGTGATCGTTCAGCTGCCGCACCAGGTAGTCGCGGTTCGCGATTGTCGTCCAGCCAAGAAACGGATCGGACTGGAACTGCATGGCCCGCTGGCCGTCGGCGGTACGCTTTCCCTGGTGGCCGGTCGTGCCGACCGCCCCCGGCAGATACGGCGCATAGGCCGATCCAGGCTCCTCCTTCACCTGCAGAAAGAGCGGATCGCGAGCGCCGTTGCCTTCCAGATACACCAGATAATCGCGCAACCCCACCGACCCCGTCCCAACCACCTTGAACGCCACATCGACCGCCCGATACTGCGCAAGGAAGTGCTGCCGCTCCGGCAGCAGGTTGTCGCGATAGGCCTTCAGCGATGCCAGCACCGGCCGCGCCTGCTGCGGCGTCAGTCGCTTCAGCACCGGCGGCTCCTCCTTAAAGAGGCGTCCTCTTTTCGTGTCGACCGTCATTGCGTCCAGCGTGTGCAGGGGCGTCGCGCGCTCGGCCTTCATCAGCGCTTCCGAGACCGGGGTGATGCGCTGCAGCCGGTGCACCTGATAACGCGCCATTTCGATCACCGGCATGCGCGCCAGCGTGTCGATGAGTTTCCGGTAGCTGGCAACGAAGCGCAGCACGGCTTTTTCGCCGTCTTTCACCTTCTCGTTGGGCGCGCACGTTTCCCGCGCCGCCAGTACCAGGCTCGTCGCCAGCCGCTTCAGATCCCACTCGAAGGGCCCGCGAATCGTCTCATCGAAGTCGTTGATGTCGAAGAGCAGCCGGCCATCCGGCGCCGCAAACGCTCCCAGATTTCTCACGTGAGCATCGCCGCAGATCTGGTTCACGATGCCTGTATGGGGCAGCAACGCCAGATCCGCCGCCATCACCGGCACCGCGCCACGAAAGAACCCGAAGGGTGAGGCCAGCATGCGCTCGTACTTCAGCCCGACGAGCCCCGGCACGCGCCCGCGCATCGACTCAGCCACCAGGACGATCGGATCGTGCTGCCGCAGCTTCGCGTCCCAGTGCGCGTGATCCTGCCGATGTACCTGTTTGCGTCGAGCCTGTCCCAGCGTGCGCCGTTCCTGCGAGGTTGGAATATGCGTCATCTCAAGCTCAGCATACGCCGGGATTTGCGGCGCACTTCAGACCCCCGGATCTGTGTCTGTCTGCGCGATACGCTTTGCCGAAATCGGCTGGCACCTGCTACTGGCTGCTCCTGGCTAACCCCGCCGCGCGCCAATTTCGCCGCTCACCCGCTCCAGGGTTTCCGCTCGCATGGGCGGCATCCCGCCCGCCTGCGAGGCCACCCAGGCTCCCCACTGATTTCCTGCCTCGTTCAGCACGGCCAGGGGCGCGCCTTCCAGGTAGTAGTGCGTCAGCGCCGCGGTGAAGGCATCGCCAGCACCGACGGTATCTTTCACCTTCGCGGCCAGACCGTGGTGCCGGTGATGCTCCTGGCGGCTCACCAGCAGACTCCCCTTCGAGCCGAGCGTGACACACACCAGTTCGACGGGATACCGCTCCAGGAGCCGCCGCGTGCAGCGCACGATTTCGTCCTCGTCCGGCTTCTCCCTCGGGTGCGGACACGCCCCCGTTCCGATCAGGACATGCCGCAGTTCGCCGGCGTTCAGCTTCAGGATCGTCGCCCGCGCCAACCCTCCGCGCAGCACTTCAATGGACCAGTGAGGCGCGCGAAGATTGACGTCGAACACCCGCACGCACTCCCGCCGGGTCTGATCGAGAAACTGCACAATCGTCGTCTGCGATTCCGCAGCCCGCTGGGCCAGGGTCCCAAAGCACACTGCGTCGGCGCGCCGCGCCAGTTCCCGCCACTCCGGGGTCATTGTCAGCCGGTCCCATGCCACCGGCTCGTGGATCGTGTACTCCGGCTCCCCGCCTTCCAGCCGAACCGTAACCGTGCCGGTTGCATATTCCGAGTCGCACTGCAGAAACCCGCTCTCGGCCGGTAGTTCTCCCAGTTGCTCCCGCGCCTGAGTCCCCAAGGCATCGGCGCCGACCCGGCTGGCGACCACGGCCCGATTCCCCAGCCGCCCCGCCATGACCGCAAAGTTGGCCGGCGCTCCTCCCAGCCGCGCCCCTTCGGGCAGCAGATCCCACAGCAACTCGCCCAGCCCCACAACGATCCTCTGTCCCGTTTTCATGGTCTTCACCCGATCCTCAGCGAATCTACTGCATAGACGCAATCGGCTCCGGCAACCGACCCGCATCTTTCATCGCATCAACAGCTCTTCGCCGCCCCGCAGGAGCCATCGGCAGCTGCGCAACGAGAATAAACCTCTCCCTGGCTCCCGCGTACAGCCCCGCGGCCCAGGTTGCTCTCTAAGGATGGAGGCCGACTTCCGGTCCACAATCGATTCAGGCCCACTCGTGACGACAAAATCGCTCGACTCTACCACGCCCACCCGACATCGCCGCCATCATCGCCTCGTTGTCGCTCTCCTCTGGCTCGGTTCGGTTCTCGCCATCCTCGCGGTTGCCGCCCTCATCGCCGGCAATATCTTCCTCCACCGCGCCGGCCCCATGCTCAAAGCCAAAGTGATTGAAACCCTGAGCAACCGCTTCGACAGCCGCGTCGAGCTCACCCAGTTCCATGCCATTTT
Organism: Acidobacteriota bacterium; assembly: GCA_046567085.1. GTDB lineage: Bacteria > Acidobacteriota > Terriglobia > Terriglobales > Acidobacteriaceae > Palsa-343. The sequence continues at coordinate 11,128 of JBKICP010000248.1, forward strand.
CAACGGCGGATTTCAGGTCTCCGGCGAGGGCCTCAAGCTCTACCCCAACCATCTCGACGGCCACGAGCCCATGATCGCCGTCAATAAATTCTCGTTCCGCGTCTTCGACTGGCATCAGCTTCTGCACACTCCGCTGGTGGTCAACCACGTTCAGGTCAGCGGACTGACCATCCACCTGCCGCCGAAGGACGAGCGCTCCAACATGCCGCACGTCGGCGGGCAAGGCAACGGCAAGATCGACATCCTGGTCCGGATCATCGAAGTCGACCGCGCCGACCTCGTCATCGAGAACGGCAAACCCGGAAAAGTCCCTCTGGAGTTTCTGATCCATAAGCTCGAACTCCGCTCGGTCGGCGCCGGCCGGCCTATGCGCTTTCATGCCACGCTCGTGAACCCGAAGCCCATCGGCAATATCGACTCTTCCGGTGACTTCGGCCCCTTCAGCGCCGACGACCCGGGCAGCACGCCCGTCGATGGCAACTACGCCTTCCGCAACGCGGACCTTGGCACTATCAAGGGCATCGGCGGCATTCTCTCTTCCGACGGCCAATACCAGGGCCAGCTGAACCACATCGTTGTCGACGGAAAGACCACCACGCCGAAGTTCTTTCTCGACATAGCCCGCCACCCCGTCCCGCTCAACACTACGTTTCACGCCATCGTGGACGGCACCAACGGCAACACCTACCTGCAACCGGTCGACGCCTGGCTCGCCCACACCCACATCGTCGCCAAAGGCAAGGTGGTGCGCGTCCCCAACGTGCAGGGACGCGACATCCGCCTCGACGTCACCGTCGATCCCGGACACATTGAGGATGTCCTTCAGCTCTCGGTCAAATCCGAGCCGCCGATCATGACCGGCCAGTTGCAGCTCCACACGAAGTTCGATCTGCCGCCGGGGCCGGCCGCGGTCACCGACAAGCTCCGCCTCCAGGGCAACTTCGCTCTGACCGACGCGCACTTTACCAATGCCGATATCCAGAGCAAGGTGGACGAACTGAGTCTGCGCGGCCAGGGCAAGGCTAAACAGGCAGACCAGGAAGGCCAGGCCGTCAAGGACGCGAAGCAGAACAAGAACGGGTCCAGCGCGGCATCGCAGTCGAACGCGCCCGCGCAGGATTCATCCATCACCGCGGACATCGGCTCGGAAATGCGCGGCGACTTCACCTTCGGCAACGGCAAAATCACCCTGCCCGACATCAACTTCCGCGTTCCGGGCGCCGATATTGCGCTGAACGGCGTCTACGGCATCGACGACCAGTCGCTGAACTTCACCGGCCAGGCACGCCTCGACGCGCATATCTCGCAGATGGTCACTGGCTGGAAGTCCTGGCTGCTGAAACCGGTCGATCCATTCTTTGCCAAAGACGGCGCCGGCACGCAGGTGCCGATCAAAGTCGGCGGCAGCACCTCGCATCCCGCCATCGGCCTCGACTTTCACCACAAGAACGACAAGGGCACAGCCGGCAGCCGGTAGCGCGTAGCCGGTGGCCGGGAGCGGGCCGTTCAGGCGGCGCGCCTGCCGATTGCTGATTCCTGAACTCAACAGCGCAGGCTTGCGCTCCGCGAGACTTCTGTTGGCTCCAGGACCTCGGGTTCAGGCTGCTCGCTTCCGGCTTCTTCCTTCCGGCCCGCTCGCTGTTCCCTGCCCCCGGGTACCCTGTACCCTGTAGTCAAATGCCCACCCGCGACGATCCCGAGCGCCTTGTCTCTGCTGCGCGCTCCGATGACGAATCCTCCTTCGAACTCAAGCTCCGGCCGCGCCGTCTCCAGGAATTCATCGGCCAGACCAAAGCCAAGGAGCAGCTGGCGATCGCGCTCGAAGCGGCCCGCTCGCGTGGAGAAGCGCTCGACCACGTGCTCCTCTTCGGCCCGCCGGGGCTCGGCAAAACGACGCTGGCCACTATCATCGCGAATGAGCTGGATGTGGCCTTTCAGCAGACCTCGGGACCGGCGCTGCAGATCCAGGGCGACCTAACGGCGATCCTGACCAACCTGCGGGACCGCCAGGTGCTCTTCCTCGACGAGATCCACCGCCTCCAGCCGGTACTGGAGGAAAAGCTCTACACGGCGCTTGAGGATTACAAGCTGGACATCATCATCGGCCAGGGCCCGGCAGCGCGCACGCACGTCATGGAGATCAAGCCCTTCACCTTTGTCGCAGCGACAACCCGGCCCGGGCTGCTCTCCTCGCCGCTCCGCTCGCGCTTTGGGATTCTGCTGCGCCTCGAGTTCTATACCGACGACGATCTGCGCTTCATCGTCAGCCGCTCGGCGGAGGTGCTCGGCATCCCCATCGACCAGGACGGAGCCTCGGAGATCGCGATGCGCTCGCGCGGGACGCCGCGTATCGCCAATCGCCTGCTGCGCCGCGTGCGGGATTTCGCTCAGGTCCGAGCCAGCGGACATATCGATCGCAAGACCGCGTGCGATGCCCTGCAGTTACTCGAGGTCGATGCGCACGGCTTCGACGAGCTAGACCGCCGCTTGCTGATGACCATTATTGAGAAATACGACGGCGGCCCCGTAGGCTTAGGAACCTTAGCCGCAACCCTGGCCGAAGAAGAGGATGCGCTGGAGGAAGTCTACGAACCCTTCCTCATCCAAATCGGCTTCCTCGACCGCACCCCAAGGGGACGCGTGGCGACCCGGCTGGCGTACGAGCATTTTGGATTGCCGATGCCGAGGGGACAGCGAGGGCTATTTTAAGGCACACCTCGGCGGACTCCGCAATTTCCGCAGGGGCCTTTTTCTACGCCGACTTCCGTCCCTTCCGACGCCCTTCAAGAGCGCTCGTCATGGCGTGCCGCAACAGATGGTTGACCCGCGTCTGATACCCGGGGCCATAACTCTTCAGCCAGTCCACAAGATCGGTGTCCAGCCGCATCGTCACCGGCTTCTTGCCTGGCCGGGAAAACCTGCCCATTTCCGCTGCGCTCCAGTCCACCACCTCGGGCGCGTCGGACAGATCAATGTCGGCGTCCTTTTTTGCCGCGATGACCGCGATCTGGCGCTTCTGCTCTCTGGTGAGCTTCTTCATAAGCCTTCCTTTCCCGGCTGGTGGCCGCGCGTGCTGAGATGAGCCGTATCACCTCTTCACCATCCGTGGCAGCAAACGTGGTGTGTACAACAAACAGCATGACTCCTGGCGCGATCTCGCCGAGAGTGATCCAGCGCTCTTCGTCCAGGTGAATCAGATCCGGCTGCGTGAGTGAATATGGATCGTCGAAGACGATCTGCGCCGTTTCAAAATCAACCCCATGCTTCGCCAGGTTCTGCCGATTCTTCCGCTCGTCGAATTCGAAGCGCATCCTGTGGCAATTCTCAGGCTAAACACATGTACATACGAATGTCAATATAGATAAGCCGCCGCCCCCTCGGGGCCGCGTCATTCGTGTGCGCGAAACAGCGGAAATGGATGACGTTTACTCAATGGCTAACATAAACGGCCTCACCCCCATCTGTTCGCCATAGAATCAACAACTTCTGCCCGGGTTCACCCCCCGCCCGCGGCTTCGCAATCAGAGCCCTTTCTGCCTGCGCTTTCTCCTTGTTCCCCACAAGCGGGCTGGGCTACACTGCCCCAACCCATCCCCTTCTGGCCCCCTCCAGAAATCCCAGCCGGGAGAAATGCCCATGCTCGGCATTGACGCAGCCGCCGCCCGCCGTGCCTGGTCGACCGTCGCGATCCTGCTTCTGGTCGCCGCGCTGTTCGTGATCCGCGAGACACTTCTGGTGTTTATCGTCGCGATCCTGTTCGCCTATCTGCTGTGCCCGCTGGTGGAGTTCAATCAGCGGCGGCTGTTTCACAAGTCGCGGACGCTGGCGGCGCTGTTTCCGTTCCTGTGTTTCGTGAGCGCGCTGGTGCTGGCCGGGGTGATCGTCCATCCGCAGTTTGTGAAGGAGCGGGACCAGCTGATCGCGCAGGTGAGCAGCCCGCTGTTCGTCCAGCGGCTCGACGCGTGGCACCTGGGTGGCATTCCCGTGGGGCCGCTGATTGCAGGGAACTACGCGTCGATCCTGACCATGCTGGGCAACGGCTCGGTGACCGGCAGCCTGCACGCAACCGCGCGCGATGCCGGGGACCTGGTCCTGATTCCGATTCTCGCCTTCTTCTTTCTGCGCGACGGGCGGGGAATCCGCGACGCGCTGATCGCGATGCTCTACGGCAGCGAGCGCAACACGCCGTTGTTCCGCAAGGGCAAGGCGGTGTGCATCTCAGTGCTGTCGGATGCGCATGCGCTGACGCTGGATTACATGCGGGCGCTGCTGCTGCAGTGCGCGGGGACCTTTGTGGCGTACAGCATTGCGCTTACGCTGCTGGATGTGCCGTACGCGATCCTGCTGGCGCTGGTGGCGTTTCCGCTGGAGTTTGTGCCGCTGGTGGGGCCGCTGATTTCGGCGACAATCATCCTGGCGGTCTGCCAGTTCAGCGTGATGATGAACCCGGCGAGCGTGCCGCGGCTGCACGTCTTCGCGGTGATCGCGTTTATCGCCTGCTACCGGTTCTTTTCCGACTACATCCTGTCGCCGATGATCATGCGGCGCGGGGTGCAGCTGCATCCGCTGCTGATTATTTTTGGCGTGTGCGCGGGCGGCGAGCTGGGCGGGGTGGGCGGTATCTTTCTGAGCGTGCCGATTCTGGCCCTGGCGCGGCTGCTGTTTTATGAATGGCGCAAGCCGGTTCCGGCAGTCGTTGCGGAGGAGTTGGTGCTCACGGTGGAGGCGACGGCGGAGCTGGACGCTGTGGGGTAGCGGAGATCCCCTGCCGTGGTCGGTGCCTCTGACGCCAAAGCCAGCGACTACTTCGCCAGAGGCTTTCTGGCGAAGTAATACAGGGATCCGGCAAGCAGCGCGAACATGAGCACCGAGACGCCGTCGTGCGAGAGGAAGGTGTGGGGGAACTGGACGGGGTTGTTGCGGTTCGAGACTGACTCCCAGAGCTTCATGCCCACGCCCATCAGCCCCACGATGCCGCCCGCCGCGATGAGTCCGCTGGCGTAGAGGGAGCCGGGGCTGATCTCGCTCTCTTCGCTGGCCTCGCCGGCGCGGGCCGCAGCGCTGTCCGCAAACCAGCGCACCAGGCCGCCGACGAAGATCGCGAAGGTCGTCGCAATCGACAGATACGATCCCACGGCAAACGTCAGCGAGCGAACACCCATCAGCTCAATGGCGATGACGAGGAAGACGCCGAGCAGGACGAGTCCCCAGGGGAGCTGCTGGCGGAGGATGCCGTTGATGACGGTGGCCATGAGGCGGGCCTGGGGCGCGGCGGCTTTTTCGCTGCCGATCCCCTGGGTCCACTGCACCTCAATGTCGTTGGTGCGGGGATTGTAGAGGTACTTGCCGTCGGCCAGCTCGTGCGAGCCGAGCGCGTTGAGGAGGATGTAGTTGCTGCCCTGGAGGGTCTGCTGCGACTTGTCGGGCTCAGTGACGCGAAATTCCTTGCGGGTAAAGGTGCCCTGCACCTGCACGCCATCGTGGGGCGCGGTGAGGTCCCAGGCTTGGGTGATGGGGTGGAATTCCTCATAACCACGGTTGACCATGCTGAGCGTGATGCCGACGGCGAAGGTAGAGACACAGACGCCGATCATGAGCGCGAGTTGCTGTTTCCAGGGGGTCGCGCCCACGAGGAATCCGGTTTTGAGGTCCTGGGAGGTGTCGCCGGCGTTGGCCGAGGCGATGCACACGACGCCGCCCACGGTGATGGCGAGCGCTCCATAGGAGGGCGCGGTCCAGCCTTTGACGAGAAAGACGGCGGCGGTGGCCATCAGAGTGGCGATGGTCATGCCGCTGATGGGATTCGCGGAGCTCCCGATCAAACCCACGATGCGCGAGGAGACCGTCACGAAGAGGAAGCCGAAGAGCACGATGAGCAATGAGGCGGCGAGGTTAGCGAGCATGCCGGTCTGCGCCCCGGGGACAGGCTTCACGGTGAGGAAGAACCACATGAGGATGGCCAGCAGGACGCTACCGCCAATGACGACAGACATGGGCATGTCGCGGTCGGTGCGGGCGTCGCCGGCCGAAGCGGCCGCGCCTTTGCGCAGGTTGCCCATACCGGCCTTGAGGGCGCTGACGATGGTGGGGATGGTCTTGATGAGGGTGATGAGGCCCGAGGCGGCAACGGCTCCGGCGCCCATGGGACGCACATAGGCGGACCACATCTCGCCGGGAGACATCTGCGCGACGGGCTTGACGGCCGGATAGAGCGGGCCAGACAGATGCGAGCCGAAGAAGTAGATGGCCGGCATGAGGACGAGCCAGGAGAAGACGCCGCCGGCGAACATGGTTCCGGCGACTTTGGTGCCGATGATGTAGCCGACGCCGAGGTACTCCGGCACCGCGTCGAGACGGACGGCGCCGCCTTTGAGGATGTGCTGCTTCCCAAGATCCGGTTCCCAGTTCGGCGTGTCGGGCCAGGCGCCGAAGATGTCACTGTTCTGGAAGAGGGTGTAGAGGCTGCCGAGGCCGAGACCGAGGAAGACCCGGGAGGCGAAGGATCCGCCGCGTTCGCCGGCGAGCAGGACGTCGGCGCAGGCGGTGCCTTCGGGATAGGTGAGGTTGCCGTGCTCCTCGACGATGAGCTGGCGGCGGAGCGGGATCATGAACAGAAGGCCGAGCCAGCCGCCGAGCATGGCGAGGACGAAGATGCGGAAGTATTCGAGATCGAAGCCGAGGAAGATGAGCGCGGGCAGGGTGAAGATGACACCGGCGGCGATGGACTGGCCGGCATTGCCGGTGGTCTGGACGATGTTGTTCTCGAGGATCGACGCGCGGCCGAGGGCGCGCAACACGCTGATGGAAAGGACAGCGATGGGGATCGAGGCGGCGACGGTGAGTCCGGCTTCGATGCCGACGTAGACGGTGACGGCGCCGAAGACGAGGCCGAAGATACAACCCAGCGCGATGGCGCGAAAGGTGAGCTCGGGCCGGGTTTCGCTGGCCGGCACGTAAGGCTGAAAGGCGGATCCGTCCGCAGGCTTGATGTTGGTGGTGGCCACTCGATACCCCCGAAAAGCGGTGTTGGGGAAGCCTGAGTGTACCAGCCGGAAGGGAGGTTGCAGCAGGGGTAAATCTTCGCAGCGAGCCCGAGCCGGGAAGCGCGGCGTTCCGCTCTGTACCCTGCACGCTGAACCCTGTACCCTGTTTTCTACCTGTGCGTAAACTTCTGGGCTACGCTGCCATTTACATTCTCTGGGGCGGCTCGTTCCTCGCTATTCGCGAGGTGGTCAGCGTCGTTCCGCCGTTTTTCGCCGCGGGATTCCGCTTCACGCTGGCCGGGCTGATCCTGATTTTGTGGAGCCGCTTCCGCGGGTCGTTCCAGCTGAGCGGGCGGCAGATGATGAACGCCTCGCTGCTCGGCCTGATCATGTTCGCGTGCCTCTATGCTCCGCTTTTCTGGGCGGAGACGCGCATTCCTTCGGGCGTGGCCGCTGTCGTCTCGGCGATGATCCCGCTGTGGATCTATGCCGGGGAGGTGCTCTTCCTGCGCAGCCAGCGCGCCACGCTGCTCGCCTTCGGCGGCATTGGGATCGGCTTCGCGGGCGTCGTGCTGCTGACGCTGCGGCATCGCGGGCATCACGCGCACGCGCGCGGCTATGCCATTGCCATTGCCGTCACAGTAGCGGGAACGCTTTGCTGGTCGGCGGGGACGCTGCTGTCGCGGCGTCTCACGCTGCCGAGCCCGCAAAAGCTGAACGCGGGGTGGCAGATGTATACGGGCGGCTTCATCCTGATGATCGCCGGATTCGTCAGCGGCGAGCGGCAGATGCTCCCGGAGCTCTGGGTTCTGGCAAGCCCGCGGGTCCTCGTGAGTATGGCGTATCTAATCGTCGCGGCGTCGATCGTCACGTACACGGCGTATGTGTGGCTGATCGCGCACGAGTCGCCGACGCGGGTTTCGAGCTATGCGTATGTGAATCCGCTGATCGCTCTGCTGCTGGGTATCACGCTGGCGGGCGAGCACCTGACGCGGCGGCAGGTGGCAGGGGCAGCGCTGGTCATCCTCGGGGTGGTCGCAACGCTCATGGGTAAACGCCCGTCACGAGGGCAGGATGAGGACCCGAGACCGCAAAGAAAGATTTCAACGGTAGGGCTGAGGTAGACCGAGCAAAACAGCGGTTCGCGAAAGACCTTTAGCAGGAAACTGTTAGCGGAGAACAATTAGCAGAACCATGTTGGCGAAAGACTATCAGCCGTCAGCCGCCTTGCTGCCGATAGTCTTTCGCCAATCGTTTCTCTGCTGAATGCTTCTCGCTCAGCGTTTCCCGCTCGTCGTTACGCGTAGATGCCACGCTGCTTGATCGTAAATGCCACGCGATCGATGGCCAGCATGTAGGCCGCGATGCGGTTGTTCACCGCATGCGCCTCGGCGTAGCGGGTCACGTCGTCGAAGCTCTCCGCGAGAATGCATTCCAGCCGATCGTTGACTTCCGATTCCTTCCAGAAGTAGCCCTGCCGGTCCTGCACCCACTCGAAGTAGGAGGCGGTTACGCCGCCAGCGTTTGCCAGAATGTCGGGCACGATGAAGATCTTCTTGTCGGCGAGGATCTCGTCGGCCACCGCGGTGGTGGGCCCGTTGGCGCCTTCGCAGACAATGCGCGCCTTGATGCGCTCCGCATTGCGGCTGGTAATGACGTTTTCGGTCGCCGCCGGGATGAGAATTTCGCATTCGGTGGTGAGCAGGTCGGCGGTGGGCATTGGCTCCGCGCCGCGGAAGCCGAGGACCGTGCCGTTGCGCAGCTTGTGCTCTTCAAGGGCGCCGATCTCGATGCCGTTGGGATTGTAGAGACCGCCATCGTATTCGCCGATCCCGACGATTTTGTAGCCGCGCTCCTGCATGAGGCGTGCCGCGTTGGAACCGACGTTGCCGAAACCCTGGATGATGACGCGGCAGCCGTCGCGCTGGATGCCGAGATACTTGAGCGCCTCTTCGCAGACCATCATGATGCCGCGGCCGGTGGCCTCGCGGCGTCCGCGGGAGCCGCCGATGGTGAGGGGTTTGCCGGTGACGACAGCGGTCACGGTCTGGCGCATGTGCATGGAGTAGGTGTCCATGATCCACGCCATGGTCTGCTCATTGGTATTCACGTCGGGTGCGGGGACATCCTTTTCCGGGCCGATGAACTCGATGATCTCGGAGGTGTAGCGGCGGGTCATGCGCTCCAGCTCGCCCTGCGACATTTTCTTCGGGTCGCAGACTACGCCGCCCTTGGCGCCGCCGAAGGGGATATTGACGACCGCGCACTTCCAGGTCATCCAGCTGGCCAGCGCGCGCACTTCGTCCAGCGTCACATCGGGGGCATAGCGGATGCCGCCCTTTCCCGGCCCGCGCGCCTGCGAGTGCTGCACCCGGTACCCAGTGAACATCTCGATGCGGCCGTCGTCCATGCCGACCGGGAAGTGCACGATGACTTCGCGCGAGGGGTAGCGAAGCACGCGCCAGAGTCCTTCATCGAGGTTCAGTTTGCGTGCAGCGAAATCGAATCGTGCCGCCTGGGCTTCCCAGGGGTTAATTTCCTGTTCCAGAGTGACTGTCGCCATCGAGAAATCTCCAACCTGTCATGACCGGCCCTGCGAAAAATAGTTGCAATCCGCTTCATTTCGGATTGAAGCCGCATCCGGGCCAAACGGTCCGAGTATAGGCTTATGGACCTGCCAACGGCAACCCTCTCCGGGCCAGGGGAGGTTACCCTTGTGGGGCATGGGCCGGGGGGCAAAGAGGCGTGGACAGCCTTCTTATACCCCGTACTGCCCCATGACCCAGCCGATGGCCAGTCCGCCGAGTGCGCCTGAGGCGAGAATCGGAGGGTATGCTTTGGTGATCAGGGCTTCGGGGACGCTCAGCAGGAGGCCGAAAAAGAGCCCTACGCCCCACTCCGGCCCGGGCAGGTGCGCCGCGCCGATGACAAACCCGATGGCGAAACGCGAGACAAAGCCCGCGACCATCGCCGCTCTCTTGTCCGGAAAACTCATGGGGAGCATCATCCCGGCGTCCACGGCTCCGAACACGAGTCCGCAAACCACGCCCAGTGCAATGCGCGACATCGTGCCCTCCTGCCTGCTTTCGATTGGTCCGCCTACTGTGGCCTGGGAGCCAGGGCGGTGTCCATCCCCCAAGGGTGCAGATTCCACAGGAACCTGGCGGCGACGGCTGCGGGACGGCGCGGGGCCGCCTGGCGGTATCCATCCTTTGCGCCCTGGGCGACAATCGTAGTTAATATGGATCGTCGCGATTTTCTCCGCACTACCGCCGCCGCTGCTGCCGCCTCCGCTCTTGTCGGCGGCTCCGCCTCAGCCCAGAACTCGGCTACGGCACGCCGCCCCGAATCTCCGAAGATGATCTACCGCGAACTGGGCCGCACGGGCGAGCGCGTCTCTGCGATTGGGCTGGGCGGCTACCACGTGGGCAAGCAGTCCGATGCGCAGGAGTCGATCCGCCTGATTCGGACCGCGATCGACCGCGGCATCACCTTTATGGACAATTGCTGGGACTACAACGGCGGTGTGAGCGAGGTGCGCATGGGGCAGGCGCTCGGCGACGGCTACCGCCGGCGCGTGTTCCTGATGACCAAGATCGATGGGCGCGACGCGAAGACGGCGGCTCAGCAAATGGAGCAGTCCATGAGCCGGCTGCAGACCGAGGTCATCGATCTGATGCAGTTCCACGAGTGCATACGGCTGGACGATCCGGACCGCATCTTCGCGCCGGGCGGCGCGCTGGAAGCCGTGCTGGCGGCGCAGAAGGCGGGCAAGGTGCGCTACATCGGGTTCACCGGCCACAAGGATCCGGCGGTGCACCTGCGGATGTTCGAAGAGGCCGCCAAGCACAACTTCCACTTCGATACGGTGCAGATGCCGATCAATGTGATGGACGCGCATTTCCGATCGTTTCTGCACAATGTGGCGCCGGTAGCGCAGCAGCAGGGGACGGCGATTCTGGCGATGAAGACCTTTGGAGACCACTTTATTCTCGACAGCCACACGGTGACACCAATGGAGGCTCTCCACTTCAGCCTCAACTCACCGGCCAGTGTGGTGATCACCGGCATCGACTCGCCGCAGGTGATGGATCAGGCGTTTGAGGCGGTCGCCAGCTTCAAGCCGATGAGTGAGGCGCAGGTCGCGGCGCTGCTGGAGAAGACCCGCAATGCGGCGATGACGGGAAATTACGAGCTGTTCAAGACCAGCCCGCACTTCGACGGCACGATTCACAACCCGCAGTATCTGGGGCCGGCGTACAAGGCGTAAGGCGTCGCCTGCGGCCGGTTTACTGAACCCCGCACATCGCTTTGGCCTTTTCCAGTTGCTCGGGTGTGTACTTCTTCGGGATCTTCACGAACTTCAGGTGGTTCTGCATGCCCAGCTGATTGAGCGCGTCGACATCCTCTTTGGTTTCGCTGTACTTCTTTTTGGGCAGCGTCGCCTTGATGGCGTCCACCATCTCCAGCTGTTTGACTGTCTGCGTGGTGAAACCGCCGCCGCCCTGGGCCATCGCGGAGACGGTTGTGTCGTACTCTTTGAAGATCACGCAGCCCTCGTTGCCGGACTGCATGCCCCACGCCACTGGCTCCTGATTGGCCGTCTTGTCTTTGGCATAGCTGGCTGTACCGGCTGCTGCTGCCACCAGCCCCGTCAGAATCGCCGCATGGATCACCTTGTTCAAAACCCTACCTCCGCGATGAGTTTCTCCGAGTCTATCAAGGGGGTTGTTGGGCAGGAAGATGCACACGCTGGAGCGCTCCACGGCTCCCTCCTGAGAGCGGAGATAACGTTTCCCAGGACCGATTCTCCTGACGCCCTGCGTTCAGAACATTGTCAATGTCCGGCCTGCTATCAGGTCATGTGCCGGTCGCCCCGCGGGTCAACGACTGTATCCACGCTATCTTTGTGCTGTCTCGCTTCGTCTTTTTGACAGAGGGGGAAACCGCCGCTAGCATCAAGCGGAGACGCGAAAGCCGTCCCGGGATTTCCTGTCGAGGAGTGCCCATGAGAAAACGATTCTCTCGCCGATCCTTCCTCAAGAGCGGCGCGGCTGCTGTTGCTGTCGGCGCGCTGAGACCCCGCTTGATGGCCCAGGCATCGACGCCTGGCGATAAGGGGTCCACGGTCCTTGGCCAGTTTGACTATGCGGATATCGAACTGCTCGAGGGTCCGATGCGGACGCAATTCCGCGCCAACCACGCTTTGTTTCTTGCGGCGAATGAAGACGCTCTGCTCAAGCCATTCCGGCAAAAGGCGGGGCTGCCGGCGCCCGGTCCGGATATGGGCGGATGGTACAGCTGGTCCGATGAGTTTGATCCGCCGAACAACATGACCGGCTATATCCCGGGCCACACCTTCGGGCAATATGTCTCCGGCCTCGCGCGTGCCTATGCTGCCACCGGCGACAAACCCACGCAGGCGAAGATTCACCGCCTCGTTCGTGGCTATGCGGAAACCATCACGCCGAAGTTTTACGCAGATTATTGCCTGCCCTGCTATACCTTCGACAAAATCAATTGCGGGCTGATCGACGCACACCAGTTCGCGCACGATCCTGACGCGCTGCCGGCTCTGGCTCGCGCTACGGACGCCGTCATGCCCTATCTTCCGCCGCGGGCGCTCACGCGTTCGGAGATGGCGGCGCGTCCGCATCCGAATATCTCTTATACGTGGGACGAGAGCTACACGCTGCCGGAGAACTTCTTCCTCGCGTGGAAGCGCTCGGGGGATCGTCGCTACCTCGAACTGGCGCAGCGGTTCCTGCAGGACAAGGATTACTTCGATCCTCTGGCGAACAGCGAAAATGCCTTACCCCATCAGCACGCATACAGCCACGTGAATGCGCTCAGTTCCGCATCGCAGGCTTACCTGGTGCTGGGCAGCGAGAAGCACCTGCGCGCAGCGCGCAACGGGTTCGGCTTCGTTCTGGCACAGAGCTTTGCCACCGGCGGCTGGGGCCCGAATGAGACGTTCGTTGAACCGGGCAGCGGCGGGCTGGGCGAGAGCCTCACCAGCACCCATGCCAGTTTTGAGACGCCGTGCGGCGCCTATGGGCACTTCAAAATCGTTCGCTACCTCATGCGGATTACCGGCGACAGTCGTTATGGCGACAGCATGGAGAAGGTGCTCTACAACACGATTCTGGGTGCATTTCCGCTGCAGCCGTCGGGCTTCAGTTTCTACTACGCCGACTACAACAACCATGCCAACAAGGTCTATTACCCCGAGCAATGGCCGTGCTGCTCGGGGACCTTCCCGCAGGTGACCGCCGATTACGGCATCAGTTCATACTTCCGTTCACGTGACGGCGTGTATGTGAATCTGTTCGTTCCTTCGCGCGTGAAGTTGCGGCAGCAGGGCGCGGATTTTGTACTGGAGCAGCAGACCCGATACCCGTATGCGGACGAAGTCACGCTGCGCGTCACGGGCGAGAGCCCGCAGACATTCGCGATCGCGCTGCGGGTTCCTGCGTGGGCCGGAGCGGGCACATCGCTTTCGATCAATGGAAAAAGGTGGGAAGGCGAAGTCCATCCGGGGACCTTTGCGTCGATCCGTCGCGAGTGGAAATCCGGCGACACCATCGAATACTCCATCGATCGGGTCCGCCGGGTGGAGGCGGTCGACGAGCAGCATCCCAAAACGGTCGCGCTGCTGGCCGGTCCGCTGGCGCTCTTCGGAATCAATTCCTCGGAGAGCTGTTTCACGCGCGCGCAGCTGATGGGCGCCCGACAGCAGGGAGCTTCATGGAAGGTGGAATCGGCGGCAGCTCCGGTTGCCTTCCGGGCGTTTCCCGATATTCAGCATGAGGACTACCGCCTCTATCACGAGATCTCGGCCTGAGATTATTCGTCGGGTCCGGTACCTCGGCCGGGGGACACGCAGAGAGGCTTCAGAGCGACAGCAGGTGCGTACGGAGACGAGCGGACAGCGGTTCGACGGCGAAGAAGAAGCTCTGATAGCTGAACGTAATTCTGAAGGTACTGCCGTCGCTGAGGACGATCTGCTGGTCTTCGGGATCGAAGGCGGATTCGGCGGTCTCGATGTGGCCCTCGACGACGGGCTGCAGCACGGCGGTGGCGCCCGGAGGCCGTGCGCCTTCGCGACGCAGCCGCACATCGCGACCGAAGCGGATCTGTTTGCGCGTGCCGTTGCGCTGAATCACGGTGGCGGTCTGCCCGGCCAGACTCAGCACCGGCCGCATCTCCCATTCAGCCCTGTAGGTCTCTGCCATGCGGGGAAGAGTAGCCCGCTTTTTGTGCGGGCTGGAATCCCTCGGGGGCGTCAGGCGCGTTGCGCCCACAGTGCCGCCCTCGCGTGCACCAACGGAGAATGACTTCGGGCTGCTGCAGCCATCGGAAGGGGAAATCCGGCGGTTGAACCGGCTATTGCGGGGGCAGGGGATGCACCATCTTCGCGGGGTCGACGATGCGGTCGAAGTCTTCGCCGGTGACGTAGCCGAGGTGGAGGGCGGCGTCCCGAAGGGTGAGGTCGTGCTGCATAGCGTAGTGCGCAATCTCGGCGGCCTTGTCGTAGCCGATGACAGGCGAGAGCGCGGTGACCAGCATCAGCGAGCGCGCGAGGTCTTCCTGGATCTTTTTGCGATTGGGTTGGGCGCCTTCGACGAGGTGCTGGCGGAAGTTCGTGCAGCCGTCGGCGAGGAGGGTAATGGACTGGATGAGGTTGTGAATCATGAGCGGCTTGTAGACATTCATCTCGAGGTAGCCGCCGGCGCCCCCGAATCCGATAGCGACGTCGTTGGCCATCACCTGTACGGCGATCATGGTGAGGGCTTCAACCTGGGTGGGGTTGACCTTGCCGGGCATGATGGAAGAGCCGGGCTCGTTCTCGGGGATGAGCAGTTCGGCGAAGCCAGCTCGCGGCCCGGAGGACATGAGGCGAATGTCGTTGGCGATTTTGTAGAGAGAGACGGCGAGGGTGCGGAGCGCTCCGGAGAAGTGGACCAGCGCATCGTGCGAGCCCTGGACGGCGAACTTGTTTCGAGCAGCGATGAAGGGGAGCTGCGTGAGGCGAGCGATCTCTGCAGCGGCCGCTTTAGAAAAACCGGGCGCTGTATTGATGCCGGTGCCGACGGCGGTGCCTCCCAGCGCCAGCGGGTAGACGCCTTTGAGGGCTGCGTCGATACGGTCGAGATCGTCGGCGAGCATCGTGGCGTAGCCGGACCACTCCTGGCCGAGGGTGAGGGGCGTGGCGTCCTGCATGTGGGTACGGCCGATCTTGATGATGTCCCGCCAGGCGTCGGCTTTTTGGGCGATGGCGTCGTGGAGAAGGCGCACGGCGGGGATGAGTCGCTGCGTGGTATCCACGGCGGCGGCGATGTTCATCGCCGAGGGGAAATTGTCGTTGGAGGACTGCGACAGATTGACGTGGTCGTTGGGATGGACCGGCATTTTGCTGCCGAGCGGGGTTCCGGCGAGTTGGCAGCAGCGGTTGGAGATGACCTCGTTGACGTTCATATTGAACTGCGTGCCACTGCCGGTCATCCAGACGTGGAGCGGAAACATGTCGCTGTGGCGGCCGGCGAGGATCTCGTCGCAGACGCGGTCAATGAGGGCGTGGCGTTCGCCGTCGAGCCAGCCGGCAGCCAGGTTGGCGTGGGCGGCGGCTTTCTTGAGAATGGCGTAGGCGCCAATCATTTCGCGGGGCATCAATTCGGCGCCGATACTGAAGTGCTCGAGCGAGCGCTGGGTTTGTGCGCCCCAGAGTTTATCGGCGGGGACGCGAACTTCCCCAATGGAATCGTTCTCGATGCGAAATTCTGTCTGAGTCATGGCGGTCCTGCTAAAACTATTCTGCCTAATTTGATGAGCGGCCTGATCGAACGATCAGATTGACGCGAATCCGGCCGTCCGGACCCAAACGTAACCGCTGCTACAACTTCTGCGGAATTGGGGGGTGTTCGGCGGTCCGATAGGCTTGCGGCAATGGACCCGGCAGGCAGGAAGAAGCCCTGCGGGACGTCATCCTCGCCAATCCCCGACTGGTCTGCAAAAGCGCGAGGCAGGATTCATCGGCCCGGCTGGATCCGCAGAGATCCACCAGCCGCAGAGATCGGGGGAGTCGGTATCCCTCCGCATCGCTGAGAACGATGAAAATCGTGCGGAGCCGAGCTTCCGCTGAGACGCTCGATCTTTTTGTTCCGCCATACGGTGAGCTCCTGTGATCGATTGGACCAAAGTACCGGATTTGGTTGCGATAGCGCTGCTGGCCGGCGCATTCGGCTCGGTCGCGCGGCGCTGCCGCTCCACAGCTTCAGGAATCTGGCTGACAGGCTGGGGGATGATCGTCCTGCACTTCGCAGCGTTCGCGCTGTCGCCCTCCGGGGCTTTGGCCAACACGGTACTGGGGATCATCGGCCTGGCGGCGCTCACCTGGGCGGGCGTGCTGTTTATGTGGGCTTCGGTGCCTTACCGCCGTTCACACGCGAGCCCGCTGATGCTGGCCGCATTGCTGGCGGCCAACACGATCTACATCGCGCTGATCGTCACGGTGCCGCAAAATCGCTGGGCTCTGATTTTCGGGGCACTGGGGTTCGCTGTGCTGCCCATCGGGGTGACGATGTCGTCGCTGCCGAAGTTCGGGCACCGGCTGCGCTGGACGATTGTCTTCATCTATCTGGATCTCTGCATTTTTCT
>JBKICP010000249.1:0-5129 GCA_046567085.1 Acidobacteriota bacterium
GAATGCCAAGATTGTGCATAGGTGGATGTAGGTTCAGAGGCTTAGGCTACCAGCTCGGGCGTTCCATTACGCGTAGACGACCTTGCGGTCGCCCTTCACGATCCGCCCGATCACGTAGCTCTTCTCTCCGCCGCGATCCAGCATCGACTTGCACCGCTTGAACCGCTCAGCCGGGATCACCGCGATCAGTCCGATTCCCATGTTGAACGTGCGCAGCATCTCCTCCTGCGCCACGTTCCCCAGCTGCTGCAGATGCTCAAAGATTGGCAGCACCGGCCAGCTCCCCAGCTCCACGTGCGCCGACACCGTCTTGGGCAAAATCCGCGGCAGATTCTCCGTGATGCCGCCGCCGGTGATGTGCGCGAACCCCGCTGCATAATCGCTGACCATGAGCTTCTTGATCAGGCTCAGATAGCTGCGGTGGGTCTTCATCAGCGCCGCGCCGGCTTTCTCCTTGAGCGCGTTCACGTACTGCTCCGGCTTGTACTTCGCTACTTCAAAGAACAGCTGCCGCGCCAGCGAGTAGCCGTTCGTGTGCAGTCCCGTCGAGGGAAAGCCCAGCAGCACATCGCCGACGCGAATCTTTGCGCCGGTGATCAGCTTCGAGCGCTCCACCACACCGACGATGAACCCCGCCAGGTCGTACTCCCCATCGGCGTAGAAGCCCGGCATCTGCGCTGTCTCGCCGCCGATCAGCGCGCAGCCATTCGCGCGGCACGCATCCGACAGCCCCGAGACCACCTTTTCTGCCACCTGTCCGTCCAGCCGCCCGGTCGCGAGGTAGTCGAGGAAGAACAGCGGGGTTGCGCCCTGCACCGCGATGTCGTTCACGCAGTGGTTCACCAGGTCGGCGCCGACCGTGTGATGGATCCCGAGCTGGAAGGCCAGCTTCAACTTGGTGCCCACGCCATCGGCCGAGGAGACCAGCACCGGCTCCTGGTACTTGCCGTCGAGTTTGAAGAGGCCGCCGAAGCCGCCGATTTCGCCCAGCACGTTGCGCGTGAAGGTGCGCTGGGCCAGGTACTTGATGCGCTGCTTGGTGCGGTCGCCGGCCGAGATGTCGACCCCGGAGGCGGCGTAGGTGGCGGGCTTGCGTTGGGCAGGGCTCGATTCAGAGGTGGGCATGGGCAGATGTCTTCGTGAGAAGCCTCAGTTTACGCGGTCCTGCCGGGTGCGGCGGCAGGAATGTGGCGGAAGAACGAAGAAGGCGTCGGCGCCCGGCCGGCAAGCGAAAAGCCCGTCGGCACAGTCAGGTGCTGACGGGCCTTCGCAGGGTCGAACGGCTTACGCTGCGGCCGGCTTCAGCGCGGCCTTCGCCTGCCCGCACAGAGCGGTAAAGGCGGGCGCATCGTTCACGGCAAGGTCGGCCAGGACCTTGCGGTCCAGCTCTACCCCGGCCTTCTTCAGGCCGCTGATCAGCTGCGAGTACGAGATGCTGTTGGCCTTGGCGGCGGCGTTGATGCGCACGATCCACAGGGACCGGTACTGCCGCTTCTTCTGCTTGCGGCCGCTGTAGGCGAACTTCAGGCCGCGCTCGACGGCTTCCTGCGCCGCCTGGTAGAGCTTGGATTTGGTGAGGAAGTAGCCGCTGGCCCTTTTGAGGATTTTCTTGCGGCGGTCGGATCGTTTGGTTCCACGTTTGACGCGTGGCATGGTGAGTCTCCTTTGGTTGCTGGTCAGGCGGCTGGAGGCGGGAGGGCCTCTTCACTCGCTCGGTTGTACCTGTCCTCTCTCGGCCGGTTTCGATGCCGGGCTGAGGGAGCCCGCTCGCGGAGAGCAGGCCCGGAAGGATCAGGCGTAGGGAATCATGCGGGCGACCTTGGCGTGGTCGGCGTCAGAAACCAGCGTGTTCTTGCGAAGATGGCGCTTGGTTTTGACTTCCTTCGACGTGAGGATGTGCCGCATTTTGGACTGGCCGCGCTTGATTTTGCCCGTGCCGGTCTTTTTGAAGCGCTTTGCCGCGCCCCGATGCGTCTTGAGTTTGGGCATGTGATCCTGCTGAAACTGCGATTGAACAGCAGGATTGAGTATAGCAGGGAAGCTGGGCAGCGGCCTGTAGCCGGGAGCTGGGACGAGGGGGCGAGCGGAGGGGCGAGCGAGACGATGAGAGCTGGGTGCCCGGTGCCCCGTGCCCTGCTTTCAGGCCTGGGCTATCGGAGTGGCCGCCCAGCCTCCGGTTCGGAGGAGGGCGTCGACGGCGGCTGGTTCCATGGGGCGGGCAAAGTAGAATCCCTGACCGCAGGGGCAGCCGAGGGTCCTGAGCTGTTCGAGCTGGTCGGCGTCCTCGATGCCTTCGGCGACCACGTTCATCCCGAACGACCGGGCCAGCGCGAGGATGGAGCTGACGATGAGGCGCGACTCGCGGTCCCAGGCGATGCCCTGGACGAAGGTGCGGTCGATTTTCAGGGTGTCGAAGGGGAAGCGCTGCAGGTAGTCGAGGGAGGAGTAGCCGGTGCCGAAGTCGTCCATGTGGAGGCCGACGCCGAGCCGTTCGAGAGCGAGCATGGTGCGCTGCGCCGCTTGCGCGTCGGAGATGAGGCTGCTCTCGGTGACTTCGAGGCGCAGGCAGGCGGCGGGCAGGCCGGTGGCGGCGAGAATCTGTTCGACGCGGGAGACCAGCTCGGGCTCCTGGAACTGGCGGGCGGAGAGGTTGACGCTGATGCGGGCGCTCTGCAGGGGCGCGCAGCCGGTGCGGCGCCATTCGACCATCTGGCGGCAGGCTTCGGCGAGGCCCCAGACGCCGAGGGGGAGGATGAGGCCGGTTTCTTCGGCGAGGGGGATGAACTCGGCGGGCGGCAGCAGGCCGCGGCGGGCGTGGTTCCAGCGGGCGAGGGCTTCGAAGCCGATGATGCCGTTGGTGCGCAGGTCGACTTCGGGCTGGTAGTGGAGGACGAGCTCGCCCTGGTGGATGGCGCGGCGGAGTTCGGCCTCGAGCTCGAGGCGCTCGACGGCGCGCTCGCGCATGCCCTGGGTGTGAGAGACGATGCCGGGGGGCTCCTGCCGGCGCGCGTGGAGGAGGGCGGATTCGGCGTCGGCGATGAGCTCTTCGGGGTGGGAGCAGAGCGGGGAGGCCTGCGCGAGTCCGATAGCGAGCTGGGGGGTGAGCGGGTGGCCGGCGAGAAGAACGGGCTCGCGAAAGGAGGCCGTGAGGTGGGCGGCGAAGCGAGAGGCTTCGATGGCGGTATTCACGCCTTCGAGCAGGATCATGAACTCGGCGCCGATGAGGCGGGCGGCGAGCGAGGCGCCGGGGAGCAGCGCCTGGAGGCGCTCGGCGGTGGCGATGAGCAGATGCTCGCCGCCGCGCGAGCCCAGGGTTTCGCAGAGGGAGTCGAAGCGGTCGACGATGACGGAGAGGAGGGCGAAGTTCCAGTCCGCGTGGAGGAAGCCGCGCTCGATGCGGTGCTCGAGGTGGTCGACGAAGAAGGCGCGGTTGGGCAGGCCGGTGAGGGGGTCGGCGGTGCGGCGCGCGGTGGTGTCGGCGAGGGTGCCGGCGATCTGCGCGAGGCGGCCGGAGGGGTCGCGGGCGGCGACAGCGCGCAGCTGCACCCAGCGCCAGGAGGCGTCCTCGCTCTGGACGCGGTGTTCGACGGCGAGGTTCGGCGTGTGGCCCGCGCGGAGGGTGTGGAGCTCGGCTTCGAGGCGGGGGCGGTCGTGGGGATGGACGCGGTCGAGCCAGGCGGCGAGGGTGGAGCAGGCGTCGCAGAGGCCGGTGAGCGAGCGGAAACGGCCGGAGACCCAGAGGCGGTCGGCGACGAGGTCCCAGTTGAAGAAGCCGTCCTCGGAGGCCTGGAGAGCGAGGGCGTAGCGGAACCAGTCGTCGGCGATGGGGGAGTTTTCCTCCGGCATGGGTGAGGCTTTCAGGAACCAGAATCAGGCACAGAGCGCCTGTATGGGGGAGTTATCGGCGGAGTAAGCGCGGGGGTTAGTTCGGAATGGAACGGTGGGAGCGGCGGGTGCCGGAATGGGGATGGGCGCGGTACTTCGGGGCGAGGGATGGCGGGCTTTGGGTTGCAGGGTCGCGCTGGCGGCGTTTGCTTCTTGCTCTCCACCCCAACAGGCCAAAACCGGGCCTGCCGGGGGACCCCGGGTTGTGGGGTGAACCTGGCCTTCGCTGGCTTTTGGGGATGCGGAGAGGAGGGCGATGGGGGCGGGGGGGGCCGGGGTTCCTTAATGGGATGGGGGTGGTACTTCGGGGTGGCGTGCGGCCGGGCTTTACATTGCGCGGGGAACGGGGGACGGCGTTCGCTTCTTGCTATGGGGTGAACCTGGCGGTCGCTGGTTTTGGGGGCGGGGGCGGGGGGGGCTCTCTTCAGCGATGGGGGAGCGCGTCAGGGGTTCGTGGCGTTTTTGCCGCCATTGGGCCAGAGGAGGCGGAGTTTTTTGTCGCTGACGCGGATGTCGGTATAGCTGGCGCCGAGGACTTCGCCGTCGGCTTCGACGAGCAGCGGGGTGCGGTAGGGGGTGCCGGTGAGCGGGCGGCAGACGAGCCGGGTGACGGTGGCGTACTGGGCGAAGGGGAGGCGGCCCCATCCGCCCTGGGGTCCTGTTTTGTGGGTGGCGAGCGCGTGGAAGCTGGCGTGTCCGAGGCCGAGGCGGCCGGTGGGAGGCACCCAGGCGACGCGGAGCCAGGGCTGGAAGGGATCGCCGCCGGGGCGCCAGCGGTTGATCTCCGGGACGTGGGTGGCGATGGCTTCGCAGGCGGGCACGATGTGGGCCGTGCCGTCGGTGCGGGTCATTTCGAGCTGGAAGGGCAGAATGGGGTGGTCGACGAGGAGGCGGAATCCACCGATGAAGTAGGCGAGGCGGCCGCCGCGGCGTTTGCCCTGGCCGGTGGGGGCGAGGTTCATGAGCGCGGCGTGGACGCCCATGCCGGCGGCGATGAAGAAGTACCAGCGGCGCATGCGCTTGTGGCCGGTGGGGTTGAGGGTGACCTCGCCCAGGGTGACTTCGCGCGGGCGTGCGTCCAGAAGCAGCTGCGCCGCGCGCAGGGGATTGCGCGGCATGTGCAGGTTCTGGGCGATGACGTTGCCGGTGCCGAAGGGGAGGACGCCAAGGGTGGCGTCGGATCCGGCGAGGCCCTGGATGACCTGGAAGATGGTGCCATCGCCGCCGCAGACGAGGAAGGTGTC
>JBKICP010000250.1:0-3063 GCA_046567085.1 Acidobacteriota bacterium
TTCTGAAAAACTGTTGGGGAACTTTCGATGGTATTGCAGAGCACTGGTACGAATCGCCCGGCAGGCACTTCGATATAGAGAAGGCAAAGAGCCTGCCGCCGGATGCACCGTCCACCGACGCGTGGGTGAAATACGATCCGACCACTCTGGAATTCGCGCGCTATGCCGGCGACGTGATCCGCCGCAAGGCAGAGGAGTGGGAAGGATACCAGCAGCGCTTCCCGGAGATGCTGCAAAAGAAGACGTTTCTCTCCATTGACGAGTATGCGTACTTTGGTGGAAGCGGCTTTGGCCGTGGAGTCAATCTGAGGTCGGCTCTTGCCTACGCGATGCTCTTCAACGAAGAGATGCGGCACACCGCCTTCCTGACCATGACCGCCCACACCATGGGGACCTCGACACTGGACATTACGCCCACGGCGTCGACCATGAACACGACTGGTCTTGTGTTCAAGCTGTATGGCGATCACTTTGTCAGCTCGTTGCCTGTGGATGTGTCCGGTAATTCACCGCAGCCGCCAACCAGGAACCCTCCTTATGCGGATGAACCGAAGACCCGTTCGGGAAGCCCGACCTATCCGCTGGACGTATTTGCGGCGCTAAGCCCGGATCACAAATATCTGAATGTCTCGGTGGTGAACGCAACGGACAAGGAACAGAGGCTGGATCTGGATTTCACCGGTGCCCGAATCGAAGGTGCATCGAGGCTATGGCGGTTGACCGGGAAGGATCTGGAGGCGGCCAATCATGTCGGCCAGCCCGCGCAGGTTTCCATTCAGGAAATCCCTGTGCGCGCCGCATCCGGTGGCGTGATGGTGGCGCCAATCAGCGTCGATATCTACCAGTTTCCGGTCGCGCAGTGATAGCGTGCCAGGCGGCACACGGGGCGTCATCCCGAAAATCAGACAGAGGGGCGCAATGAAGAGACGAATCGCACCGTTCTTCGCACTGTTCTCCACGGCGATACATGGATACGGCATGGCGGCCGTTCCGCATTAGGCGACGACGGGTGCGCCCGCTCAAATCGTCGCTACCGTGAATATGCAGCAGATCTTTGCGCCGATCTCGAAGTATCTCCAGGGCGGATTCATCGCGGAAGGCATGCCCCATCCCTCAGCAGGTCCCGCTGGGGCGCGTGGCCTTCCCCGTCTCCTGGGTCGGCATCGTCTGGGAACTCGGCAGCGGATACTGCGTGAATCCCGCCAGGTTCGCCTCGCACTCCGTAATTGCCGAAGCTACCGCCGAGACCGGCGAGGGAATTGACGGGACAGAATTGTCCGGTGCGGCGAAGTTGAACGCGCTCGTCATATCGCCCACGGTTGAACGCCGCCACGCCGTCAGGTTGGGCACCTCTGCCCCGAATCGCGTCTCCAGAAAGCGCAGCAGCGACGTGTGGTCGAACAGATCCGAGCACACGAACCCGCCCCGGCTGTACGGCGAGATCACCAGCATCGGCACCCGGAATCCCAGCCCGATCGGTCCGCTGATCGCCGGATTCCCAATCACTGTCGGATCCGGCACCGCCGCCGCCGTCACATATTCCCCCGTCGTCCCCGGAGGCGCGGTCACCGGAGGCACGTGATCGAAGAAACCGCCATTCTCGTCATAGGTCAGGAACAGCGCGGTCTTCGCCCATGTCGCCGGATTCGCCGTCAGTGCTGACAGGATCGCAGACACTGTGAGTTCGCCGAAGACCGCCGGCGCCGGTGGATGATCCGAGTCCACAACGGAGGGAATGATCCACGACACCTGCGGCAGGTTCCCTGAAGTCGCATCCGAAATAAAGTCCGTTGGAAACTGCGGCCCGAAGGCATTTTGCGCCA
Organism: Acidobacteriota bacterium; assembly: GCA_046567085.1. Classification (GTDB taxonomy): domain Bacteria; phylum Acidobacteriota; class Terriglobia; order Terriglobales; family Acidobacteriaceae; genus Palsa-343. The sequence goes on from JBKICP010000250.1 coordinate 1,824, forward strand.
GCACCGAATTCGGATCCTGAAAGTTGGCGAAATACGACAGCACGTTGTCGGAGAACATCCTGTTCAGGATGTTCTGGTCCGGCGACGTATACACCTTCCACGAGATGCCCCTGGTCTGCAACTGCTCCGGCATCGTCGTGTACGTCAGCTTGCCAAAGAACGAAGACCGGTTCGTCACCAGCGTCTGCAGCAACGGGCCCCCGGCCTTTCCTGCCGGATCGATCGACGCCGCCATCGAATACAGCCGGTTCGGATCGGTCGGCCCGATCACCGAGCAGCAGTAGTTATCGCAAATCGTAAATGCATCTGCAACGGCGTAGTTGAAGGGCAGATCGGCCCGCGTGTAATAGCCCATGCTCAGCACCGCATCGTTCGCGTTGATCGCCAGTCGCGATGTCACAAAGCCGTTCATCGCACCGTTGTTCCAGCTTTGGTGCTGCGGTACCCAGTCGTGGCTGATATCATGCGTGCACGCCGCGTTCGTCGTTGTGGTATCCAGATGAAACGGCAGCAGCACTCCCGTCGGCGACGCCGACGCGTTCCCGGGATACGGCTGCTGAAACGCCGCGCTCGCGTCGTTGAACCCCCGCACTCCTCGATAGCTGCCAAAGTAGTGATCAAACGAGCGGTTCTCCTGGATCACGATCACGACGTGGTCGATCGCGTTCACGCTGGCGCAGGCGCCGGTCGTCGGCAGCATATTCTTCGTGCCGCCGAGGCCGCACCCCGACAGCAGCCACCCCGCCCCCTGCAATCCTCCGAGTGCCCCCGCAAACTGCAATAGTTGCCGGCGGGTCATTCCGCCCCGAGATTTTTGAGCCTTTTTCATGCTCGCTTAGATGCCGTTAGCCTTCCCGCAGGCGATTTCTTATCTCGACGCGACCCGCTTCGTCCCGTCCGGCAAGTACGCTGACTCCCGTCCGAGTCCAGAAAGGCTGTGACGAGCACATGCAGGAAGTCTGACTGATCGCCGATGCTGCCATCGAGCCTCTGTATCTGAGCGCTCAGACGACGCGAGCATCTCCACATCGGAGATCCAAAGCGAAACTAAGAATGCGACGAGGTTCGACTCCCGGATCGGCGTGTTCCTGGAAAAGGTCTATAACCAGAAACGCCTTCACTCGGCACTCGGCTCTCTGCCGCCGGCCCAATTCGAGGCACAACGGGCGACAAGAAAAATGGAGGCGGCTGCGCCGTAGCTGATCGCATGAGTTTTCCAGGGCATCGGCAATCTATCCGT
>JBKICP010000251.1:0-11449 GCA_046567085.1 Acidobacteriota bacterium
TGGATTTCAGGGGATTTTTGGGGCGGCTAGTGGGGATCGAACCCACGACATCCTGAGCCACAGTCAGGCGTTCTGCCGCTGAACTATAGCCGCCATGCCAACCCTGATTGTAGCATTGCCCCACGGCGCTTCTTACTGCGTGTGCCGGCCTCCGCGAGCCCGATGCCCGATCCGTTCCAACCCGAGGTGCTGCCGCCCGCGCCGCCGCCTGTGACCGTGCGACAGCGCGCGCAGCGGTGGTTCTCCGACGAGAACATCGACTTCTTCGCGCACCTGCTCGACGACTGGTTCCACATCCCGTTCACGCCGGTGCGCATCGGTCTGGACGGGCTGATCGGGCTGATTCCCGGCTTCGGCGATATCCTTGCGGGCCTTGCGTCGTTTGTGATCATTCTGGCGGCGTGGATCCGGGGCGTGCCGTGGATCACGCTGGTGCGCATGCTGGTGAATGTGGGGATCGAGGTCATTATCGGGACGATTCCGCTGTTCGGCGACGTGTTCGACATCGCGTGGAAGGCCAACCGGCGGAACTACCATCTGATGGTGCGGCATCTGCGCCAGCCGCACCGGCATACGTGGAAGGACTATGCCTTCCTGCTCACGCTGCTGGGGGGGATCCTCTTCATTCTTGCGGTGCCGTTTCTGGCGGTGCTGGTGGCGTTCCTGTGGCTGGCGCGTCGGGTGGGGGCCTGAGGCCGAGCCTGCGGCTGGGGCGGAGGGGGCCAGGCTACAATCAGACCAGTCAGGGCACGCTGCGCCGGCCTGGTGCGGCGGTGCCGAGTCGGGGCGTAGCGCAGTCTGGTAGCGCATCTGCTTTGGGAGCAGAGGGTCGGGGGTTCGAATCCCTCCGCCCCGACCATTAAACCAACAACTTACGTCGATTCCTGATCAACCTCAACCCCACAAATCCCCACACCTGCGTAAACGAGAAGCTTTGTATGGGCATCAAGCTTGCTGTCCATCATTCCCTTCCCGTAAATGTTCATCGTTGTCGCCACATCGGCGTGGCGCATCATTTTCTGCTGAACTCCGACCGCAGTTCCTACCGCATCGAGCCAGCTGCGGAAGGTGTGCCGGAACGTGTGCCAGCCGAGCCTTGGCACTCCAACTTTGGAGGCCAAGGGCGCAAGATGCCGACGAAGCAAAATGCCGGCGTGATACGGCCTGCCTGTGATGATGCTCGGAAACATCCAGCCTTCCGCCGAAAGCGGCGCGATTTGCTGCCACCTAAGAATGAAGGAAATGAATTCCCCGCTCAACGGAATCACGTCTCGCGAGGCTTCGGTCTTTACGTCGGCAACATAGCCGTCCACTGCCGAACGGCAGATCGAAAGCGTCTTCGCCACTGGGTCAAAATCTTCCCACATCAGACCCAACACCTCGCAGATTCGCAGTCCCAGGTAACAGGCAAGTTCTGACATCAGCAGAATCGGATCCTCGAGGTTTCCTCTCACGATCGCCATCTGGTCAGGTGTTAGAACAACTTTCTCGACTACGCGGCTACGGCCTTTCACTCGGACCAGGCTCATCGGGTTTCTTTGAGCCTCGAGCCAGCCTCGTTTCATGCCACATTCAAAGAGCCGGTACAACATGCTTTTGATGTGCCGCTTCGTTTCCGGGGAGTAGTTCAGTTCCTTGAGCCAGGCCTCGACCTCGAAAGGTCGAATTCTGGATAGGGACAACGATCCCCATTTCGGCTGGATGTGCCGGTCCATCAGGAGCCGGTAATTCTGTTGACTCTTCACCCGCTCCGGCATCTCCTCCCGGGTAAAAATCTCCATCACTGCCTCCAGCGTAGGCTCCTGAAGGGTAGTGCTGGATGTGCCCGAGTTGAGTTTCAGAAGCAGGCCTTCGACCTTTCGCTTCACTGCCGCCTCACTCGGATATTTCTTCGAACTGAGGGTTAATTGTCTTTGTTTCCGCACGCAATTTTCGTACGTGCTGTACCTGAATTCCCAGACATCGGGCCCTTTTGCCCGCTGAACGCGGCGTAGGGAGCCATGCTGGTAGCGATCTCTCGTGAACTTCAATGTTTCCTCCGTTCACGGGAGCGGTTGGCTGCCCCCATTGGACCGCAATAGGAGCCCCCTACACAACCACCGGCGTGCGGAAAACTTTGGGAATCGCCGAAACCAACCTAAGCAACGTTTCTTCAATGGCTTGGACTGAAACAGAAATCGGATCGTCGCCCAGGGACATGGCTCAGCTGAATCCCTGGTCTGCACGGAAACGGATGATCGTCAACCCGAGGGGATTCACGGCCAATTCGTTGTTCTGCACTTTGTCCCGAAAGACGTAGGTCACGCTGGCCGTCCATTGCTCCCGCCTGATCACGGACTGATCCTGGGGATTCGTGAAGACCTTTTCGAACTCGATGCGCGCCGAATAGGGCGGCTGCCGCAGGTTGTCGAGGATCACATTCTTTACCTCGACATCGACAAACGGTAGCGAGCTGTCTTTGGCGTAGTCGGCGATCGTGTTGCTTTTTTGCTCCTGATCGATCACTGTCCGCTGCAGATCGTCGGCGAAGAAGTAAAGCGCGTTCGTCTGCTCACGCCCGATCGTGAAGCGGTCGCGACCGAAGTAAAGCTCGGCCCAGCGCGTGAGGTAGTACTTGTTTTCCGCCTCTTCCGGCCGGTACCTGAAATCGCGGTAGTCGATGGCCTGTGCCTGCCCTACGTCGTTGATGCGCACGATCAGAGGATGCACGCTGGCGAGCGCTATCTGGCCGCGATAAATCAGACCGGCAAGGACGAGGCAGACGATGGTGAGTACAAGAATCGTGACCTTCAGGTAGGTGTTCATCACCAGCGGGTCGCCGTACTGCTCGAGATAGCGTTCGGCTGCGCGTGTGATCTCTGGATTGGCCTTTGCTTCTGTCGCCATTTCGAGTGCCTCCATGCGCCTTACATAACCCGCAGAACGGCTGCTGTGACTATTCCGCCAGCGCCGATTCCATGGCCACCGACGTGGCCGGAGAAGAGAGACGCAGTCATCGTGGGGATCTTGAGAAGAATGAAGCCAGCAACAAAGCAGAGGATCAGGAGACCCGGCATCAGTGTTACGAGTTGTTGCGGCTCGGAAAGACTGTGCAGGCCGCTCGTGAAGTACTGAATGAGCAGATGGCTCATCACACTGAGCGTGGCTGCGGCGACAACCTTGTAGAACTCAAACCCGACGAACGCCTTGAGCCATCCCCAGAAGAGGAATTCAGTCTTTCCAAACACCATCCAGGGAATGAAGATCGGGCCGACCAATCCGATGATCGTCGCTCCGATGGCGCCGTAGGCGATGATTACGCCGATCAGGGCGGTGAGAATGGACAGGATGATCTGAACTGTCCATGTGCAAAGAAGGGTGTAGGGCTCTGTGAGTGAGGGAGACAGTGTACCCGCCTGGTTGAGGGCAGCATGAATCGTGCCCTGAACCTGCTGCGTTGCGTCAGTGCCAATGTAATCTACCAGACTGCTGGTACCGCCGCTGATGAAGCCTTTGAGGGAATAGCCAATGCCGGGAATTTTGCCGTCGTAGAACTTCACAAAGCAGTACGCGAAAGTGATCAGCACGAAGAATTCCAAGAATCTCCTAACGTTGAACCCAGGTCCGCCCTGTGCCGACGCCAGCGCTTCCTGAACGCCGAACCAGACCATCATGATCGTTGCGAGTGCCAGCACCATATGCAAACCCAGCGCGTCCACTGACGGAGAAGCCGTCGCGGTCAGGTTGTCGCAGCCGTTCTTAATGAGGACGAGGAAATCCATACGAGCCTTTTGATTAGTAATGAAATGCCCACTGAGTGCCGGCGCTCGTCTGCCGGGGAGTTACGGAGTTGAAATTCTGTTCATAGTCGTTCGCTGTAACGAAGAGCGATTTCAGATTGTCCTGCTGCACCTTTTGCCCCACGATCTGCTGCAGCGCATACGCCTCGCTGATCTGATTCGCTTCCTGTTGTTCCTGAATCAGCAGAATCAGGGCCTGGTTGATGCGCTGCAGCGTCGCCATCTCGGTGTGTTGAGTCGGGTTGGAAGACTGCGATGCGCTGATGAGAGCATTGATATCGGCCTGGCGTTTCTCGGAATCGGCTCGAATCGTGCCGAGCGTCTGCATGTCGCTTGAGGTCACAGAATTGTTGAGATCGACCGTGGCGCCTTGTGCCGCAATCTCTTGCTGTCCTGTCGTGCTCAGGTTTCCATAGCCGTTGATTCGACCGGTAATCGGGACAGAGGCTTGCTGGTATCCAATGCTCGCGCCAGTGCCGGTATTGACGGCATTGGTCCACCGCTGGGTGTTGCCGTACGTGTCTGCCGCCTCGTTCAGCGCCATCCAGTAGGCCGACGGCGATAGAAACGGTTGATAGAGGCTCTGAGGGGCCAGCGACATTTCATGAGCGAGGTTGTAGGTGGCAATTGCGTTGTCGGCCAGCCGGACGGAGTTCGTGAAGATCTGCTGGCCCTGCCGGATCTGTTCGATGGCGTGGGCCGATTGCGTGGGGTCATAGACGATCCCGGAGCCAAATTGGGCGTGTGCCGGCAACACTCCGAGCATCGCCGCTAAAGCTACGATTGCGGCGTGGATTTTCATCGAATTCTCTCCTGGTTACCTTTTCCCTCGTTCGGCCTGGAGACGGCTCCAGGCATCATCCAGCTTTCGTTTTTCGTCGAGGCACTTTGGACTGGGCTTCGGCGAGACCTGGGTCACCTCCGCGAAGCAATCCTTGCGATATTGCGCTCCGAGTTGGTCATATTGCTTTTGCAGGTCCGCCACCTTTGCTTCATGGCTCCGGCATCCGGTGAAAGCAAAGGTGAGAGCGAGTCCGAGTGCGACGCACGCTGCCGTTCGATGCATCTCGATTCTCCTTCAAAACGACTGGGGAATTGTGTGGTTCTCATACGCAGGCAGCAACATATCCTGCGTGAAGTAGATCTTGACGCGGTGACCCTCGCGGACGGTGATGGTTGGCGGAATTTCGATGAAGCGGTCGAGAACGTCGGACGCCGATTGCGAGATGCTGGACGAAGCCCCGGTCGCAAACGTCTGCGACCCGCTGGTCGAAATGATCCCACCACCCTGTTCGATCTCCCCGGCGCCCGCGACGATGCCGAGCGCGATGGAAGCGCCGAAGATCTGGAGATAATGGTTGTTGACCTTGCCCTTGACGCCCTCTGCACCTGACTGGTCAAGCCCCTGAAACTGGTCGAGGTCTACGGAGTAGCCATCGGGCATAATCATCCGGTGAAAGACCAGGGCCATCCGGCGCTGATGGCCGATCTCCGGCGATCCGATCGCTTTCGCTTCGCCGAGGACAACGGTTCCTGCCGGGACGAGCACATGCTGACGATCGTGCGAATAGACAGGGTTCGAGACGAGCACCTTCACGGGACCAGGTGCGTCCCCGTCGAGCCGATTCATCAAGACGGTGTCCAGTGTCGTTCCCTCGTACATCACATACGGCGTCCCGATTGCGGAGTCGATGTTGACCTCCGGTCTATGCTCATCTTGCCCTTGCGTGGCCGGAGCGGGTGAAGCCGCAGGCGGGTTGGCAGGCGCTTGCGGCGCGATTAGATTGCTTCCCACCTGAATCTGGGCTGTCTGGGAAGAGCCCGCATTCTGCTGTGGGCCGGTCGCGACTGCTCTGTTGGCCAGGGCAGCAGAGGATGGTTTCTGAGCAGATTGCTCCGGCGCCTGTGTGTAGACCACGTTCGATGCGAAGCGGGAATCGTACGATAGCTCGCGGTCCCTGGCGGCAAGCTGCTGGGCCTCCTGTTGCGCGGGGGATAGTTGCTGCTGCGCATACCCAGCAGGGCCCTGCGGGCAGGGCTGACCGGGTATGCACGGGCTCGGCTCGCCATTGGGGCCGTAGGCGGCGGCCGCGGCCTGCTGTGCGGGTGTCATGCCCTGGGCCGGCGGATCTTCGGGGTTCGCGTCCTGGTTCGGCATCCTCTGCTCGGCTGCCGCGGCGTCGCTCCTGAGTTGCTGCTGGTTGCTCGCTGTGTTGTCCTGGAGTACCGGCGGTGGGGCCTGTTGCGACGCCGTTCCCTTCTGCGTGCCCAGTTTTTTACCGGTCCCGCTGAAAACAGCGGCGAGGATGACGAGGAACGCCGCGCACACGTAAAGCCACGGCTTCAGGTTTTTCGGCAGCACGCCCCTGGGAGCGGGCTGGGCCTGGCGCAGATCCCCTTCGGCGGGCAATGCATTCTGGGCGCTTGTCATCGGTTCCGGCATACTCGTCCCCTTTTCACCCCTTGCGCGAAAAATCCATTCGCTTCTTGCCCAGCTCGACGTAACCCGAGTCCATCACTTCCGGGATGATGTAGGTCCCATTTTGGAGCTGATACGTCACCAGATTGGGCTTCCCGTCGCGCATGTCATAGATCGAGAACTTCTCCGGCGCGTCGGTCTTGATGTAGGTAAACTTGTCGTCGTGATAGATCGCCTCGATGTCGAATGGCGCCTCGTTGGCATGGAAGGTGTAATCGAACTTGAGGGAGAGGGGGTAGGAGCTTCTGTATTCGTCAATCGCCTCGGTGACATGAGCTTCAAGGGCCGCGAGTTGCTGCTTCGACTGCTCCAATTGAGCTGCCGAAACAAACTGCGGCGGGTCGTCAGCGGCAACGATGGAAGAACGGTCAGCCGGGTGAATGATCACCTTCAGGTCCGGTTCCTGCCCCGTAGCCGAGACGTCCTGCAGGGTGAAGGAATAGATGTTCCCCTTGTCGGTGATCAGATTCAGATTCGACGCAATACCGGCCTTCGCCGGATGCAGGAAACAGAAGTTGCCCACCACATCGACGATCCAGAAGTCTTTGTCGCCCACAGTCGCCTCCATGATCTTCTCGGTGGGAGGCAATTCGATCAGGGTCGTGTACTTGAGCTTCGCTCGGATCGGAACGATGTCCTGGGAGTGATACTGCACGGTCCGCGCGGAGGCGTCCTGGGCGTTTCCCGCGAGCGGTGACAGGGTCAGGGCGAGCGCGGCGATCAAGATTAGTGTGTGTTTCATGCGGCTGCTCCATGCGGAATCAGGGTGAGTGTGCGAGCCTGCCGGCGCGGCTCAAACGGGTGGTCGTTGGCCAGACGCTGCAGGCCCTCGGCGATGCCGTAGCGGTGGAAGTATTCCTGGCGCAGCAGGTTCTCCCCCGCACTGTTCACGGCCATCCAGTGCGTGATCGAATCGACCTCGAGACGCGCCTTCTTCGTTAGCTGCGGCTGGCAGATGACCATCTGACCGGGTGGGATGAGGCCGGCAATCAGGTCGATCTTGGTGTCGTTGAGATGGAACGCCTCCCGGTAGAGATCCACATCCATTTCCGGGTTGGCGAGGAAGATCTTCGTCGGGCAGCTCTCGGAAACCACCTGGAGCATCCTCGATTCCTGCAGTTCCTTCATCGACTGCGTGGCGAGGATCATGGCGGCCTTATGCTTCCGCCACATCTTCTGTGCCTGAACGATGTAGTCACGGATGACCTCATTGCGCATGAACAGCCACGCCTCGTCCATCAGGAACGCCTTGAACGTGGCAAGCCGGCGCGGATCGCAGATCTCCTGCGACGCCCGATGCAGGATGTAAAAGAGCAGCGGTTCGAGCAACTCCGGCGAGTCGCTCCATCCCCGGAAATTGAAGGTCTGGAATTCCCGGAACGACAGTGTGTCTTCCTGGTTGTCGAAGAGGAATCCGTATTGGCCCGCGCGGGTCCACCGATAGAGCCGGTCCCTGAGCTCGCCGACGATGCTCGCAAGGTTCGAGAGAGTCCGCTGCCCAGGTTCCAGCATGTAGATTCGCTCGATGGCGTTCCAGAGTTTGATCTCTTCCCTGAAGTCCAGCCTGTAACGCTGGCCGTCGCCCTCGATCAGCACACGCAGAAGGCTGAAGAGAAACTCCTGGTTCTCCCTCGTTGGAGGGAGAGAGAACGGATTGATGGTGAAGTCGCGCTCCTCACGCCCGACGCTGAGGTAGCTGCCCCCGAAGATGTGGGTCAGCGCCTCGAAGCCGCCGCCGATGTCGAAGATAAAAGTAAGCGGATCGTACTTCTGCGCGTTCTGTAATAGGACAATACACAAATACGTCTTCCCCGAGCCCGTCATCCCAAGAATCAGAGTGTGTGCCACCTCACCGCAGTGCAGATTGAGGTAGTAGGGCGTCTGATTCTCGGTCTCCATGACGGCCAGGTACTCAGCGCCCAAATATCGGTTGATCTTCTCTCCTGGCAGGATCGTGAACAGGAAGCTCAGGTCGGCGTAGTTGGTGTTGAGCAGGAACAGGCGGCGCAGGTTGAAGGCGTAGTTGCCGGGCACGATGGCGAAATACGCGTTGAGCTGGTTGTAAGTCTCGGCAAAGAGGGTCCCGTCGGCGTTCGTGAACACTCCGGCGAATTCGCCGACGACCAAGTCGAGAGCCTGCCGATCCTTGCCGTAGAGAACCATGGTCAGAGAGAATTCGCCGAGCTGCTGCCCGTCGCCCAGTGCGCGCAGGCAGTCGCCCAGATTCTCGATGTCCGCCTGTTTCGATTCATCCACCAGCACGTCGCGCGGATTCGTCTTCGCCGCATCATTGCCGAGTTGGGAGATGAAGCCGGTCTTTGCGATGTTGAAGTGCCGGCGGCGCTTGTTGACTTCTTTGCGGGCCGCGGCAGCGGCCACAGGTACCCACTCCGACACCGCGATGAAGTTGGCAGGGATCTTCAGCAGCGCATCGAGTGACAGAGGTCGTGTTTCGCCGATGGCTTCCTTCATTGTCAGGATGCGAACATAGTCATCCCCGACGCGAAGGTGGTCACGTTCCGGGTCCAGCTGGGAATTAGTGATTTGATCGCAAAGGAACTGCGAGTGCCCGGGCTCGCCTACGATGCGCCAGCCATCGTAGTTCAGGAGGCGCCGGAAGAATCGAAATTGGCTCCTATGGTTGAGCAATTCGCTCCCCACGAGATCGCCGAGCTGGTGCATGAATGCCTGAACGCGCTGCTCGAGGCGAGCGAGGTCGCGCTCGATCTGGTTACGCAGGAGAACCTTCATGCCGCTATTCGAGAATTGCGCCCTTAATTCGTTCAGACCACCGGCCGGATCCTGGAAGAGGCGCTGGAGGGCGGCCCTGATTCCGGTCTTTGACCGCGCGCCTTCGAGCAGGATGCAGTAGTAGATTTCGATCTCGAACAGGCGGTCGGCCTTGTCCCGAAAGTGCTCCCGGCGACGCTCCTGACCCGTCTGCACGATCGCGCTCTGATATTCCGCAAAAGGAATCTCCGGATTGTTTGTTTTGAAGAGGTACTGGTAGACGTGAAAGCCGGGCCCGAAGTTCTTGAGCGCGGCCTCGAGGCGCTTCACCGCATACGCCTGTTCGTCGTGGTCCAGGCTCTCGTAATCGACTCCGCGAACACGCAGCACCATGCCGAGATCGCCGCTCTTGGTCAGGAACGCGGTGTCATTCCAGAAGCCGTACAGGTTGATTTGGTCGCCAAAGGCGGCGGCTTCCTTCCACGGCTTGAGGATCTTGTCGAGACGCAGCATCACCGCACCTCCACCTGAGAAATGGTGTGCTTCGCGGGATCGTAGCGGGACTTGTAGCGCTCGGACCGTGCGAGAATGCGCAGAAAGGCCGGGTCCATGTTCGTGACCCAGTGGCCGAACGCGAAGCCTCCGATGAAGACGGCGAGTCCGGCCAGCAGACTGTTGAAGAGGTTGAAGGCTCCTACCGCTGCCACGCAGACGAAAAGGAACAGCGTCCTTTCGACGCCCAGGTACGTGAGGGGCCTGTGCAGGCTTTTAAAAACCCGATTTCTCCGCCTCAATGACGGGGTCCTTCCGTTCGCATCCCCCGTGCGAACGCCTTCCCGTAAGGACCCGGGATCGCTGAGTCGGGTTTGTTGCCGGATTGTGGTGTGTGTCTGCATCAGGTCCCTCACACTCAGAAAACAGGGTTGACGGTTGCGGTTGGCGGGCTCCGGGTGAACCCCGTGCTGTCAGATTCCCCAGAGCCAACTGAGAACGTTCACGGCGAGAACAGCGATTCCGGTTCCGGCGGCAACGCCGGCCAGGGCCTTTTTTGCTCCCGGCTCGCCGTGGGCAAACTGGTAGCCACCGATCACGATCGCGATCAGGCTTGCGACCCTTGCGACCGTTCCGGTGAACAGGTTCTGCATGGCGGAGAAGCCCGTGTCAAAAGGCGAACCGCCCAGGGCTTGCGCGTACGCGGCCGCCGGCACGAGGAAGAAGAGCAGGAAGACCATGTTCGAGGCTTGCCAAACTCGAAAGTGCCTCCGCCATGCGGGCGAAAGGTTCATGCGTTTACCTCCGTTGCCATGAAATTGACCCTGTCGTGCAGGTCATGCCCAGAGATTGGCGCGAACTCGATTCCCTGTCCAAGGCTTTGTTTGCACGGGTTGTTGCGCAAAAGTCATCACGACAGCATGCCTCGGAGTCGTACGGAACCATGCAGCCGGCTCCGGAACTGATACGTGTGGAAAAATCAGCTCGCGATCTCCCGATTCGGGCGATGCAGCTCGCTCCCGATCTCCGTAACCATCTTCTCGACGCGGTACGAGGCGCCACTTCGCCAGGCAAGGATGAGTTCAAGAGGATCGATGCCGCCGATTGAAGCGCACTCAAGATTCGGAGGGGCGTCGACACAGACTCCGCCGGGCACGACGGCGATACCGACACCGTCCTGAACGAGATTGAACGCCTCAGGTGGTGTACTCGCCTCCGCCGCGACCTTAGGCCTGAAACCGGCAGCTGTGCACCGGTCCACGAACCATCGGTGTAAGGCCGGGTCGGTACGATATGAGCACGGGAGCACCAGCGGGTGCGCTCTGAGATCGGGGAGCGCAATCGCGCCGCTAAGATACCTCCGATATGCGCGGGGCCACACCGCGACGAGACGCTCTGAGCCCAACCGGATCTCTTCGAAATAACGTGTGCCAGGTGGCCGTACCATCACGCAAGCCTGACAGGCCTCCGCAATCAGAGAATCGGTTAATTCGTGAACAGATGCCCTCCGCATTTCGAGATGTATCGAAGGAAACCTGCGGCTGTGAATAGACCGGATCTGGTTCGGGATGGATGGGACGACAAAAGGCGAATAGCCGATCACAAACGAGGATGCCTTACGCCGCGCTTTTAGGCGGGCCAGATCCTTGGCTTTCTCGAACTCAGCAATAAACCTGGCCAACTCCTGTTCGATCGCCAGCACAAACAACGCGCCTTCCTCCGTAAGGGCAACGTAGTGATTCTTTCGAAAGAAGATTTGGATTCCAACTTCCTCCTCGACTTCTCTTATTTGCCGACTCAAAGTTGACGGATCGACGTGCAGTCTTTCCGCCGCTTTCCCGAAGTGCAGCTCGTGCGCAACGGCGAGAACATATTGGAGCTTTCGGAACGGGGGAGTTACCGCCATGAGTTCACCACCGGGTTGAAATGGGCCTTACGAAATCGGAGGCCTGAAGCCCCCTACATTAAC
>JBKICP010000252.1:0-14287 GCA_046567085.1 Acidobacteriota bacterium
CGTGCTGACGTGTGACGACCTTCAACGCCAAGAGGAACATGGAGAGACCGCTGCCGCCCAGAATGCCCAGCGCGCCGAACAGACCGAAGAAGTGCAGCGGGCGGGTCATGTACTTCAGGAGGAAGCGAATGGTCATCAGGTCGAAGAAGACCCGGAAAGTTCGGCTGATGCCATAGTGCGACTTGCCGCCGCTGCGATTGATGTTTGTGATCGGGACTTCGCAGATGCTGGCGCCGTACCAGGAAGCCAGCGCGGGGATGAAGCGATGCATCTCACCGTAGAGGGGGATGTTGTGGATCACCTCGCGGCGGTAGGCCTTGAACGTAGTGCCGAAGTCGTGGATGTCCACGCCTGAGAGCTTCGCCATCAGCCAATTCGCGCAGCGCGAAGGAATGCGGCGCATGACAAAGTTGTCGATGCGCTCTTTGCGCCATCCGCTCACTACATCGTAGCCTTCTTCCAGCTTTTCGAGGAAGACGGGGATCTCGCCGGGATCGTGCTGCAGGTCGCCGTCCATAGCGAGAATGAACTCGCCCTCGGCGTGATCGAAGCCGGCGGCAAGGGCGGAGGTCTGGCCGAAGTTGCGGCGGAGTTTCACGACGAGGACGCGGCTGTCGACGGCGGCAATCTCTTCGAGCAGCCGGCAGGTGCGGTCGTTGGATCCGTCATCTACGAACACCAGTTCGAAGGACTCACCAACGTGCTCCATGACGTCCTTGAGACGGTCATAGAGGGCAGTGACGCTATCTTCTTCGTTATGAAACGGAACGACGATGGAATACTTCGGCATGGTCTTTAATTATAGACGTTTAGATGTTCCAAACCGTGATACGGCTCACGGTTTTACGCATGTTTCATGACTGTCTCAGCAGGCCTGCCGTCACCCGCGCAGCCTCCTGACAGGCCGCCGGATCCACGTCGCGATGGGTAACGAAGCGGATGCTGTCGCCGTAGAGCGCGCTGGCCAGGATGCCCTTTTGTTTGAGCTTTGCGGAAAACGCATCGGCGTTTCCGCCGGGCAGCCGGAAGATGACAATGTTGGTCTGGACGGTATCGAGGTCGAGAATGGCACCGGCCTCGGCGACACTCTCGGCCAGCAGACGCGCGTTGGCGTGGTCCTGCTGTAACTGCTTCGGTCCTTCTTCGAGAGCGAGGAACCCAGCGGCCGCGAGAACGCCGGCCTGGCGCATGCCGCCGCCGAGGGCCTTGCGGATCAGGCGGGCGCGATCCATCTGGTCATACGTGCCGACGAGCATTGAACCGACGGGCGCGCCCAGCGCCTTGGAGAGGCAGAACATGACAGTGGTAAAACCGCGGGTGAGATCGCGGACGCCGATGCCGAGCGCGACCGAGGCGTTGAAGATGCGGGCCCCATCGAGATGAACGGGGAGACCGCGTTCTTTTGCACCGGCCCAGATTTCTTCCGTGACGGCCAGCGGCGTGACGGTCCCCCCTGCCATGTTGTGGGTGTTTTCGAGGGCGATCAGACCCGTTGGCGCGCGGTGATAATGCTTGCCGGTGATGTGTGGCTGGATGGCTTTCCACGTGAGGATGCCGCGTTCGGCCGGGAGGGTGCGCAGCTGGCATCCGGAAAAGGCGGAGGCCATGGCGATCTCCCACTCGACGATGTGGGAGCGGGACTCGCAGATGATTTCCTGGCCAGGCTGGGTGTTCAGGCGGATCGCGGTCTGATTACCCATGGTGCCGCTGGGCAGAAAGAGCGCGGCTTCACGGCCGAAGATCTCGGCGGCGCGCGCTTCGAGTCGGTTGATGGTCGGATCTTCGCCGTAGACGTCGTCGCCGACGTCGGCGGCGGCCATGGCGGCGCGCATCGCGGGGGTTGGTTTGGTGACCGTGTCGCTGCGCAGGTCGATGAACGCAGACGACGCAGCGGAAGCGGGATCGTGCTCGGCAAGAAGGGCCGTTTCGGCGGACATGATTCTCCTTCGAGAGGAACCAGGATTCAGTATGACTTAGGCGAGCGCGGGCTCGGCGAGGAATCGGGCGAAGACTTCGTTGGAGAGGAGGCGTCCCCGGGTGGTGAGGGCCACGCGGTCTCCGTCGAGGAATTTGACCAGTCCTTCGTCTTCAAGTTCGCTCACCGTCGCGAGAGCTTCTCGCACGGAAGGTGCGGAGAACTCCTGGCGCAGCGATGCGAGGCTCACACCTTCATTGAGGCGGAGGCCGAGGAACCAGGCTTCTTCCATTTCTTCTTCGCGATCGAGGAAGCGCGGCTCGTCCCAACCGGAATGCTCCAGCCAGGCACTGAGGTCGTCGGCGGTTCCGAAGCGCAGCGCGGCGCCGGCATGGGAACGCAGCATGGAGTGCGCGTCAAGCCCAAGACCGAGATAGGGCTGGCGACGCCAGTACTTGAGATTGTGGCGTGATTCACAGCCATTTCGAGCGAAATTAGAAATCTCGTACTGGGCCAGACCATTTCCGGCGAGCGTGCCGAGAGCTTCGGAATAGAACTCGGCGATAAGATCGTCGGCGGGTACGTCCTTTGCTTTGTAGCGGGCACCGTGTGCCAGAAGTTCGCGGCCGAGGCGCGATTCGTCGTCGACCTCGAGCATGTAGATGCTGGCGTGATCGACGCCGGAGTCGATCAGAACGCCCAGGGACTCGTACCAGGAGTCCAGGGTCTGGCCGGGGAGGCCAGCGATCAGGTCCACGCTGACGTCGGCGATGCCGGCTTGCTGTACGCGGCGGATGTCGTCGAGTGCGATGGCGCGGTTGTGCGAGCGGCCGATGGCTCTGGCTTCGCTGTCGACGAACGATTGCACGCCGAAGCTGATGCGCGTCACGCCGGACTCTGTCAGAGTTTCAAGCACCGCGGGGTCAATTTGACCGGGCGCGCACTCAACGGTGATCTCCGCGGTCGGCAGCACGGCGAACTCGCGGCGCAGTGCAGTGAAGAGGCGACGGAGCAAGGCCGGAGACAAGAGAGAGGGCGTACCTCCGCCCAGGTAAATGCTGTCGACGGCCTGAGGCAGGTGTGCGCTCCACTGCTTTGCCTGCCCGCGGATGCGGGCGAGGTCGCGTTCGATGCAGCAAATGTAACGATCGTGATAAGCGGCGGGAAAGACTCCTGAAGAGAAATTGCAATAGGTACATTTAGCGCGGCAAAACGGCACGGAAACGTAGATGCCAAGCATTTCCATATGCTTCTATTCTCCCACCGCCATGGAATCCCGCCTATCCGGTGACGATTGCGTCATCTTGACAAGGGGCGACCGGCGTGCCGCAACAATTCGGGCGAGGGCGCGTTCACTTTCTGCAGAGACGATCCGGTGCAAGAGGGCCGGAGAAAAGGTTCAGAGCTTCGAAAGCATTTCGCAGCGGAACCAGGGAGGTCTCAGATGAAAAGCATTCTTCGCGCACTTGCACTGACGGGAATTCTGGGACTGGGCGCCGCAGCCGCGCACGCTCAGGTGAGTTTCAGCGTGGGCATCGGCGGGCCGGCGGTGGTGGCTCCGTATCCGGGCGCGGGTTATGTATGGACGCCGGGCTATTACTACGGCAATGTTTGGGTCCCGGGACGCTGGGCATACCAAGGCTATGTCGGCGACGGTGACGGAGACGGAGACGGCTATGTCGGCGCCTATGGTGGCGGATACGGCGGATACTATGGCGGGTACTACGGGCGCGGCTGGGGCGGTGACGATCATCGCTGGATGGGCGACGGTTATGGCGGCTGGGGCGGCGATGACCATCATGACTGGGGCGGCGATGACCATCATGACTGGGGCGGCGACAGGGGGCGCGGCTGGGGTGGCGACCATGGCGGCGACTTCCATGGCGGCGATTTCCGCGGGGGTCACGGCGATTTCCACCACAGGTAATTGAGGAATTACGGGCCGGTCCCCGAAAATCGGCCAATGCGCACCCGTTGAGGCTCCTCGCCTCCGGGTGCGTTGCCGTTTGGGGGCGAATTCGGCCGCGGGCCGAAGAAAGGGCGATGCCCAAGCGGGGAACCTGGAGCCGGTGGCGTGCGTATTCCCAGCCGTATTCTTTCGGAGGCACATACGATGGCCGGACTCCTGGGTGTTGCGATTTATTTCTTGCCTTCCATCGTGGCGGCGGCACGCCAGACGCACAACGTGACCGGGATCTTCCTGCTGAACCTGTTTCTGGGCTGGACGGGGATCGGCTGGATCATCGCGCTTCTGCTAGCCATCGGCTCCAGTCCCCGGTACTACCATCCGTATTGGTATTGCCCTCCTCCGCCCCGCCGGTGGTACTGAGGGCGGCGGTTCCTTTCGGGCCATTTTCACCTGTGAACTGAATGGCTTATGCTGTCCGGAGCGTTCGAGAGCCCCCGCAACATTTTCGAGCGTCTAACGTTGATAGGAGTAGCCAGGCTCCCGACCCCGCGAAAGGCACGAGAGGTGGCGTTCAGATCGAATGAGGAGAGTCCATTCGGACGGTCTGGAGGAGGTTGGATGATGCGCTCATTGCGCTTCGCTTTGTTCCTCGGGTTGCTGGCTATGCCGTTGGCCCTGGCAAAACCGGCCCAGGCCCAGGTGGCGATTGGCATTGGAATCGGACCTGTCGTGGACTATCCCGCCCCGTATTACGTGGGCGGCCCGCCAGCATGCGAGTGGGGCTACTACTCTTATTATCCTTACGCGTGCGCACCGTATGGTTATTGGGGGGACGATTGGTTCAATGACGGTGTGTTCATCGGCGCCGGCCCCTGGTTCGGCGGATGGTGGGGACGGCCCTGGGGCTGGGGCTGGGGCCATGCGGGATGGTATGGCGGCGGCTGGGGCGGGCGAGGATGGGGCTATGGCGGATGGGGCGGTGGTGGCTGGGATGATCGCGGTTGGGGCGGTCGTGGCTGGGGTGACCACGGCTGGGGCGGGCGAGGATACGGCGGCGACCGCGGGTATGCGGGCGGCTTCCGCAACGGCTATGGACGCGGGTATGGCGGCGGAGGCGTATACCACGGACCGTATACGAATGGGTTCCGCGGCGGGGCGGGGGTGGGCGGCTATCACGGCTACTCGGGTTTCCGCGGCAACCCCGGCGGTTTTCGGGGTAATCCGGGAGCCTTCCGTGGCGGTCAGGGATTCCGCGGCGGTAGCGGTATAGGCGGTGGATTCCGGGGCGGCAACATGGGCGGATTCCATGGTGGTGGAGGTGGGTTCCGCGGCGGAATGGGTGGTGGATTCCACGGTGGCGGCGGCGGGTTCCATGGCGGCGGCGGTGGATTCCATGGTGGCGGTTTTCATGGTGGCGGGGGTGGTGGCTTCCACGGCGGTGGTGGACACCGGTAGGTTCCCGGCTACCCAACACAACAAGGCCTGCTCTTCGGAGCGGGCCTTCGTGTTTGGGGGCTTCCATTTGTAAGGGAGTTTTTGGCGGGTTTGACTTTGGGCGGCCGCATCAGAGCGGCTGCGTCCGGACGTCGCCTCTGGCGAGTGCCATGGCCAGACGCGCGATCTGCTCGGCTGCGTCAGGGTGGGCGAGGGTCCGCGCATTTTCGGCCATGCGGCGCAAATCCGCACGAGCGGCAAGGAGATCAGAGAGGGTGCCCTCCAGCTGCGCGGGCGTCAGATCCGGTTCGAGGAGCATGCGTGCGGCTCCGGCCCGGGCCATCACTTCGGCATTCCTGCACTGGTGATCGTCGGCGGCGGTGGGCAGAGGAATCAGGACAGCGGGTTTGCCTGCGGCAGCGAGTTCGGCGACGGTGGAGGCGCCGCTGCGCGCGAGCACGAGATCGGCTGCCTCAAAACGGCGCGGCATGTCATCGAGGAATGGCTCGACCGTCCAGCGATCGGCTGGGGCACCGCTCTCGCGGTAGGCGGCCAGGGTCGTCTCGGCATGACGCGCGCCAGCCTGGTGGAGGATGGTCAGTTGCGGGAGCTTCTCGAGGAGAGATCGGGCGATCTGCGGCATCATGGCGTTGAGGGTTCGGGCGCCCTGGCTACCACCAAAAACCAGGAGGTGCGGGGGAGCTCCAGCGGGGCGGGGCGCGAGGCGAAAGAATTCGGAGCGCACGGGAATGCCGGTGATGTGGGCATTGCGAAAGTAGCGTGCCGCAGGTTCGAAGTTAACGGCGGCGGCTTTCACCCGGGCGCCGATGAGGCGGTTGGCCAGGCCAGGCACGGCATTGGGCTCGAAGGCTAAGGTGGGGATGCGAAGCAGAATGGCCGCACCCATGACGGGGCCCGAGGCATAACCACCGACGCCGATCACGGCATCCGGACGAAAGCGACGCAGAAGACGCATGCACTGCAACAGGCCGAGGGGCAGATCGACGAGGGTCCGCAGGCGCGTCGCGAGCGAGACGCGGTTCAGCTGACCGACGCGGATGAGTTCAAGAGCGTAGCCGGCTTGCGGAACCAGGCGGGATTCGAGGCCGCGCGCGGTGCCGACGAAGAGGAGTTCCGCCTGGTGGCGGGCTTTCAGCTCGTCGGCGATGGCGAGCGCGGGGATGATGTGTCCGCCGGTTCCGCCACCGGCGATGAGGATGCGCGGGCCAGCATTAATGGGCATTGGGAACCTGAACGGCGAGAATGGCAACGGGAAAAGAAAACAGGATCTGACCGTCCTCGCGCCCGGGTACCACATCCATGAAGTCGTCGGCCAGGATGCGGTCGAACATAGCACGGTTGCGGGCAACGTCGAGCACGGTGTCCGCGGGTTCGGGGCGCACCATCCGCAGGATGCAGCCGATGATCTCCTGATTGCGCGCCCAGGCGGCTTGCGCAAACTGCTGCGCCTGTCGGGTGAACTGATCGACGATTTCGCTGCTGTGATCCATCTGCGCTTCGTGAGGAGCCGGGTTCGAACCTGATCAGTCGACTTCCCGAGTCACATTGAGCAGGACGCCGACCAGCGCCAGCATGATGAACAGCGATGTTCCCCCGTAGGAGACAAAGGGCAGGGTGATGCCCTTGGTGGGCACCAGCGCCAGCACAACGCTGATGTTGAAGAAGGCCTGGATGAGGATGGTCGCCGTGATGCCGAATGCGATGAAGCGCGCAAATGGATCCTTGGAAAGGATGGCGGCGCGCATGCCACGCCACCCGATGAAGACGAACAGGCCGACGACGATGAGCGCGCCGATGAGACCCAGTTCCTCGGAGACGTTCGCGAAGATATAGTCGGTGTGCGGTTCGGGGAGGTAGAAGAGCTTTTGCCGCCCGTCCATGTAGCCCACCCCGCGCAGTCCGCCCGAGCCGACAGCGATGAGCGACTGAATGATGTGGAAGCCCTTGCCGAGCGGGTCGGATTCAGGATTCACAAAGGCGAGCATGCGATCGCGCCGCCATTTAACGGCGAACAGCATGAAGTAGAGCACCGGTGCAGCCGCTCCGGCTGCGTAGCCGAGATACTTCGGGTGCATGCCGGCAAGCCACAACATGAGCGCGGTCACGCCTGCGCAGACCAGCGCCGTACCGAGGTCCGGCTCCTTGAGGATCAGCGCAATGAAGATGAGGCTCGGTAAGGCAGCGGGCAGCAGCGTGTTGCGCCAGTCTTCCATCAGGTGCATACGGTTCTGCAGGAACCATGCGAGGAAGAGCACCATTGCAGGCTTGGCGATCTCCGACGGCTGGAAGGAGAAAATGCCGAAGCGAATCCAGCGGTGGGTGTTGTGCGAGTCGTGCATGAAGAAGGCGACCAGCAGCAGGATGATGGTGGTCCCCACGACGGGAAAGACGACAGTCGGCTTGTTGTATTTGCTGTACGGGACGTGCATGAGGAGGGTCATCGCGAGCAGGCCCAGGACAGCCCACACCGACTGGCGAAGCACAAAGTAGTATGGCGATCCGAAGCGCTCGCCCGACATGACGGCGGAGGCACTGAAGACCATGGCCAGGCCGATGACCACCAGGACAATCGCCGCGAAATACAACCATTTGTCGACGCCGACTCGTTTTGCCATAGGCCTCGCTTCTGCTCTACGTTGCCGTCAACGCGGCCAATCCGCGCCGCGCCATCACTGCTTCTTTGAAGACTCTGCCGCGATGCTCATAGTTCTCGAACTGGTCGAAGCTGGAACAAGCCGGAGCCAGCAGGACGATCTCGCCGGGCTGGGCCGCGGCGCCTGCCTGGGCGATGGCGGCGTCCAGAGTTCCAGCGCTCACAACTGGCACAGCGCCCTCGATGTGGGTATGGATCTTCTCGGCGGCTGCGCCGATGGTGTAAACCGCCTTCACCCGCTCCTGCAGAAGCGCGCGCATCTGGCGGTAATCGGAGTTCTTGTCCTTGCCACCGAGGATGAGATGAATGCCGCCGGGAAAGGCGGCAATGGCCTTCATCGAAGCGTCAACGTTGGTGGCCTTGGAGTCGTTGTAGTAGTCGACATCGTTGATCTTCGCAACAAACTCCAGGCGATGCTCGACGGCCTGGAATTCTGTGACGGCTTTGCGGATCGCGGCGGCGTCGATGCCGGCCAGGCGCGCAGCGCAAACCGCCGCGAGCACGTTCTCGACGTTGTGCGCACCTCTGAGGGGGATCTCGCTGACCTTGAGCACGGGCTCGGAAGCCGCCTGCTCGGAGGAGCGCCAGGTGATGACGCCGTCGTGGATGAATGCGCCCTGACGGACGACCTTCTTCTGGCTGAACCAGAAGACCTGCGACTTCGCCCGCGCCGCTGCCCGGGAGGCGACGTCGTCATCGGCGTTCAGGACGAGCGCGTCTTCAGGGGTCTGCTGGGCGAAGATTTTTTCCTTCGCGGCGACGTAGTTGTCGAAGGTGCCGTGACGGTCGAGGTGGTCGGGGGTGATATTGAGGATGACGGCGATCTCCGGGTGGAAGGCGAAGGTCGTCTCCAACTGGAAGCTGGAAACTTCGAGCACCGACCAGCCTTCGTCGCGCGAGTGATCGACAAGAGCGATGACGGGGACACCGATGTTGCCGCCCACCTGGACGGGTAGTCCGCCGGCTTTCAGAATTTCGCCGCAGAGGGTGGTGGTGGTGGTCTTGCCGTTGGAGCCCGTGATCGCCAGCACCTTGCCGCACAGATATTGCGCCGCTAGTTCGACTTCGCCGATGATCGGCAGGCCGAATTTCTGCACCTGGGTGAGTTCCGGCGTGTTCAGAGGAACGCCGGGACTCACGACGATAAGGTCCTGCCGCCGGAAGGTCAGCAGGCCGTGGCCGCCAGCTTCGACCGCGATGCCTTCTTCGATGAGGGCCGGAATTTCCTTTGCCAGCTCTTCGGCGCTGCGCACATCCGAAACCGTCACCTGCGCGCCCTGCCGGCGCAGAAAGAGCGCCGCAGCGAGCCCCGATTTGCCCAGGCCGACGACCAGTACCTTTTTCCCTTTGATTTCCATTCTCAACTCGCGCGCCGGGCTGGCTTCATTGTGTCACGCCGGCTCTCCCCTTTATCGCAGCTTGAGGGTGGTGAGTGCAAAGAGTGCAAACACCAGCGCCGCAATCCAGAAGCGTGCGATGACTTTCGACTCGGACCAACCCATCAGTTCGAAATGATGGTGCAGGGGCGCCATGCGGAAGATGCGTTTGCCGCCGCGCAGTTTATAGCTGCCCACCTGCAGAATGACGGAAAGGGCTTCGATGACGAAGACGCCGCCGATGAAAGGCAGGAGCAGTTCCTGCTTGATGACCACGGCAACGGTGGCGATGGCGCCCCCCAGGGCGAGCGAGCCAACGTCGCCCATGAAGATCTCAGCCGGATGGGCGTTGTACCAGAGGAATCCGATACTGGCGCCCGTCATCGCACCGCAAAAGACGGTGACCTCACTGATCATGGGCATGCGCTGCAGTTCGAGGTAGTCCGCGAAGATCACGTGGCCGCTGACGTAGGTGAGGACGGTGAGGGCGCCGGCGGCGATGATGGTGCAGCCGATGGCGAGGCCATCCAGACCGTCGGTCAGGTTCACGGCATTGCTGGAGCCCACGATGATGAACATAACGAAGACAATGAAGGGCAGGAACGCCACGGCACCGAGATGCGGGATGTGAAGGAGCGCGGGAATGGAAAGCCGCGGGCGGCTGAACTTGATGAAAGGGACCATGAGCCGCGTGGAGTAGCTGCCTTCCAGATCCATCAGAACCAGGACGATGGCAACCGCTCCGGCAGCCAGGAACTGATACGTCATTTTGGCCCGTGCGGTCAGGCCGAGGTTGCGCCGGTGGATAACCTTTATATAGTCATCTGCAAATCCGATAGCGCCGAAGGCCGCCGTCGAAAACATCACGACCCAGACGAAGGGGTTGGAGAGATCCGCCCAGAGCAGGGTGGGCAGGAGGATAGCGATACAAATCAGCACTCCGCCCATGGTGGGAGTGCCGGCCTTTTTCTGGTGGGCCTTGGGCCCTTCTTCGCGGATGTACTGGCCAATCTGGAACTCGCGCAGTCTCTCGATCACGTACGGGCCGATGATCAGCATGATCAACAGCGCCGTGAGCGAGGCAAAGGCCGTGCGAAACGTGAGGTATCGGAAGATCCGGAACGGACTGAAGTAAAGGTAGAGCTTCCGATAGAGCAGCCAGTAAAGCAAACTTCCTCCGGCAAAACTGTTGGATTTCCCGCTTATCTTAACCTGCGGAGTCGCGCGAACTGCGGTCTTTTTCCTGCGGTTGAAGAGCTTCCAGCGCACGCTCCAGCCGGACGCCGCGTGATGCTTTGAGAAGAACGGCGTCGCCAGGCGCCAGGTGTTCCCCGAGCCATGCAGCCGCGGCTTCCGGCGTCTCGACGAAGAGCGCTTCGGCTCCGCCTTGCTCGGCTGCGTCAACGATGTGGCGGGCATGGCCACGCACGCCGATGACGATATTGATGCCGGCCTGCACCGCAGCTTTGCCGCAAGCTGCGTGGAGCGGGGCGGTTTCCGCGCCCAACTCGAGCATTTCGCCGGCGATAAGGATCCGGCGCTGGGCCGGCATGCCTGCCAGAGTTCGGATCATCGACTTCAAGGCTTCCGGGTTGGAATTGTAGACGTCATTGATCAGGATGGCGCCGCGCAGGGTAAGCATCTGGCCGCGCTTGTCCTCGGGGTGGAGGCTCTCCAGGGCTTTGCAGCATTCCGAGAGCGGCACTCCAGCTTCGACGCCGACCGCGATGGCGGCGAGCGCGTTGGCGGCGTTGTGCTCTCCGGGCAGATGCAGATGCAGTTCGCAATGTTGGTCCCCGGCGCGAACCTGCATCTGCAAGCCTTCTGCGCCGTGCGCCTGCACACTTTCCGCGTGTGGATCGCCGCAGGGCCCGCGGCCGTAGTAGACGACCGTGCCTTCGAAGTCGCGGCCAAATTGCGAGACGTAGGCATCGTCGCAGTTCAGGAAAGCGACGCCATGCCGCGGCAGCGACGCGACCAGCTCGTACTTCGCGCGGGCCACACCGGCGATGCCGTCGGGGAAAAACTCGGTATGCGCGTGGCCGACATTCGTGACGACACCCCAGTCGGGCGCGGCGATGCGACAGAGTGCGGAAATTTCTCCAGCGGCCGACATGCCCATCTCAATGACGGCGATGTCGTACTCCGGCTCGAGGCGCAGCAGTTGCAGCGGAAGGCCGTATCCATTGTTGAAATTGCCCTTCGACTTGAGAATCTGGAAGCGAGCGCCGAGGACCGCGGCGATGGCTTCTTTCGTCGTTGTCTTGCCGGCCGAGCCGGTGATGCCGACGACGCGTTTGCCCCAATGGCGCCGCACCGCCGCGGCCAGGTGTTGCAGGGCTGCGAGTACGTCGCCGGTTGTGAGGAGCGGGTGCGAGCCGGTCTGAGGCGCGAGTGTGGCAACGCGATCACGGCCAACGACCGCCGCACATGCACCGCGTTCGAAGGCTGCGGCGAGGAAGTCGTGTCCGTCGAACCGCTCGCCGCGGATAGCAAAGAAGAGGTCGCCGGCCTGAAGCGTGCGCGAATCGATGGAGTAGCCGGTGGCTGCAACCGATTCCGGAGATGGACTGCCGAAGGGCCGAATCTCGGCTGCGGACCAGCGGGCGACCTGCTCCAGCGTGAGCTTCATGCGCGCGCTCCCACAACATCCCGGATCGCGTCCACAGCAACTTCCGCGTCGTCGAAGGGGATGGTTCCGTGGCGCAGGATTTGTTCCTTCTCGTGCCCTTTTCCGGCAATCAGAACGATGTCGCTGGGGTGGGCAGCTTCGATGGCGAGGTGAATGGCGCGCGCGCGATCGGGTTCGACGAAGAATTTTGTTCCTGTCTCAATCAGGCCGGGGAGCACATCGCCGATGATGGCCTCGGGATCTTCGCTGCGGGGATTGTCGGAGGTGAGTACGACGAAGTTGCTTCCCTGCCCTGCTGCGCGTCCCATCTTCGGCCGCTTCGCGCGATCGCGATCGCCCCCGCAACCAAACAAGGTGATCACCCGCCCCGCTGTCCCGACGAACTCGCGGGCCAAGGAGGTGAGGTTGCGCAACGCGTCGTCGGTATGAGCATAGTCGACGACGACGGTGAAGGGCTGTCCTGCATCCACGGTTTGAAATCGGCCTGGGACTTGGGCCAGGGCAGAGGCGCCTGTGGCGATCTGATCGAGCGTGAGGCCACGAGCGGAGGCGGCACCCGCCGCTGCGAGCAGATTGTAGAGATTCACTTTGCCGGTGAGCTTGGTTCGAACTTCTGTTTTACCGGAGGGAGTGAGAAGCTGAAACGTCATTCCCGCGGCACTCATTCGGGCGTTTTCGACCCGGAGGCCGCCCGCGTTCAGCCCGTACGTTACGACCTGCGCTCCGGCCTGGCGCGCGATCTCGACCAGTTTCGCGCCGTGCTCATCTTCTGTGTTGATGACCGCGACCCGCGGCGGCGCGCCCAATTCGCCATCGAACAGGGCGCGCTTGGCGGCAAAGTAGTTGTCCATGGTGCCGTGAAAGTCGAGGTGATCCTGGGTGAGATTGGTGAAGATCGTCACGTCGTAGGGAAAGCCGTAGACACGGCCCTGGGCAAGGGCGTGCGAGGAAACCTCCATCACCACCTCAGTGGCACCGAGATCCGCGCCCTCGCGAAAGATCGTCAGCAGGTCGCGCGACTCCGGTGTGGTGTGTGGGGTAGGGCGCACCGATCCCGCCACGTGGCATTCGATGGTGCCCACGAGCACGGTCTTGCGACTTACGAAGTTGAGCATGGCTTCAAGAAGAAAGGCCGTGGTCGTTTTCCCGTTTGTGCCCGTGACGCCTGTGAGGGCCAGTTGTCGTTCCGGGTGTCCAAAGAAGTTCGCCGCGATCACCGCCATTGCGCGGCGTCCTGCGCGGGCCGGAATTTCGACGATCGCGATTCCGGGGTGATGCGTTGCTGTTTCCGAGAAGGCCGCGGCAGAATCGGTCACGATTGTGGTCGCGCCCTGCTCAAGCGCTTTGCCGATATACCGGTTGCCATCGGTGGTCTCACCCTGCATGGCGATGAAGAGCGAGTCAGGGCGGACGCGTCGGGAATCGTATTCGACACCCCGGATATCGGGTCCGTCCTCGGCATTG
Source organism: Acidobacteriota bacterium (assembly GCA_046567085.1). Classification (GTDB taxonomy): domain Bacteria; phylum Acidobacteriota; class Terriglobia; order Terriglobales; family Acidobacteriaceae; genus Palsa-343. The sequence goes on from JBKICP010000252.1 coordinate 13,405, forward strand.
GGACCGGCCCTGCGTACGATCTCGACCCCGCTCAGCAGTTCGTCAAAGCGCATATCAAGCTGATTGTAAGCGCCGGTGCCTGAAGCAAGGACTCCGGCAATGGCCTCTCGCTGCCAACTCTATTGAGCAAAGCGCACGATGATTTCGGTTCCGGCGGGAACCATGGTGCCTGCGGCAGGAACCTGATCGCGGGCGATGCCCGAGCCGACGATCTGGACGCCTAAACCGGCGCCGTTTGCCTGCTCGACGACTGCGCGGAGCGACTTTCCAGCGAAAGACGGTACAGCAACTCGCTGATTCGCGACGGTCACCGCTCCATGAGCTGGGGGGGCGGTTGGCTGCAGGCTGGCTGCGCCCGGCACTTTCTGCGCCAGTGCGGACACCTTGAGCGAGGTTCCTGGCACGACGGAAGAATCCGCCTGAATGGCCTGAACCGTTGCGGGGTCAGTTGCACCAGTTGTCTGGTCCGCACCGTTGCGAAGCGGGTCATCGGGCGGGAGGTTGTTGACCTCCGCGAAGAGAGACTGCAGGTCTTCGGCAGATTCCTGCGGATCGGCCTGTCTCACCGGCGTTGATTTTTTGGCCAGCTCTTTGACGGGCTTCAAATCCTGGTCGTGGGGAACACCGAGATATTCAAGGACCTGCTGCGCAAGATCCTGGAAAACAGGTGCACTGGCGGTGTGGCCGAAGTGACCACCTTTCATGGGAGAGTCCATGATCACGGCAATGGTGATCGCAGGATCGCTGACAGGAGCGAATCCCACGAACGAGGCAACGTATTTCGTCTTCGAGTAGGTGCGCGTAGCGGGATCGATTTTCTGCGCGGTGCCCGTCTTACCGCCGGCGCTATATCCGTTGAGCTGCGCGGTATCGCCGGTTCCGT
>JBKICP010000253.1:0-11438 GCA_046567085.1 Acidobacteriota bacterium
GAGGCGAGGAGGCGGGCGATGGTGAGATTTGGGGGCGTGCAGCAGGCGCGGGAGAAGCAGAGGGCGGCGCGTGGATTGCCGTTTGTCGATGTGCTGGTACAGGACGCACGGTACACGGTGCGCACGCTTGGCCGCGATGTGGGGTTCACGGTGGTGGCGGTGCTGATTCTGGCGCTGGGGATCGGCGCGAATGTCGCGGTGTTCAGCGTGGTGAATACGATTCTGCTGCGGCCGCTGCCGTTTCGCGAGTCGCAGCGGCTGGTGTGGATTGCGCCGCCGCCGCAGAAGTGCGGGCTCTCGTGCGCGACGTACTCGTCGGACGCGTATGAGGAATTTGTCCGGTACACGAAGTCGTACGAAGGCGTGACGGGATACATGGCGTTCAGCGGGCCGAACAATTTGCGGCTCACGGGGCGCGGTGAACCGGTTCCGGCGACGGGCATCGAGGTGCTTTCGAACTTCTTTCAGGTTCTGGGAGTGCAGCCGTTGATGGGGCGGGCGTTCACGGCGCGGGAATCGCATGCGGGCGCGCACCCGGTGGCGCTGCTGGAGTATGGGTACTGGAAGCGGCAGTTTGCGGGGGATCGGTCGATTGTGGGGAAGGAGATCGATCTGAACGGCACTGCGACGACGGTGGTCGGGGTGCTGCCGGAGAGCTTCGACTTTGGAGCCGTGTTTTCTCCCGGCGAGCGTGTGGACGTGTTGACGCCGCTCGATCTGGACAAGGAACGGACGTGGGGCAACATTCTGACGCTCACAGCGCGGCTGAAGCCGGGTGTGACGATCGGACAGGCGCAGGCTGAGGCGAACCTGGTGGTGGGAAAGTTGTGCTGGGGGGAGCGGTATCCGGATTCGTGCGGATCGTATGTGAACAAGCACGGGGTTTCGATGGTGGTGCGGACGCTGAAGGACTACGTGAGCGGGCGGCTGCGGAAGTCGCTGATCGTGCTGTGGTCGGCGGTGGGGATGATCCTGCTGATTGCGTGCGTGAATCTTTCGAACCTGCTGCTGGCGCGGTCGTCGGCGCGCGGGAAGGAATTTGCGATGCGCACGGCGCTGGGCGCGAACCGCGGACGCATGGTGCGGCAGCTGATGACGGAGAGCCTGATCCTCTCAGCGGGCGGCGCGCTGCTGGGACTGGGGCTGGCATGGGGTGTGGTGATATGGCTGGCGCATCAGGGGGGCGGATCCGGAACGCTGGCTTTGCCGCTACTGAGCACACTGCATATCGACGGCCAGGCGCTGGGGTGGACGGTGCTGGTGGCGACGGCCGCTGCGCTGCTGTTCGGGCTGATGCCCGGGCTGCGCATGGCGAGCGGCAATTTGCTGGAGTCGCTGAAGGATTCCGGGCATGGATCGAGCGCGGGGCGCAAGCACGAGGGCGTGCGCACGGCGCTGGTGATTGCGGAAGTGGCGCTGGCGTGTGTGCTGCTGGTGGGTGCGGGCCTGCTGCTGCGCAGTTTTCTGAAAGTGCTGGATATCGATCTGGGGTTCCAGCCGGATCAGGCGGCGTCGATGCGCGTGGAGTACGACGATTCGGCTCCGACAGACGATGCGAGTGCGAAGAAGCGGGGAGCGATCTTTCAGCAGATGATTGCGCGGATCAGCGCGCTGCCCGGCGTGAAGGCGGCGGGGATCGTGGATTATCTGCCGCTGGGGCCGAATCGCGCGTGGGGAACGCCGGTGCCGCAGGGCAAGACGTTTCCCGAAGGCGCGCTGCCGGGACCGCTGGTGTATGTGTGCACACCGGGCTACATGGGCGCGATGGGCATGCGGGTGAACGGCCGCGATTTTCTCTGGGATGACGGCCCGAAGAGCCAGACGGTGGTGATGATCAACGCGGCGGCGGCGCGGACGTACTGGCCGGGCGAGGATGCCGTGGGTAAGGTGCTGATGAGCGGCAACGAGCAACTGCACGTGATTGGCGTCGTGGACGATGTGCACGCGTCGAGCGTGGAAGCGGAGAAGGGCTGGCAAATCTACTACTCGGCGATGCAGAAGGGGCCGAACGATGCGCAGCTGGTGATTCGCACCCAGGTGCCGCCGGTTACGCTGGCGGGGAGCGTCCTGCGCGCGCTGCGCGAGATGAATCCGAACCAGCCGGCGGTGGAGTTCCAGCCGATGCGCGCGATTGTGGATCGGGCGGTTTCGCCGCGCCGGTTCTTCATGCTGCTGGTGGGTATCTTCGCGGGGTTGGGGTTGCTGCTGGCGTCGCTGGGGATTTACGGGGTGATTGCGTACGGGGTCACACGGCAGACGCAGGAGATCGGGATCCGCATGGCTCTGGGCGCTTCGCGGGGGCGGGTGCAGAGAACGGTGCTGGGGCGGACGCTCGGCCTTGTGCTGTTGGGGATCGCGGTGGGAACGGTGGCGTCGTTTGCGGCGGCGCGGCTGATTGCGTCGCTGCTGTTCGGCACGCAGCCGACCGATCCGATGACGTATGGGGGGATGATGGTGCTGCTGCTCGTGGTGGCGCTGCTGGCCGGGTATATTCCGGCACGGCGGGCGTCGCGGATCGATCCGCTGGTGGCGCTGCGGACGAACTGAATAAGGCAGCTGGGAGCCCGTCGCCAGTGGCCTGTGGCCGGGTAGCAACAGGACCTCACCCCGCGTGTGCGGAGTGAGGTCCGGAGATTGGCTAAATTTCTATTTGGAGCAGGCGTTGCCGTGATCGGGACGAGCGCCGGCAGCTTTGGCAGCGGCTTCGGTCATGTATTTTCCGGCTTTGGTGGTGCCGTAATACTTCGTGCCGTAGCAGTGGTAGACGTTCGATGTGGAATTGACCCAGACCAGACCGGGGCCTCCGCCAGGAGCGGCTGGTCCGGTCGCGGCAGAACTTCTGTGAGTCCCTGTCGTTGGAGCTGAAGCCTCGGGTGCGGGGGTTGGCGCCGCCGCGGGGGCAGGAGTGGGTGCTGCTGCCGGAGCGGTGGTTGCGCTCTTCGCTCCCTTGCCTGAGGTTGCGGAGCCTGCAAACCAGGTCTGGATGCCTTTATGTCCCCGGCACGCTCCGGATTTGGAAGCTGCGCTGGTGTAGGTTCCGTCTTTGCATTGTCCGGTTGAGCCCGCAGGTGCCTGTGCTGACATTACGGCCGGGCTAATCAGCATCGCAGTGATAGCTGCAATCCATAAATTACGCGTCATAGCATGTGCCTCTTCGAGAAGTGCGGCCGATGAAGCCCGGGGCCAGGACCGGCCCATGCTATCGCATTCGGAGGTTTTGGCGGCCAAAAACAAACAAAAAGAAGATTCATCGGGTCGCAGGATTCCAGTCTTATACTGGCCTCCGCACATCCAGCTGACAATCGATTTGGAAAGAGAGTAAAGACATGAGCATCTTTGACATGGTCAAACAGGCGGCTCAGGGCGTGGAGGGCGGCGAAAGTCATGCGGCGGTGGCCGGCGGTCTGCTGCAGGAACTGGGAGGGTCCGGCGGAGTGGGGAGCCTGATCCAGAATCTGCAGCAGAGCGGCGCGGGGAACCTGGTGCAGCAGTGGGCCAGCGGCAACACGCAGGCGATGGATCCAAACACAATCGAGCAAACGCTGGGCAACATGGGCCTGGTGGACAGCATTGCGCAGCGTACCGGGATGTCAGCGGATACGGTGCGGTCGGGTTTGGCGACGATCGTGCCCGTGCTCGTGCACCATCTCACGTCGAATGGTCACCTCACCACGGACGGGCAGACGACGGGTAATCCAGCTCCGGAGACCGGCTCGCTGATCCAGTCGGTTCTCGGCAGGATTCTCTAGCTAAATCGTTCGGCATCTTCGCTCTCTTCGCAGATGCGACAGCACGCTATGGCGCTGATGCAGCCAATGCGGGAGGGCGAAGGATCGCCTGCGGCCTACTCGACGCGCAGAGCCTTGTGCGGATCGAGGCGCGAGGCGCGCGAGGCCGGCATCCAGACGGCGAGCAGCGCGACGGCCGATGAGATGACCGGGACGGTTACAAATACGAAGGGATCCCAGGTTTTGACGCCGTAGAGGAAGCTGGCGATGAAGCGGGTGAGCCCGAAGGCGGCACCGATTCCAATGGCTACACCGACGAGGGCGAGCCGCATGCCGTGCCAGACCACGAGGGAACGGATGTGCGAGCGATCGGCACCGAGCGCCATGCGGATGCCGATCTCCTGGGTGCGCTGCTGCACGGAGTAGGCCATGAGGCCGTAGATGCCAATGGCTGCGAGGATGAGCGCCGAGCCTCCGAAGATGGAGAGCAGGAGCATGTTGAAGTCTTCGCGCGCCGTGGAGTTGGCGACGACCTCGGTCATGGGGCGCACGCGCGCCACGGGGAAGCCGCCGCTGGCCTGGCGCAGCTGCTCGCTCACGGCCGCGATGTACTGGTGCGGATCGCCGTGGGTGCGGACGATCCAGGCGACTGGGCCGATGCCGGCGTTGAGGGCGGTCATGCCGTCGGTGACCTGCGCCTGGGGCACGATCATCAGGGGGCGGGGATCGCGATTGAGGCCGCCGTCGCGAATATCGCCGGCCACGCCGATGATCTGACGGGGGCCTTCAACAAACTGCGGACCCACGCCCTTGCCGATGAAGATCTGCTGGCCGATGGGGTCCTGCTTCGGCCACCATTTCTTCGCCATGGTTTCGTTGATGATGACGACGAGCGGCGCCGAGCCGCTGTCCTGATCGGTGAAGTCGCGGCCGCGCAGGGGAATGTGGAAGGTGGCGAAGTAGCCGGGCGAAGTGTTCATCCAGCCGGCGCCGCCGGTGTTGGGATCTTTGCCGTGCGGTCGTCCGACGATATCGAAGGGCAGGCCGAAGCCACCCTCAAGGGGCAGGCAGCAGGTGGAGGCCACCGATTCCACGCCGGGGATGGCATTGACGCGTTGCCGGCCCTCAAGCGTGAGCTGCGCGACGGCGGCGGTCTTGTCGAAGCGGTCGCCGGTGAGGGACATCTGCATGGTGAGGACGTCGCGCGGGTCGAAGCCTGGATTGACGTGGCGCAGGGCGACGAAAGTGCGGATCAGCAAGGCTGCGCCGATAAGCAGGACGAGTGCGAGAGAGACCTCGCTGATGACGAGCAGGGAGCGCGTGATGTTGTGCCGGAAGCCTGTGCCGGAGCGGTTGCTGCTTTCTTTGAGGGTGGTGTTGAGGTCAGGGCGGGATGCGCCGATGGCGGGGGCGAGTCCAAAGAGAATGCCGGTGAGCAGGGAGACGCCGAGGGTGAACAGCAGCACGCGCCAGTCGAGCGCGACGGAGATGCCCTTTTCGCCGACCAGTGGCAAGTCGGCGGGACTGACGGCGAGCAGCGCGCGGACGCCAATGTAGCCGAGGATTAAGCCGAGGATGCCCCCGGTGAGTGCCAGCACAACGCTTTCAGTCATGAGCTGGCGCACAATGCGGATGCGGCCGGCGCCCATTGCGGCGCGGATGGCGAACTCGCGCTTGCGGCCGGTGGCGCGCACGAGCAGCAGATTGGCGACGTTGGCGCAGGCGATCAGCAGCACGAAGCCGACCGCGCCCAGCAACACGAGCAGCGAGGAGCGCGCGTCGGCGACGATGGAATCGCGCAGGGGCTCGACGCCGAAGCTGGCTTTCGGATCGGCGAGCGGCCAGCGGCGTCGGAATTCCTGGTAGGCGAGCTTCATCTGCGCGTTGGCCTGAGCCAGCGTGACGCCGGGTCTGAGCCGGGCCGCCGCCATGAAGTAGTGGCCCTGGTTGGTGCTGTTGGGATCGATCTGGAAAGGCAACCAGATGTCCGCGATCGGATCGGAGCGAAACTGTTTTCCGATGACGCCGAGGATGGTGTAGGGCTCATTGCCGAGTGAGAGGGCCGTGCCGACGATCTTCGGGTTGCCGCCGAATTTGCGCTGCCACAGGCCGTAGCTGATCACGACGACGTGGCCACCGTTGGGGGAATCCTCCTGGGGCGTGAAGGTGCGGCCGAGGATGACCGGCGCGCCGAAGAGGCGGAAGTAGGCCTCAGAGACGTGAATGCCGTGCACCTGCTCGGGGACTTCGCCGGTGAGGTTGAAACCGGGGCCGCCGTAGTCATAGGCGGTGACGTCCTGGAGAACGCTGGTCTGCGTTCGCCAGTTATTGAACTTGGTGGGCGACGCGCCGGGCCAACTGCCGTCGGGCTCGATATTCATCATCTGGACGATGCGATCGGGGTCGGGATAATTGAGCGGTTTGAGCAGAACCGTGTTGACCACGGTGAAGATGGCGGTGTTGGCGCCGATGCCGAGGGCCAGCGCGGCGATGGCGGTGATGGCGAACGCTGGATGGCTGATGAGCATGCGCAGGGAATAACGGAGATCGCCGAGGAAGTCGCTCATGAGGTGTGCCGCCTTGAAGGGATGAATCCGGGGACCGCGAGCCTGTGTGACATTCTACATAGCAACGGGAAGAGCTGGCATGCCTTGAATGTTACAGATTGTAGCGGTTGGACGCTTCTCGCGGGGAAGCGTGAGCCGCGTCGAGCCGGGCGAGGTCAGCCCCGGGTGCCGGTGGGCATGGGGACGGGAATTGGTCCGGCTGCGGCTGCGGCGTTCGCCTTATCGAGCCAGGCGAGGGAGGGGAAGTAGACCTGCGGGTTCTGTTCCATCACGTCGAAGTAGCCGCGCAGGAATTCTTCGGCGATGGTCTGGGGGTTCTGTTCATTTTCGGCGGTGAGCACCTGACGGGCCACGTCCAGCAGGAGCGCGTCGACCTTCTCGCCGAGTCCTACGGCCTGCTGCAGTTCCCTGCGATCGACGTAGGTAAAGGAACCGCGATTGGAGAGGACGATCATCTCCGTTTCCTCGCCGATGTGGGTATCGTATTTGCGGGCGAGGTAGACGAGGTAGGTCATGCGGAGCACCGTGGAGCGCAGACTGAAAGTCTGATTGTGGCGCGGGGTCAGCATCTTCAGCCACGGGGTGAGGGGAGCCGCAGCCGCGCCCACGACGCAGGGGCCGAAGGTTTCCATCACGGTGGAGGGCGGTTCGCAGAGCAGGATGCGGCCGGCATTTTCGTCGGTGGCGTTGCCGGCAACGAGGAACTGCAGCGACGGGATAGGCGCGACGCCGTAGGAGCGGAACCAGTCGCCCATGACGCGCTTGATGCCGGGGACGATGTCCTGGCGGGTAGGGGAGCCGCAGGCGACGGTGGCGATTTCCGAGGCGAGCATGCGGGCTGCGCGCGGATCTTTGGCGGCGTAGGTGATGGCGAAGATGCGCTTGCCCGATGTGACGGACATCAGCGCCGCCTCGTTGTCATTCATCGACGAGCCGTCGTTGGCCTGGATCCGGGAATCGGCGCAGAGGATAGCGCCGCCGGAAAAGGGGACCGCGATCCCTAAGGTCATGCCTGCGGGCCTTTCGCAACCGCTGGTGCTGCAGGACAGACGGGGCCGCTTCGTCTGCGGCTCTCGTGTTTGTCCGGTGGTAGATTCGGCTTCCGCAAAATGCCGCTGTGCATCGGGCCTTCTCTGGCGAGCCGTTTCCGAGAGGACGGCAATCGGGCCCTGATTTCATTCGATACGGGACGGGAGATGGGGTCAATGCGGAGGGGGTGAATATTTTCGATTGAGAACCAGCGGGTTCAACAGGGGCTGCTGTTCTCGGTGAACCGCAGGCGTGTATACAGCGTATACGTCGTTATGGTATACACCGTAGACATGACGAAGAACTCCACGGGGGAGAAGATCGCTGCCGCGGCGGGCAGGCTGCTGGACCGGTCCGGCACGGAAGCGGTGACCATGCGGCGGGTCGCGAAAGCCGTGGGCATTACGCCGATGGCGCTTTATCGGCACTTCGCGGATCGCGACGGGTTGCTGAACACTCTTGCGGATACAGGGTTCGCCGATCTGGCGTCGCGCATTGAAGGGGCGACACTGCCAGGGGATCCGGAGCGGCGGCTGATAGCAATTCTGGACGTCTTTCTCGATTTCGCTCTGGCGCGGCCTCGTTTGTTCGAGCTGATGTTCCTGCTGCGGCGGGAGGGGGCACGGCAGTTCCCGGGAGACTTTCGCGCCGGGCGATCGCCGACGGCCCAATTTGCGGCAGCCGCGCTGGAAGCGGGGATGAAGGACGGGGCCTTTCGCAAGGACGATGTCTGGGAGATCACCTTCGAGACGGGAGCGATGCTGCAGGGGCTGATGATGCTGTACGTCGGGGGCCGCTTCGGCGGTTCGGAAGAAGAATTTCGCGCCCTGTGTCATCGGGCCTTTCGGAGGTATGTACATGGAATCCGCAAATAATCCGGGCGAATGGCTGCTGGCCGTAGTGGCGATCGCCGCAACATCGCTGCTGATTTTCTTTGGCAATGGCCTTCAACCGCGCTGGCCGCTGATGTGGTTTGCGCCGGTGCCAGTGCTGGTCTATGCACTGCGCAGTTCGGCCTGGCGCGCCGGGGTGGTTGCGTTTCTCGGCATGCTGCTGGGCTGCCTGAACTTCTGGAACTACCTCCGCGTGCTGGGCGCACCGCCGGTTGCGTGGTTTGCCAGCTTCAGCCTGATCGCGCTGATGATGGCGGGGGGCGTGTTGCTGACGCGCGCGCTTGCCCGGCGCGGCGCGGTGTGGAGTGCGCTGGTGGCGCTGCCGTCGTGGTGGGTGAGCTTTGAATACGTGCGCAACCTGCTGTGGCCGCATGGCAGCGGCGGATCGCTCGCCTATTCGCAGCTGAATTTTCTGCCGTTCCTGCAGCTGGCATCGCTGGCTGGGCCGTGGGGGGTGAGCTTCGTGCTGATGTTGTTCCCCACGGGGCTGGCGCTGGCTCTCTGGCTGTGGGCTTCGGAGCGCGGAGAGGCGTTGCGCGTGCTGGGCGCCACTGTCGGCATTCTGGCCGCGGTGCTGATTTTCGGAGCGGTGCGATTGAGCGGGCATCAGCCTGGTCCGGAAGTGCGTGTCGGGCTGGTGTCGTCCGATGTGAATCCGGGTGTGGCTGATCCGGGTGCGCCGGCGCAGCGGCTCTTTGAGCAATATGGGGAGCAGGCGCAGGGGCTGATCGCGCGCGGTGCGCAGGTGGTGGTGATGCCGGAGAATCGCGCGGTGATCGTCGATCCGGATACCGCCGCGGCGGACGACATTTTTCAGCCGATCGCTAACCGCACGGGCGCGGTGCTGGTGATCGGCGTGAATCACGTTTCGGGGCAGATCCGGCATAACGAGGCGCGCATCTACGCCGCCGGAGTTCCGGTCCGCACCTACGATAAGGAGCATCTGCTGCCACCCTTTGAGAACGTCTTTACACCGGGGACAATACGCACCTACTTCGCCGCACCGGGTAAGGATGCCGGGCAGACGTGGGGCGTAGCGATCTGCAAGGATCTGGACTTCACCGATCCGGCTCGCGGTTACGGGCGGGCCGATGTGGGATTGTTGTTCGCCCCGGCGTGGGATTTCCAGGTGGATGCTTTCTGGCACGGACACATCGCGGTGATGCGCGCGGTGGAAGACGGGTTCGCTCTGGTGCGTTCGGCGGCTGGAGGATTCATGACGGTGGCCGACGACCGGGGACGCATTGTGGCGGAGAGACGAAGCAACTCCGCGCCCTTCGCCACGGTGCTTGCGACGGTGCCGGCAGGGCACGACGGCACGCTCTTTCAGTTGTGGGGCGACTGGTTCGGCTGGTTTGCCATCGCGTTGCTGATCGCCGTGCTGGCCTGGCTTGCGCTGGGTTCGCGGCGGCGCTTGCAGGATTGAAACGCTCGATGGCGCGCGGCCATTTATGATCGAGAATTGGCCTTCGGGCCAAAGTTTCTCAACGGAATCGATCATGAAAACCGGCATTATCGGCCTGCCGCAGGTAGGCAAGACTTCGCTGTTCCAGATTTTGACCCGCGTGAAGGTCGAGGGTCACGGCTACTCCAACCCGCGCGAGGCGCACCTTGGGATCGCGAAGGTGCCCGACGACCGGCTCGACCGGCTCGCCGCGCTCTACAACCCGAAGAAACTGGTCCACGCCACCGTGGAATACGCCGATGTGGCGGCCATTGGGCAGGAGGCTCTGAAGGAGACGGCCTTCCTGACCAGCCTGCGCAATGTCGATGCGCTGATCCACGTGCTGCGCGCATTTGAGGACGATGCGATTCCGCACGTCGGGCCTGTCGATCCTCTGCGCGATGCGAAGAGCGTGGAGTTCGACCTGATGCTGAGCGATCTGACGCAGGTGGAGAAGCGTCTGGAGCGGCTGGAAAAAGACCTGAAGAAGATGAAGACGGCGGACCTGGAGAAAGAAAATGCGTTGCTGATCCGCTGCAAAGCCGCGCTCGAAGCGGAGCAGCCTCTGCGGGAACTGGAGATGACTGCGGAAGAGAAGAAACTGATCCGCGGGTTCATGTTCCTTTCGCAGAAGCCCATTTTGTATGCGGTGAACGTGAGCGAGAGCACGACACTGGGCGACGATCTCGAAGCCGCGGCGGCGAAGTCTGGACTCACGGAGATTGCTTCGCGACCCAGTGCGGGTGTGACCGCGTTCTGCGGCAAAGTGGAAGCCGAGCTGGCGGAGATGGACGATGAAGAGGCGACCGAGTTCCTGGGCTCGTACGGGCTGAAGGAGAGCGGCCTGGTGCGGCTGATCCGCCGCAGCTACGAACTGCTTGGGCTGATCAGCTTCTTTACGGTGGGCGAAGATGAGTGCCGTGCCTGGACGGTTCCGGCGAACTCGCGAGCCCAGGAGGCGGCGGGCGCGATCCACACGGATCTGGAAAAGCACTTCATCCGAGCGGAGACGATTCACTGGGATACGCTGCTCGCGGCGGGGTCCGAGGCGGTGGCGCGATCGCAGGGAACGCTGCGCCTTGAAGGCAAGGACTATCTGGTGCAGGATGGCGATGTGCTGCACATTCGGCACTCGGGGTGAAGCAGGGCACCGGTTACCGGGCACCGGGCACCGAAAGACGGATGCAGGCGCAAGGAGGGAACGTGAGCGGATCGTACAAAGACCTGCGGGTGTGGAAAGAGTCGTTCGCGCTCTCGGTTGTCGTCTATAAGCTGACGCGAGATTTTCCGCCTGAAGAACTCTACGGTTTAACTTCGCAGATCCGGCGCGCGGCCGTGTCCGTCCCGAGCAATATTGCCGAGGGCTACGGTCGAGGGAACCCGGCGCGACTACCGAAGTTTTATCGCTATTGCACGTGGTTCCACGCTGGAACTCCAGACTCAACTGGCAATCGCAGGCGAACTGGGGTTTGGCCGGGCGAGTTTGATGAAGGAAGTTCGAACCCAGGCAGAGGAGGTCGGCAAGATGCTCTGGGGCCTGTTTCAGAAGCTCTGAAGTCCGCGGTGCTCTGAGCCCGGTACCCGGTGCCCTTTACCTATGATTCTTTCGCTCGCACTTGGAACACTCGCTGCGGTCGCCGACATCGTTGGCGGCGTCGTCCTTGTGCAGCGCAACTGGACGCAGCGGTATCTGCGCTATTCGATCGCGCTGGGCTCGGGGTTCATGATGGCGGTGGCCATCCTGGACATGATGCCGGAGAGCATGAAGTTTTCCGCC
>JBKICP010000254.1:0-15540 GCA_046567085.1 Acidobacteriota bacterium
GGGGCTGTTGGGATTGGCGATCGCAATCAGGCGCGTCGCAGGTGTAATGGCATTCAGGAGAGCGCGCAGCGGGAAGCGGAAGCCGTCCTCGGTCTGCACCGTTACCACACGGGCCGGTGTGGCCGAAGCGTAGACCTCGTACATGGTGTACGTCGGAATGGGCAGGAGGATTTCCGTGCCGGCGTCGAGGTACGTCTGGCAGAGGACGTGAATTGCCTCATCGACGCCGTTGGTCAGGAGCACCTGCTGGGGCTGCAGTCCGAGATGGGCGGCGACACGGGCTTCAACAGGCTCGCGTTCAGGATAGCGGGTGAGGTCGCCCCGCGAGATGCGGCCCAGAGCGTCGAGGACGCGCGGCGAACAGGCGAAGGTGTTCTCGTTGAAGTCGAGGCGAAGGCCGCTGCGGTCACCCAGCGGCGGGTGGTATTCCTTCATGCGGCGGACGGTCGCGGAGGGCTGCGGGCCCCGGAGCTTTGGATCGGTCACGCGGGGCCTCCCTCTTCGTCGAGTCGAGCGCGAATCGCCTGAGCGTGGGCGGCGAGGCCCTCGGCTTCGGCCAGGCGGAGAGCAGCCGGACCAAGCCGGCGAACTCCAGCTTCGGAGTACTCCTGAACAGTGATGAGCCTGACGAAGTCGAGAACGCTGAGGCCGCCGCGGGTGCGGGCGAGGCCGCTGGTAGGCAGCGTGTGGTTGGGTCCGGAGACGTAATCGCCCAGCGGCTGCGCCGACCAGCGTCCGATGAAGACGGAACCAGCGTTGCGGACCCAGCTGAGGTCGGCCGGCGTGTCGACCGTCAGATGCTCCGGAGCGATGCGGTTGGCGAGGTCGTGGCCTTCTTCCAGCGTCTTCGCGACAATGGCCAGCCCTCGATTTGTAACAGCAGACGACGCGATTTTGCTGCCACGGGCCCTTTGTGTAACGGCGGCGGTGACAGATTTGGCCAAGTCGGGGCGGGTCGTGATGAAGATGGCTAACGTGTCAGAATCGTGTTCGGCCTGGGCGACGAGATCGGCGGCGATCAGATCTGGATCTCCGGTTTCGCTGACGATGACTGCCTCTGTCGGACCGGCGAGCATGTCGATGGAGCAGTCGAAGGCGACCAGCTTCTTGGCGGCGGTCACCCAGGCGTTGCCGGGACCGACGATCTTGTCGACGGCGGGGATGCTGGCCGTTCCGAAGGCAAGAGCGGCGATGACATGAGCGCCGCCGACGCGATAGAACTCAGAAATCCCCAATAAATACGCGGCTGCCAGCGTCTCTCTGGCGGGATGCGGGGAGACGGCGACGATGCGTTCCACTCCGGCTACCTGGGCGGGGATGGCGGTCATGAGGAGCGTGGACGGGAGGGGATAACGGCCGCTCGGGATATAACAGCCCACCGAAGCGAGGGGCACGACGCGCTGTCCGGTGATGACGCCGGGCGCCGGCTTCACGGTAAAGTCTTTCGGCCGCTGGCGCGCAGCGAAGGCGCGGATGTTGCGGGCCGCGGTCTTCAGCGCCTGCTGCAAGGGGGCGGGCGTCGCTTCCCAAGCCATCTGCAGTTCGATCGCCGGAATTCGTAACGGTGACTGTGACGGAATCCGATCGAGCTTCGACCGGAGCCGCAGCAGCGCCGGATCGCCACCCCGGCGAACCGCATCGACGATGCGGCGCGCCTGGGGCAGAACCCGCTCGTACGGCGCCGCACCGCGATCGGTGAGCACCGCAATCGCTTCGAGTCCCTTAGCGGTAGTGCGGACCAGTTTCACAGAACCACCTTGTTCAGCGGGTATTCCACGATGCCGGTCGCCTGGGCTGCTTTCAGTTTGGGGATCACTTCGCGGACGGTGCTCTCTTCGAGGATCGTGTTGACGGCCACCCATTGCGAGTTGCTCAGCTCGGAGACGGTAGGCGAGTTGAGCGCGGGCAGCACGCCGAGAACGGCGGCCAGGTTGGCTTTCTCGACGTTGAGCATCAGGCCGACGCGGTCCTGGGCGTCGATGGCGCCGCGGAGCATGAGAGCGAGGTTGTCGATCTTCTGCTTCTTCCAGGGATCGGCGGTCGCGGTCCGGTTGGCGATGAGACGCGTCTCGCTTTCCATCACCGTATCGATGATACGGAGGCGATTGGCGCGAAGCGAGCTGCCGGTTTCCGTCACCTCGACAATGGCATCGGCCAGGGTGGGAGGTTTCACTTCCGTCGCCCCCCAGCTGAACTCGACTTTCACCGGGATATTTTTTGCGGCGAAGTACTTTTTCGTCACTTCGACCAGCTCGGTGGCGATGATCTTGCCGGAAAGGTCTTCGGCGCGCTGCCAGGGCGAGCTTTCGGGGACGGCGAGGACCCAGCGGACGCGGCGGCGGCTCTGCTTGGCGTAGACGAGGCTGGTGATGGACTCGACGTCGAGGCCGCTTTCAACCACCCAGTCGATGCCAGTGAGGCCGGCGTCGAGGACGCCGTGGTCGACGTAGCGGGCCATCTCCTGGGCGCGGATGAGCATGCACTCGATGTCGGCATCGTCGATGGAGGGAAAGTAGGAGCGGCCGTCGGCGTAGATGTTCCAGCCGGCGCGGCGGAAGAGGGCGATGGTGGCGTCCTGGAGCGAGCCCTTGGGGATGCCGAGGCGGAGTTTCGGGCTCATGCGGACACCCCGTTGCCGGCGGTGAGGGGGCGGGTGAAGCAGCTGACCGTGCCCTCGTGGCAGACAAGGCCGTCGCCTTCGACTTCGACGCGGAAGAGGATCGCATCCTGGTCGCAGTCGGTGGAAACGTCGACGATGCGGAGGCGGTTGCCGCTGGTTTCGCCTTTCATCCAGAGCTTGCTGCGGGTGCGGCTCCAGAATGTAACAAAGCCGGTTTCTTTTGTTTTGCGCCAGCTTTCCTCGTTGAGGAAACCGAGCATGAGGACCTGGCCGGAGCGGGCATCCTGCACGATGCCGGGGGCGAGGCCGTCCATTTTGGCGAAGTCGATAGCGGGTTCGGTCATCTCTTATCCTTTTTGGGGTTTCCCGTTTTGGGAAAAACTAAAAAACCCGTCAGCGCTGGGCGCCGGCGGGCTCTTCTTGAATCCTGGTTGACTGCTTTTCTTAACCTGGGATGCGGAAGTTCGCCGGCACACTCGTCGCGTGATGATGGTGATGATGACGGTGATGGACGCGAACGAACATCGCAGGTTCCACCTTAGGGGAGAGGGCGACGGGATGTCAACCTCACGGGGAGCCGGGAGCCGGAGCCAGGAGAGTCCACGGATGCTGGTCCGGGTTCGTGCGCCGTGCGTTTGTTTCCCCCTGTGACAGTTTGCAAGCCTTTTGTTTTCAGCTGTGCAGGCTTGTTGACAGATTCGACAGCCGTCATTGTGACGGCTTCAAGGTCGGATTGCTCGCGCTGTTGGTCAGCCCAGCAGGAAGCGGGAAGGGAGAAGCGGGTTGAGGTCTTCCGGCTCTTCGCTTTTGTGCGAGGTGTGTGTGTTTTTCTGTTGTGACAGTCTGGAAGCCCTTTGTTTTCAAGGGTTCAGACATGTTGACAGATTCGACAACAGACATTCGGACGGATTCGAGGACAGATCGCTCGCACTGTCGAGTGAGGCACACGTACTCGCGCATGAGGCACTCGCGCGCGCATCGAGCCCTGCGCCTGGGAGGACCGAAAAGGGGTGGGGCACCCGCGATTTGGAAAAGATCGGCCGTGCAGAGAAGCGGCACGGGGTCCTGAGACCCATTCTGAAGGGCACCGGGTACAGAGCACCGGGAGCCGGAGGCCGGAAAGGCAAAGGATCCGCGCAGGGCGGATCCTCCTGGTTCAGCCTTCGTCCTGAGTGTGGAGGGCGGGCGGGAGCATTGCAAGAAGAAAGCGGGGGGCGTCGGAACTTAGGTAATGGAAGGTTTGGGGTAAGTGCGGCCCTTTTCTTTATGCACCCGCAGCAGACTCAAACTGCTCAATCTGAATGGAGCCATCGGGAAACTCCGCGGTGATCTTCAATTCTCCGCCCATCGCTTCAATGTAGTTGCGTAGCGTCGAGACATACATATCTGTTCGCTTCTCCATCATGGAGACGGCACCCTGGTTGATATGCAGCACCTCGGCAAGATTTACCTGCGTTAACTGCCGTGCCTCCCGCAGTTGGTTGAGCATCATGCCTTTGGCGGCCACCTTGCGCCGTATCCGCTCCTCTACTTCCGGTGCGTGCTTTCTGCGAATGTCGCTCCATTTCTGTGCCATGATTACTCTCCAATCTCAATCAGATGCTGCGCGTAGATCGCTTCAGCTCGTCGAATTGCCGTTCGATACCAATCGTCGTCGCCTGTCTTGTCTCCGCCGAGAATCAGGTACGCGCAACGTCGCGGATCAAACGCGAAGAGGATTCGCAGCGGCCTGCCCTGGTGCTGTACTCTCAGCTCTTTCAGGTTGGGATACCGTGAGCCTTTCAACGTATCCACATCCGGGCGCCCGAGCATCGGGCCATAAGCGACAAGCATATCCACGGATGTGTCCACGCTTTCGCATTCCTCATCGTCCAGGGCCCTGTACCACTCCGCGAACTCATCGCTGACTTCCACTGCCCAAGGCATAGCTAATTATCACTCACAAATGATATCACGTCACGATGATAATTGTTGCCGCCGTTTAAGGTGACCTGGCCCCTGCAGTGCTCCCTGGAAAGGATGTCAGTCGGATGGTCGGAGAATATCTGCAAGCCCGTGCATGTACTGAGAGGATAAGGCTTAGAAGCCTATGGGCGGCGGCGCGGGTTGTTTGGCCCCCTGCGGGCATTTCGGGCCGGGGAGAGTGTCGGAACGGCAACCGCGGATTCTTCCGCCGCGCGCTGCGCGACGTCAGGATCACAGCGTGCGTGGGGTGAGGGATGCGGCGGTTTTGGTGAAGGGTCTGCGATGGGGACTCCGCTGCACGAAAGTTGCTCTCGAACGGAGAGACCTTCGCGTTGCGGTTGCGGGGCACATCGTCGGAACTTCCGTGGGCTTGAACTTCCGCTGACCTGAACTCCCGCAGGTTCAGCATCGGCGATTGTCGGCGACCGTCCGGACAACTCGGGCCTGCCTTTTACCGCTCCAAGTATGCGGCAAGCACGACCCACGCTCGTCCTGGCATATCTGCCGTCCGTGATCTGTAACTGCGTTCCCCCTTCAGGAGGCTTTCCTTGCAACGGAGCTGTACAGCCGTTTTGTCTCTCATCGCTGCCCTCGGTACGTTCGGACTCGTTAACAGCTCGGCGCGCGCGCAGGATGCGCCGGCGCACTCTCCCAGAAATGTCGTGGCGTATGTGTATGTGGCGAATGCGGCCGGCGGGAACATGACGGAAATTTCGGCCTTTGCCGCGGATCATGTGGGAAGGCTGAAGCCGGTCCCGGGCTCTCCGTTCAATGAGAATGTGAGTTCGATGGCCGTGAACGGCACGTATCTGATGGGCATTGCGGGGAGCAACATCAACGCTTACCGGATTGGGAACGACGGGGCGCTGACGTATGCCGTGTCGACCGATTACCAGGTGGTGCAACCGGGCTGCGGCGGCGCAAGCCAGATGGAGTTCGATCACACGGGTCAGTCGCTCTATGTGAACGAGTACAACGCGGATTGCTCGAACAACGGTGTAACCGACTGGCAGGTGGACCAGGCAACAGGCGGGCTGAACTATCTCGGACTGACGGAGACGGGGAACTGGAATGTGAACCCTGCTCCTTTTATCGGGAACGACCAGTACGCCTACACCGCCTACAACGACAGCTGCATGTACTTCAGCATGAATGGGTTCAAGCGCGCGCAAAATGGGCTGCTGACGGAGTTCGCGCCGACGATGAACTCGCCCGCGCCGCCTTCGGGAGTACGGGCCTATGTTCCGTACCTAGGGGCGGCCGATCCGACGAATCACGTGGCGTTCGCGGAGTATCCGGCGAATCCGCCAGGATGCACGTCGGGGCCGGTGCAGCTGGCCACCTATACGGCGAATGCGAACGGCTCGCTGACCACGACGAGCACGGCGGCGAATATGCCGACGACGGCGATCGAGGGCGTCTACGACATGAAGATGGCGCCCTCGGGCAAGCTGCTGGCGGTGGCCGGGCAGGAGGGGCTGGAGGTCTTCCACTTCAACGGCGCGGCGCCGATGACGCACTTTACCGGGCTGCTGACGAGCGATCCGATCAGCCAGATGTTCTGGGATAACGACAACCATCTGTATGCGATCACGGGCGTGTTCGGCAGCACGGTCGATCATCTGCATGTGTTTACGGTGACGCCGTGGGGCTATCGCGAGGCGCCGGGGTCACCGTACACGATCAGCGGGCCGCGGTCGATCATCGTTCAGCCGTGGCCGCGGTATTAGGGCCTGGCCCCATGTCCCTATAGCAGGGACACGGGGCGGCCATTTTTTTCCGGACGAAAAGGGATCAGGATTGCGGGGCGATCACTTCGGCGAAGTGGGCGGCGCGGCGTTCTGTGTTCTGGGAAATTTGTTCGCGGCAGCTGAAGCCGTCGGCGACGAGGAGGGTTTCGGAGGCGGCTCCGCGCACTGCGGGGAGGAGCACGCGCTCGCCGAGAGCCTGGGAGACTTCGTACTTGTCGTCCTCAAAGCCGAAGGGGCCAGCCATGCCGCAGCAGCCCGAGTCGAGGAGAGTGACGTTGGCGCCGGTGCGGCGGAGGAGGTCGACTTCGTCGGTCATCTTCATGGCGGATTTGTGGTGGCAGTGTCCGTGGAGAACGATCTTCTTGTCCGCCAAGTTGGGCGGCTGCCATGCGGGCGCGTGGCGGACGAGGAACTGACTGAGGAGGAGGGTCTGGTCGCGGAGGCGCTGGGCGCGGGGGTCGGTTGGGAAGAAGTTGATCAGCTCGTCGCGGAAGACCGTGGCACAGCTGGGCTCGAGGAAGATGAAGGGGAGTCCGGCGTCGATCTGGGGGGCGAAGTCGCGGAGGATGGTTTCGAGGTAGGCGCGGGCTTCTTTGAGGAAGCCGAAGTCGTAGAGGGGGCGGCCGCAGCAGACGTGTTGGCGCGGGACTTCGGGGGTGAATCCGGCAGAGGCGAGGACCTGGGCGGCGGCGGTGAGGGATTGCGGGTGGTAGTAGTTGTTCCAGGTATCGGGCCAGAGCACTGCGCGTGCAGCGGGACGGCCTTCGGCCCGCTCACGAGAAGACTTACGCCAGTCTGACTGGAAGCTGCGGGGGGCGAAGCGAGGCAGGGTGCGCTGCTGGGCGACTCCGAGGATGAACTTGAGGGCGTGCGAGATTCCTGGCGTGGCGAGGGGAATGTTGGCGAGGCGCGGGGTGAGGCCGGGGATCAGGGAGGCGGCGTGCGCCAGGCGGTCCATAAAGCCGAAGGCGTAGTGCTGCGGCTTGCGGAGGCGGTCGCCGTAATAGTGGGCGAGGAATTCGGCTTTGTAGGTGGCGACGTCGACGTTGACGGGGCATTCGGTCTTGCAGGCTTTGCAGGAGAGGCAGAGGTCGAGGGCTTCGCGGACGGATTCATTGTGCCAGTCGATGGGGCCGTTCGCGGTGCCGAGCACTTTGCCTTCGAGGAGTTCCCAGAGAAGATGGGCGCGGCCGCGGGTGGAGTGCTGCTCCTCGCGGGTGGCCATGTAGCTGGGACACATGGTGCCGGCGTGGTCTTTGCGGCAGGCGCCGACGCCGACGCAGCGCAGGGTGGCATCGTGGAAGGAGCCGCCGTCGTCGGGGAACTGGAAGAAGGTGTCGGGCTTTTTGGAGACGTAGCCGACGCCGAGACGGAAGGCTTCATCGGGCTGATAGACGGGGGTCGGGTCGCCGGCAGGCTCCATGAGGATGCCGGGGTTCATGCGGTTGTCGGGATCCCAGAGGGCTTTGAACTCGCGGAAGGCCTGCATCAGCTCGGGGCCGAACATTTTTGGCAGGAGCGCAGCGCGGGCGCGGCCATCGCCGTGTTCGCCGGAGAGCGAGCCGCCGTGCGCGACGACGAGGTCGGCGGCCTTGTCGAGAAAGTCGCGGAATTTGCGGACGCCTTCGGTGGACTCGAGATCGAAGTTGATGCGGGTGTGGACGCATCCCTGGCCGAAGTGGCCGTACATGGGGCTGCGGTAGCCGTAGCCCTTCATCAGGTCCCAGAGCTGGCGCAGGTAGGAGCCGAGCTGCTCGGGGGCGACGGCGGCGTCTTCCCAGCCTTCCCATCCGTGCGGTTCGCCGGGGACGAAGACGGTCGCGCCGAGGGCGTTTTCGCGAACGAACCAGATGCGGGGAGCTTCTTCCGTGGTGCAGACGCGACCGGTGGGCGAGCCGGGGAATCGCGCCGCGGCGGCGAGCAGGTCGTGGGCTTTGGCCTCGGCTTCGGCGTCGGTCTCGGCGCCGAATTCAGCAAGGAGGAAGGCGCCGCCCGGGGGAAGCAGCTTCCGCTCTTCGGCGGCGAGGTGCTTGCGGTTCATGAAGTCGAGAAGCATCGAGTCGATGCCTTCGAGGCCGATGGGGCCGTGGCGAATGATGTCGGGCACGGCGTCGGCGGCGAGGAAGGGATCGGGGAAGCCGAGCACGACGAGGCGGCGGCAGGGAGGCGAGTGCATCAGGTCGAGGGTGGCGGTGACGATGGTGGCAAGGGAGCCTTCGCTGCCGACGATGGCGCGGGCGACCTGGAAGCCGCGCTCGGGGAGGAGCTCGTCGAGGTTGTAGCCGGAGACGCGGCGTGGAAGGGTGGGGAAGCCGCGGCGGATCTCGTTGAGGTAGCGGTCGCGGATGCGACGCAGGCCGGCGTAGATCTGAGCGGGGCGGCCGCCGCGGGCGATGATGGCGGAGATTTCTTCTTCGCTGGTGGCGCCGACGGTCATGCGGGTGCCGTCGTAGAGGACGATGTCGAGGGCGTGGATGTTGTTGGCGGTGAGTCCACCCATCACGCTGTGCGTGCCGCAGGAGTTGTTGCCGATCATGCCGCCGATGGTGCAGCGGGAGTGCGTGGCGGGGTCGGGAGCGAAGGTGAGGTGGTGGACTTCGGCGGCTTCGCGGACGCGGTCGAGGACGATGCCGGGCTCGACCACCGCGAGTTTTGCGGCGGGATCGAGGGAGTGGATGCGCCGCATGTATTTGGAAAAATCCATCACGACGGCGACGTTGCAGCACTGGCCGGAGAGGCTGGTGCCAGCACCGCGGGAGAGGATGGCGGCGCCGAGGGAGCGGCAGGCGGCAACGGTGGCTTCGACGTCGGCAGCATCGCGAGGCAGGACGACGCCGATGGGCGTGGCGCGGTAGTTGGAGGCATCGACGGCGTAGAGGGCGCGCGAGGCGGAGTCGAAGCGGACCTCGCCCTGGACGGTGGCGCGGAGGCGGGATTCGAGCTCGCGCGCCTGGGCGAAGCTTTCGTGCGCGTGGCGGGGCTCGCCGGCAGCCTGAGGCTGATTGAGGATGGGCAGTTGAGCGACCATCAGAGTCCTTTGCGGAGGAAGGCGATCTCGAGGGAGTCGGTGTGGCGGAGGACGGGGTTCTGCGTGTAGCGGTCGACGGGGGTGAAGCCCATGGAGACGTAGAGGCGATAGGCGGCGGGCATGGACTGAGGCATGGTGTCGAGGTACATCGCAGTGTAGCCCCGCTGGCGCGCGGCGTCGACGATGGCCCCGGCGAGTTGGCGGCCGAGGCCGCTTCCCTGCTGGCCGGGACGGACCCAGAGGCGCTTCATCTCGCAGGCGTGCTCGCCGGGATCGGCGGGATGCGCGAGGTGCAGAGGCTTGAGGGCGACGCAGCCTGCGGGGGTTTCATTGTCGAAGGCGAGCAGGATAGTGCCGGTGGGTTCGGCGTAGAGGCCGGGGAGGGCGGCGAGTTCTTCTTCGAGGCTTTCGACGCAGATGTGCTGGCCGCCGACCGAGTCGTTGAGGAAGTGGGCGTATTCGCGCATCAGCGTCCGGCAGAGGTCGGCGTCGTGGTTGTCGCCGTGGAAGAGAGCGGGCCGGATGGAGGCCATAGGGACAGGGTACAGGGGACAGGAGGCAGGGAATAGGGAGTAGGGAATAGAGATTGAAGAGCAGCGCGGGGGACTGCGCTCTTCGCGCGGGACTCTTTGGACCTGATATAACACGCGCATGATGAAGCTTCCTCTCGCTGCTTTCGGTTTCGCGCTCTGCGCCACGATTGCTTTCAATCCGCCGGCGAGTGCGCAGGAGCCGGCGGCGGCTCCTCACGACCCGCGCATTCCGCAGATCATCAGCGCGCTGGGTGAGGCCAAGTCGATCCGCGGAACCGAGATTTCTCCGGACGGCCAGTACCTGGTGTGGGAGGTGGGAGGACGCGAGGGATCGGACATTGAGCTGGCGCCGATGGCGCATCCCGAGGCGGCGAAGCGGGTGACGGCGTGCAGCAACGGCGATCGCGGGCAGGAGAGCAATGCGGTTTTTTCGCCGGACTCAAAGCGGCTGGCGTTCTTTTCGACGTGCACGAGCGATCACAAGATGGCCGTCTTCGTCGATGGTGTCGCCGGCGGCGCTCCGCATCAACTCGCGGTGGTGGAGGGCTTCGCGAAGGCGATGCAGTGGTCGCCGGACGGCAAGCGTCTGAGCTTCCTCTATGTGGAAGGCGCGACGCGTCCTTCGGGAGCGCTGGCGGCAGAAAAGCCGCAGACGGGTGTGATCGGGGTGCAGGGCTTCGAGGTGCAGCGGGTGGCGGCGGTGGATGCAGCCAGCGGAGAACTGACGCAGATCACGCCGGCGCATCTGCACGTCTTCGAATTTGACTGGTCGCCGGATGCGAAGAAACTGGCGTTTATCGCCGCGCCGCCACCGGGAGAGAACAACTGGTGGGTGGCGAAGCTGTACACGGAGACGGTCGAGACGCTGCACGCACAGATGTCCAGCGCCCAAAAAACGGAGAGCTTTGGCACGCCGACGGCAATTCTCGATCCGCAGACGGTTTCCGGATCGCTGCACGGATTGCAGATTGCGGTGCCGCGGTGGTCGCCGGATGGGCAGCAGATCGCGTTCATCGGCGGGCTGATGTCCGATCAGGGATCGACGGGCGGCGATCTGTATCTGATGCCGGCGTCGGGCGGCGAACCGAAGGACGTAACGCCGAATCGGGCGGCGTCGCCTTCGTGGTTCACGTGGATCGACGACAACACGGTGGGGATCTCGGAGATCAGGAACGGCGCCTCGCACCTGTTTGCCTATGACGTGGCCAGCGAGCAGGAGTCGCCGGAGTACGACCTGACGCTGCCGGATGGCGTGAGCGGCGGCGGGCTGATGATGAGCGTGTCGGTTTCGCACACGAATGAGATTGCGCTGGTCGAGTCGTCGTTTGAGCATCCGCCGGAGGTGTGGGCGGGCGATCTGATGAACCTGAAGCAGATCACCCACATCAACGACGGGGTGAAGCCGGTGTGGGGCAAGTCCGAATCCGTCGAGTGGGACAACGAGGGCTACCACGTGCAGGGCTGGCTGCTCGAGCCGGCGCACTACGATCCGGCGAAGAAGTATCCGCTGATTGTGGAGGTGCACGGCGGACCGTCGGCGGCGGTGATGCCGCGCTGGCCTGGAGTGGGCTACGGGCCGGTTCCCTTCTCGGCGCTCGACTATTTTGTGCTGATGCCGAATCCGCGGGGGAGCTATGGGGAGGGCGAGAAGTTCACGCAGGCCAATCGCAAGGACTTCGGCTACGGCGATCTGCGGGACATTCTGGCCGGGGTGGACACGGTGGAGAAGAAATATCCGATTGACGATCACCGGGTGGGGCTGACCGGCTGGAGCTACGGCGGTTTCATGACCATGTTCGCGGTGACGCAGACGCATCGTTTCCGCGCGGCGGTGGCCGGCGCCGGCATCTCAGACTGGAAGAGCTACTACGGCGAGAACCAGATCGATCAGTGGATGATCCCGTTCATGGGCGCGTCGGTGTACGACGATCCGGGGGTCTACGCGAAGATGTCGGCGATCAATTCCGTCAAAAACGTGACGACGCCAACGCTGGAGGTGGTGGGGGAATTCGACGGGGAGTGCCCGGCGCCGCAGTCGTTCGAGTTCTGGCATGCGCTGCACGATCTGGGCAAGACGACGGAGCTGGTGGTGTATCCCAATGAAGGACACGGGTTTGTGAATCCGGAGCATCGGGAGGATGTGCTGGAGCGGGCGCTGGGATGGTTTGAGGAATATATGCCTGAAGGGCGGGGAACGGCAGGGGGTAGGGAGTAGGGGGTAGGCGGATAGCGGTTAGCGGATAGCGGATAGCGGTTAGCGGATAGCGGTTAGCGGATAGCGGTTAGCGGACTCCTGGCTCCGGGCCACGGGCTACCGGCTCCAGGACGGAAATGACGGGAGCTAAACCCTTTGCTCACGAATGGGGGCTGGTTCGCGTCTCCCGTTTATACCCAATCGCAGCCATTTTGAGGGGCTTACCGCGCTGTGCGGGCTGCTTTTCGTTTGTTATTCTGAAACGCACGCTGAATTTTTCTGGTGTAAGGACCGTCTGACGCGGCTGGACTGCGCAGGCGGGGAGGTTTCATGCGGCGGTTGCTTGCGTTTGTCGTTGTTTTGGCCTGTTCCCTACCGGTGGGTCTCTCGGTCGCGGGCTGCGGCCACAATCCCAATAACTATTGCATCAAGAACGGTCACGCGTACGGCATCAAGACCGATCAGGTGATGTATGTAACGCTGGGGCCGGAGGTCACAGGGCTTTCGCTGGCCTGGGGACAAACGGGGACGCTGAACGCGCCGCAGGCCTTCAACTGCAACGGCGACTCGGCCACGGTGTCGAGCTATACCTATACCAGCAGCAACCTGCTGCTGGCTGACATCTCGCCTTCGGGGCAGGTGTGCGCGGGAACGTGGAACCGCAACAGCCCGGGCGGCGTGCCCAATTTCAGCATCTGCACCCCTCCCTCGGGAGCTTCGCTCTCGGCCTTCAAGAGCTGCACGGGCCAGACCTGCGGCACGGTGCAGGTGACGGCGACGGGTGCGGCGGTGACGAGCAATCCGGTGAACGTCTATATCCATCCGCCGATCTCGTCGATCACGATTCCGACGCAGAAGGCGTGCATCTCGCAGGGTCAGTCGCTGCCGGTTTCGTTGCTGGCAGAGACAACGGTGACCGGACCCGGCGGGGTAACGCTGTGCAGCCCCAACACGACAGCCTGCACCAGCCCCAGCGTGAACGTGGGGACGATCACCTACAACCCGGTGACGACCAGCGTGGTGACGATCAACAACACCTCGAATCCGGCGACCTCGAATCCGGTGACGGGGGGCGGAACGGGCACGCCGCCGAGCCCCAACGGCGTGGCGACGGCGAATCTTCCGGGATCGACGGTCATCAACGCATCGAACTCGCAGGTGACCTCGGCGGCGGGATTCTTCTCCACGTGCGCGCCGGCCAGCATCAATCTGGCGATCAACGGGCAGACCTCGGCGACCGTGACCACCAGCGCGCCGCAAACGATCGTTGCGACGGTGAAGGACAGCAACACGCCGCCGGCTACGATCAACGGGCTGCCGCTGACCTATGCCTCCACTGAACCGCAGGACCTGACCGTGAGCAGCACCGGGCTGGTGACGGACGTGTTTCCGAGCCATGCGACGGTGACGGCGATTTGCCAGCCGCCGGGCTGCAATCCGGCGCCGGTGAACCTGATCGGCAGCCTGGGCAACGGGATGCCGGTCGCGGGGAACCGGATCAACGTCAGTGCGCCGGGGCGCAGCACCACGAAGATCTTCTTTGCCTCGTCGCAGTCGCCGTTCTTCTCCGAGATCAACCTGGCCACCGGCGGCGCGGCGTCTCCGGTTCGTTTGCCGTATACCCCGAACTCCATGGTGACGGATGCGGCCGGCGACACGCTGCACTTCGGCTGCTATCACGAGCTGATGACCTACAGCACGGTCAACAACTCGCTCAGCAAGGAAGTGCCCGGGGTGCCGGGGGTGGTGCTGGCGGCATCTCCCACCGGTTCGACGGCGGTGGTGAACGACCAGCTGCGGCATGTGATCTACCTGTACAGCATTGCGGCGAACAGCTACACCAGCATCGGCGGCGACGCTTATCGCGCCCACTACACGCCGGATGGGACCACGGTCTACATCGTCGGCAAGGATCCGGCGACGGGCCTGGACACGCTGTGGGTGAACAGCAGCGCGTCGGGCTGGTCGACCTATACGCTAACGAATCAGCCGGCGTACACCTGCCAGGCGGACGCGGCGGGATCGGTGGCGGCGCCGGCTTATAACCCCAACTGGGATCCGTACTGCGGGCCTTCGCTGGCGGTCGCGGTGCCGAGCGTGGCGGCGTTCATCAGCGGCAATACCACCACGTCGCACAGCTACTGCCCGAGCGCGACGGCGAATCCGCCGTACTTCCCGCCGGCCGGCGATACGGCGGCGAGCACGGCGAAGGTGAATGCCACGGCGGACGGGCTGCACATCCTGGGCGCGGATACCGCGAACTTCTCCGACATCATTCTGGGGCCGGGGAATCCACCGACGGGGGTTCCGGTGAATGCCTGTCCGGCGTACGCGGGAACCACGCCGCTGACCATCGCCACGAATCCACTGCCCCAGCCGCTTCCGGCTGGTGTTGCCGCTCTGCCGCAACTGGAGATCGATCAGGTGGTGTCGTCGCCGGATTCTTCGCTGGCGTTCGTGACCTACAGCGTGGGCAATTCGGGCGGCGGGACGGGAATCCTGCCGTACTACCAGCCGCTTGCCACCGGAGGGCCCGGCACTCTGGGGCCGGTGCAGCTCTCGTCGGGAGCGCAGGCTCCGATTGCGGGCGCGTTCAGTCCGGATGGGACTCTGTTCTTCGTCAGCACGAGCGGCGACAATCTGGTGCATGAGATCAACACGTCGGCGACGACGCCTCCCACGGATTCGGGAACGACGCTGAATCCGCAGCTGCTGAACCCGGCCGGAACCGCGGTGCCGGCGCAGTTCGTTGTCGTCCAGGCCGTTTCGTCGAGAACGTAAGAAGCAGGGAATAGGGAGTAGGGAAACAGGGCAGGGCGCGAGTCTTCGGATCTGCGCCCTGTTTTCTGTTTCCGTCTACACTGGATTTCATGCCGCGGGTTGCGATTATCTCGAAGCCGCAGAAGGAAGAGCTGCGGCATCTGCTGCCGGAGCTGGTGCTGTGGCTGAAGGCGCACGGGCACGAGCCGCTGCTGGATCCGGTGAGCGCGAACTACGTCACCGACGGGCCGGTGCACGGGCGTCCGGACTTGCCGGCGCTGGGCCCGGAGCTGGTGATCGTTCTGGGAGGCGACGGGACGCTGCTGGCAGCGGCGCGGGTGTTTGCGCGCAGCAAGGTTCCCATTCTCAGCGTCAATCTGGGGGCGCTCGGCTTCCTGACCGAGGTGCGCCTGGGGGATCTCTACACGCATCTGGAGGCGTGGAGCAACGGCGCCTGCTGCATCGAGTCCCGGGCGATGCTGCACAGCGAGCTGTGGCGCGACGGCAAACTCTACTGCCAGCACGATGCGCTGAACGACGTGGTGGTGGCCAAGGGCGCCATCGCGCGCATGGGGCATTTCGCGGTCGAGGTCGACGACCAGCTGGCAGCCAGCTTCCGCGCCGATGGGGTGATCGTGGCCACGCCGACCGGGTCCACAGCGTATTCGCTGGCGGCGGGTGGGCCGGTG
>JBKICP010000255.1:0-2991 GCA_046567085.1 Acidobacteriota bacterium
CCCAGGCTTCGATCGATGCCACGGAAACACTCTCAGGACTGCGCATCGATCCCAGGCACACGCGTCCGTCGTCTGAGAGGTTCCAGAAGGGGGCGACGGCAAGCGTTGTCTTGGCATTTGGTCGCTTGTTATTGCAAAGAGCCCGGATCTTCAGGTCTCCCTGCGCAACTCGCCACACCAGTGCGGGCTGGGGAAAAGTCTTTCCATCGAGTTGTTGCGCTTTACCTTCGGCGTTTTCAAAGAACATGCGCCGCACACGCCGCGGCGTCCACCAGGCGATCATGCGGTCCGTCTTGGCGAGAACACATTCCGGAAACACTTCGACAACAGTGCCGCCGGACAGCGATTCGGCCAGGTCTTCGATGAATGCGCTCGTCAAAGGCTGTGCCGGCCCAAGTAATGGAGGACCTTGTTGCTGCGCCGTTACCGTATGCCAGGTGATAAAGCTGCGCCGGTTTCCGCGATAGATGAGCAGCGCATCACGCAGCTCGAAGCGATGCATCTCCCCGATCGCGATCTCGACTTTCATTTCTGTCCTTCTCCCACACCTGGATATCTTCGATCAGCTGGCATACCTCCCGGTTTACGACCACAAACCGCTCAGCGGCACGCATCGCAGCAGAACGTTGCTGCGCACTGTCGAGCGTGAAGACCGCACAGAAGGCCGGTTCCGCCGAGCCTTCCAGCATATGCTGACTCTCTTCGTCGAAGCAGGCCGCGACGGCATCATGCTCCTCGAAGACGATCAACAGCGCCGGCAGCGGCGGTCCGTCGTAGTACCCGTCGTAATCCGAGGGTTCAAACGATCTCGCTTTGACCCTTGCGAGCTTGATAATCGCCTCGACGTGCCGAATCCAGTTCCGGTAGGGTCCATTGCGGTGGCGCTGGAGCAACCGCCGGTAGTCCAAATGCCAGTGTTCCGATTCGTGTTTCAGACTCCTGCGGATGCACTCGGGCAAAGCCTTCTCGACCTCGGGAAACTCATACTGATCTCGATTGGCTGGATCGTCTTCCTGGGCATATTCGATCAGGTTCTCCTCATAGGCTTGCGCGTCGCTGTGGTCGTAGATCCGCAGCACCCGATAGAGCGACCGAAGGAGCGTCCAGTAAAAGGCCGCACCGAGACCTTTCTCCTCCGCTTCGAGAGCCAGCAGTGCGGGACCTGTCTTTAGAAAACCGCAGCCGCTGCAATGGATGGTGATCGCCAGCTGCCCCGTGCTCAACCCGGCGCTGTCCGCACCCACCACATCCGTGACTTCGAGGTGGTATTCGACGTTGCGTTCGAGCAGGTCAAGGGTCTCTCGGCCGATCCGATTCGCAATGGAGCGCTGGGCGAAGGTAAGCGGGTCTTCGCCGCACTCGCTCCACAATTCTGGCGTCCCCAACTCCATGCGTACGAGAACCGCGCACAACTCGAAGAGCATCTCGCCATTGACCTCATGGCTGTAGTTGACGGGCTGACCATCGAGGGATGGTAGTGCCACAGCGAAGGCCGGAGCCAGCGTTTCTACTGCAGCGGCGGCAGGATTTCCGTGGGCGCCGGCAACGCCCTCGCGTTGTCGGCGTGATAGCGACCGAGCGCGCTGGTCACGGCGTCCGAGAGTTCGAGAGATTCTTTGCATCGGAGGTGCCTCACCAGAAGCTGATTCTGCCGATTCGGCGGAGCAGCAGCCCTGGCTTTGAACTCAGCGATTAGATCCTCCGGGTTCATTCGGCGCCGGCGCACGGCTAACCCTTCGAACCGATGGCACGGTTGAACGTGTAGCGGAGCGCACTGCCGGTGTCTTCAGGCCCGGTAAGCGTCGCCGTGGCAATTTCCGGCCACGTCGGCGTCAGCAGCTCGCGCACTTGTTCGACGGAAAGATTGGGAGCCGGATCGGGAATACGCGTTCCGTTGTAGAAGAATTCGCGCTGCAGGGCTTCAACTTTGAGACCACTCATGAGTAGCTTCTCCTTGGTTGTCGAGAATGGGTCGACGTGGGATTTATGCCTGAAATCTGATTCAATGGACAGGAACCACTGACTTTGAAAGGACTGGGATGGGAATCAACGAAATAGTTGCGGCACTCGACGACGAGATCAGCAGATTGCAGCAGGTGCGCAGTCTGCTGGCAGGCACCAAGGGTAGTGTCACGAACGCGGCGACTTCTTTCGCGTTCGGTGCGAATCAGGCGAAGCCACGCAAACGCCGCCACCTCAGCGCCGAGGCCAGAGAGCGGATCGCCGCCGCGCAGAGGAAACGGTGGGCCGATCAAAAGAAGGCTGCCAAGAAGTAAGTACACGGTGCCACGGGCTCAATTTGTGGCGGAACGAGATACAGGCGCCAGATTCAATGATCAAGCGCTCCGACATGCGTCAGGAGCAGCCACTCGTCCCGCCGCAGTTCCTGCACACATAGCAGCTCCCATTTGGACTCATCAGGGCGCCGCAGGAACGGCAGGCTGGCGCGTCGCCAGCTTCAAATCCTTGTGACGAAATCGGCACGACTTTGCTCGGATCAGCCCCGACGCTGCCGTAATTGCCGGATGCCGAAAACAGAGCGAGTTGCGTTCCGGAGAGAAAGCGGAGTTCGAGCCACCGGAACAGGTAATCCATGATCGACTTCGCGTAGCCCAGTTCCGCGCTCCCGGTCCAGCCTGATGGCTCAAAGCGGGTGTGCGACAGCTTGTCGCAAAGCACCCGCAAAGGCACGCCATGCTGGAGACTGACCGACACGACGGTTCCGAAGCACTCCATCAGACCGGCAATGGTCGATCCCTCCTTGGCCATCCGGATGAAGATCTCGCCAGGCAGACCGTTGGGGTAAAGACCGACCGTCAGATAACCTTCATGTCCTCCAACCGCGAAGTGATGTGTGATCGCCGGGCGCTCGTCCGGAAGGCGGTGGCGGTTGGCGTCCGGAGGCCCCAAAGGCTCCGTCTCCGGTGCCTCACTTGCGGCGAGCGAATCGTGAGAAGGCGCGCTGTAGGCATCCATTTCTATCCTCCTGCC
>JBKICP010000256.1:0-3417 GCA_046567085.1 Acidobacteriota bacterium
CTGGGGGCGGGTCTTGTTGTTCAGTTCTATGTCGCCGGCGAGAGGCAGAGTAATGCGGCCATCGGGTCCGATGGTCTGTTGAGCGGGTATCTCCGGATGGCCGGGGATACTGATGGTGACGACGTCGCCTGGCCCGAGGCGATATTGCTCGTTCGCTGGCGCCTCAAACTGCCGCAGCAGTTCGAGCGGATCGACCTTGAGGGTCGGCGTAGCCGGCTGCGTCGCGGCGGCACTGGCCTGGGCGGGATGGTGATGGCGACGGCGCGGAGAGCAAAGTCCGGGCGCAGCAGAGACGAGCAGCGCAAACAGGAGGAAGGCGCAGGAGAGAGGCTTCATGCGGGAACCTCGGCATCAGAAGCCGTTGCACCAGAACCGCGGCGAATAGCGGCGCGGAGACGCAGGATCAGATTGCGGGCCATGCGGCGCTCGTCGGCGTCGAGGACGAGGCGGTCGAGCACCAGCAGGGACAGGGCGGTATAGAACAGGCCGGAGACGAGCAGGACGAACATTCCGGACCAGCGTCCCACATGCGCGATGGCAGTGTCGATGGGAATTTTGAGCGCGAAAGCCACGACGTAGAAGACCAGAGAGGGGAGGATGACCTCCCGCAGGAAGCGGACAAGGCTAAAACCGAGGACGTGCTGCACGCGGGCGAGCAGGATACAGGAGGCCCCGATCGTGGCACAGGCCGCGGCAACGCCGATGCCGATCGGCGCCCAGCGGCCGAGCAGAAGGCGCGAAGCCGGGATGAAGAGCAGCAGCAGGATGGCGTTGGGAATGGAGTAGAAGAACTCGTCGGCAACGCGACCCATGCCGCGAAGGATGGAGTTGCCGGGGCCGGTGAGCATGTGCCACTGGGTCCAGACCAGGTAGAGGACGAAGAGGGTAGCGAGGAGGGCGGGATCCGGCTCTTTGGGGCCAAGCCATACGCGAAGGATGGCGCCGGGAATGGCGAACATGAGCGCGCAGAACCACGCGGTGCAGAAATTGGCATAGCGCGAGCCGCGCAGGTAGAAGTCGCGGAGGGAAGACTGGCGGTCGTGCTCGGTAGCGTGGGCGTCGAGATGGGAGGCGGCGGGCATGTATGCGCCGAAGAAGGCCATGGGCAGCGTTTGCAGGGACATGGGCCATTTCTTGGCGATGTCGAAGAGGCCGGTCGCGGCAAGGCCGATGGTAAAGAGCGCGACGACTTTTTCGATGGAAGAGAGGAGGTTCGACAGAATGCTCTGGAGCTGGACGATACCGCCGAAATGAACGATGTAGCCAACGGATTCACGAGTGCAGAGGCGAGGCGATATGCGAAGCCAGGGGACACGACGCCAGATCCAGGAGATCGCGAGGCCGTCGTTGACAATGGTGCGCAGGAGGAAGGCTTCCGCGAGTCCGCGTATGCCGCGTCCCATGCCAACGAGGACGAAGATGGCGGCGAATTCGACGAGAAAGCTGATGGTCCAGAAGCGCTGGGTGATGGCGATTTCCTGGAGGCCGGTAAGGGTGTCGCCGAAGGCGTT
Source organism: Acidobacteriota bacterium (assembly GCA_046567085.1). Lineage (GTDB taxonomy): Bacteria > Acidobacteriota > Terriglobia > Terriglobales > Acidobacteriaceae > Palsa-343. The sequence continues at coordinate 1,512 of JBKICP010000256.1, forward strand.
CAGGGAGATGCTGAGCAGGAAGATGCCGACCACAATGAGCATGGCTTCGCGGGCATCGGCCTGATGTGCGGGCGGCAGGTGAAGGAACGGAGAGAAATACGGCCAGCCGAGCCAAAAAGCGGCGAAGAGCAGCGAACAGAGCGGGAGGGTGATGGCGAGGCCGGTGGAGAGCAGGGAATTGATGCGGTCGTACTCGCGGCGGGCGTTGAATTCGGCGATGTATTTGATATAGACGCCGGAGATGCCCATGGTGGAGACGCCCATATAGCTGACGAGAATGAAGAGCGTGGTCCAGATGCCGTAGACTTCGAGGCCGATGCGGGCGAGCACGAAGGGCGGAATGATGATGCGGGTGATCATGTAGCCGATGCGAGCGGCTACGGTAACGGAGACATTGCGGCGGACGGTGCCACCGACTTCGCGTCCGCTGGGACCGAGGGGGCCCGGATCAGGGTTGGCGCCGGGCGTGTTTGCGGGAGTTGTCATCCGCGCACCTTCTGAGGCCCACGGCCAGTGCGGGTCCAGGCTGTGCCGCGGCGGGAAGCGCGAAGAATGGCGCGCACCATGCCAGTCTTGCGAAGCAGGAACGCCGGGGCGGCGACCAGGGCGGCGAGGGCGCGGCGGGGCTGAGGGGCAGTGCCGACGGCGAGCAGGACATACAGAATAATCAGAGCGATTCCCGCAAGAGAGTAGAGGAGCAGAACGTGCATGTGGGGCGCGAAGCCGAGTGCGCAACCCGGGAGGAGCAACAACGCGGCTAAACCGAGGGGCAGGCTGAAGAGGTCAGCGAGTGTATGGAGGGCGCGGAGACGGCCGCGCAGGAGGCTGGCGAGGACGCGGGGAGCGTACTGGCGGGCGACGGCGAGGCGGCCGCCTTCCCAGCGGAGACGCTGCGAGCGTTCGGCGTCGCGGCCGGCGGCGGGCGCTCCGAAGACAGTGGCTTCCTCGACGAAGACGGTGCGGATGCCCGCCAACTCGAGACGGGTATGGTATTCGAGATCCTCGGCGATGCCGAAGGCCTCCCAGGGAACGGCGGCGAGGGTTTCGGAACGCAGGGCAAAGCCGTTGCCGAAGATACCGCTGGAGAGGCCGAGGCGCGAGCGTCCGCGAGGACGGATGAAATTCATGCCGCGAAAGGCGAGAGCACCGAGTTCGGCAGCAGGCGAGGCGGAGCCGCCGGGGGCAACGTCCAGCTCGTAGCGGCACTGGGCGGCTCCGGCGCGGGCGAGGGCGCGATGCATGACGGAGAGGAAATTTGGGGAGACCACGGTGTCGGCGTCGATGACGGCGACGGCTGAAGCTCCCTCGATCAGCACGCGGGTGATGCTGAAGCGGAGGGCCCGGCCTTTGCCCGGTTCGCCATGCAGTTCGAGGACCCTGGCTCCGGCGGCGCGGGCGCGGCGCGCAGTGCGGTCAGAACAGTTATGGGCGATAACGACGATTTCGGAGTCGTTAGCGGAATCGGCAGCGACAGAACGGAGCAGGCTTTCGACGGTGCGCGCGATCAGGAGTTCTTCGTTGTGAGCGGGAACGAGCACGGCGATGCGTCCCGGGAACGCGGTGGGCGAGGGGCGGCGACGCGGCAGGAAGTTTCCGGCGCAGGCGAGCGCAAGCTCCGCGAGCAGGGGCAGGGTGGTGGCAACGAAAAGCAGCTTGAACGCGAGTTCAGCGATATGGAGCATGCGGAAAAAGGTGCAGCCGGCTCAGCAGATCCGGTGGACGACCTAAACTTTGCACTCACTAACAAAGAACACGGCGGAACCGGTATTGCGGTCCGGTTGCAGCCGGGCCGGCATATGGTGCGGCAATGCGCACCGGCCGCAGGGCCTGGATCCAACCGGTAAGCAGGAAGAACAGCTGAAAGACCTGCATTCCGAGAAAGACCGTGGTGAGCGTAAAGAGGAGC
>JBKICP010000257.1:0-13003 GCA_046567085.1 Acidobacteriota bacterium
GCTGCGACGCGGACGCCGAAGAGCCCGAGCGGCGCCACGACGAACAGCGCCCACGGCGGATTCCGCATCAGGAGGGGCTCGTCGTACCCGCTGCCGGCTGCGTTCTCCATCTGGAGGACGGCCGGCCCGGCGTAGGGGTTCTGGTGTGCGAGCAGGAGCCGGGCGGAACTCCAGTAGCTGATGAAGTCGCGATTGGCGGCGTTCTGATAGAGGACCGTGCTCAACAGGCCCAGACACACGAGCAGCAGCGCGACGGCTCCCGCCGTCTGCAGCGGCGTGCCAGCCCTGGTTTGCCGGACCTCCGCGGGTTCCAGTGCAACGAGCAAGTGGGGTCAGTCTAGGCCGTGGCGCGGAACGTCAACATAGCACTTTGGTCGCCGGCTGCAGGCCACCGGCCATCGGCGTCCTGCTTCTAATGCGCCTCCGGCTTCAGACTTCCCCGGTCCGGCGACTATCGCCTTCGTCCAACCGCTGCGTCCCCTGCACGCTTCCAATGGAACGAGGACACAAACCATGAATGCTTCCGACGTGCTGGTCGAGCGGCTCATCGCCTGGGGAGTTGACACCATTTTTGGCATTCCTGGAGACGGCATCAACGGCGTCTTCGAATCGTTGCGCCAACGCAAGGATCGCATCCGCTTCATCCACATGCGCCACGAAGAATCCGCCGCCTTTGCCGCCTGTGCCTATGCGAAATTCACAGGGCGGCTGGGGGTGTGCATTGCGACCTCCGGACCGGGCGGCATCCATCTGCTCAACGGCCTTTACGACGCGAAGATGGACGGCCATCCGGTGCTCGCGATTACGGGGATGCAGCACTCCGATCTGATCGGGACCTTCACGCAGCAGGACGTCGCGCTCGACAAGCTCTTTATGGACGTGACCGTTTACAACGAGCGCATCATGAGCGGCGCGCACATGGAAGCCGTGGCGGATCTGGCGGTGCGCACCGCTCTGGAGCAGCGCGGGGTGGCGCACATCACGATTCCGGTCGACGTGCAGGTGCAGGCCACGAAGAAGGGCCGCTCGGAGCGCAATCCGCCGCATCACACGACGGCAACGCCGGCGTTCGCCGATCATCTGCCCTCGCGCGTGGATCTCGAACACGCCGCGGATATTCTGAATCGCGGCAAGCGAATCGCGATCCTCGCGGGCCAGGGCGCACTCCACGCCACCGAGGAACTGGAGCGCATCGCCGAGATTCTGGGAGCGCCGATCATCAAGGCGCTGCTGGGGAAAGCCGCTGTTCCAGATGATAGCCCGTACACCACGGGCGGAATCGGCCTGCTCGGTACCGAGCCTTCGCAGGATGCGCTGGAGGACTGCGACACGCTGCTGATCGTCGGGTCATCGTTTCCCTATGTGGAATTTCTGCCGGAACCGGGTTCGGTGAAGTGCGTGCAGATCGACATCGACCCGCAACGCATCAGCCTTCGATATCCCGCCGACGTGGCTCTGATCGGCAGCTCGAAGACGTGCCTGGAGGTTCTGATTCCGCTGTTGAAGAAGCACGACCTGGGGTTCCTGAAGAAAGCGCAGAAGGCGAAGAAGAAGTGGGAAGAGCTGATGGAGGAGCGCGGCACCTTCCACGAGAAGCCGATGAAGCCGCAGGTGGTGGGATGGGAGCTGGGCAAGCGAATCCCCACAAACGCGATTATCACGTCTGACTCGGGAACCATCACGACCTGGTGGGCGCGTTATGTGCCTGCGCGGCGCGGCCAGATGCACAGCTGCTCCGGCAATCTGGCCACGATGGCCTGCGGCCTGCCCTACGCCATCGGCGCGGCGATTGCCTGGCCCGATCGTCCTGTCTACTGCATCATTGGCGACGGCGGCCTCAGCATGCTTATGGGCGAGCTGATCACTGCGGCGGCTTACAAGCTCAACATCAAGATCATTGTGATCAAGAACAACACCCTCGGCCAGATCAAGTGGGAGCAGATGATCTTCCTCGGCAATCCGGAGTACGCCTGCGATCTGTATCCGGCCGATTTTGCTGCGATTGCGCGGGGTGCCGGCCTGACCGCGGTCACCATCACGGAGCCCTCTGCGTGCGGAGCGCAGCTCGACAGCGTTCTGGCCAACCCGGGTCCCGCGCTGATTGAAGCGGTGGTCGATCAGTTCACCGCTCCGATGCCGCCCAAGGTGAAAGCCGGCCAGGCCGTGAAGTTTGCCGAAGCGCTGATGCGGGGCGAGCCGAACCGGATGAAGATTGCGCTGACCACGGCGCACGAGCGGGTTCGGGAACTGGTGTAAGTTTCGCCGCGGCGACCTGAACGTCGCGTCGCCGCGTTCTTCCTTCAGGTCGCCTCCGGCCAGGCTGAGAGGCGGCCGAGGGGACTTCAGTAACTCTTTGTTTTCAGGGCAGACCGGAAAACCCCGGTCGTACCCGGGCGCATCCCAAATGACGTTATGCCGTCGTCTGCCCTCGTTCGCTTCTTCAACGCCCTCGATGAGATGGAAGACCTGCCTTCATTCCAAACGTCGCCGCGCTCCGAGGTTAAGCCGGCGCCGGGTCGTCCGACGGAGATGCAACCACGGTCCCCTGGTGGTACAGAATCTGCCAGCCGGGTTGAGCCCGGTGCCAGACCGTCGCGCGCCGCGTGAGGCGGCCAGCCTGATCGAGCGTGTAGGTGAGCAGATAGACAGGACCGGGCCCAAGCTGCCGCAGGCCAAAGTCCCAGCAGCGCCAGCCGGCTTCCTGTGCATCGCTCGGCGGCGTCTCCGCAAATAACTTCATGATGAATTCGCGGCTATAGCGGCGTCCGGAGGCACCGACCTCCCAGAAGTCCGGCGCGGTCCTGCGCTCGCGGTCGGCCGCGGCGAGGCCGAATCGCCGGTTATGGAAGATGGGCTCCAGAGGCCGCAGTTCGTTGAGGACGGCATCGAGCCCTAGGTCCACGTGCGCAAAGGATGAATCGCTCATCGTCGTCTGCTTCGCGTCCGGGTACAGGCTACAAGCTGCGGCATACGGCTACAAGGATCGGTGGGGTATCGGCTGACGCTCTGACATTGCAAAGTCTCTCCACTACAATCGAAACCCATGCCCCGCATTCGGCTGCTCCTCGCGCTCGCTTTCGCCCCCGTTGCCCTCGCGCAAACCCAGCCTCGCCCCACCTATCCCACGCGCGATCCGCATACGCCCGGGTACGTGCATGCCACTGAGCTTCCCGATGGCCAGGTTCCTCCTGACAATAAGGACGGGAATTTCATCATCGGGCCGACGCACACGCCGGCGCCCGAGCTGACTGAGAATCCCGGGGTTCCGCATGGCACGATCACCGACCTGACGCTAACCTCGGAGGGCGATCCGTATTACCCAGGCATTGCGCGCGATCCCGGCGTTCCCAGCTCGCATGCGGGAACGCCCGATCCCGAGCATCCGGAGCGGCTGATCGTGACGACTTCGCACCCGCATCCGTGGACGCGCACGGTTGCCGTTTATGTTCCAGCGCAGTACAAGCCCGGCACGGGAGCGCCTTTCATCGTGGGCGCCGACGGGCCCGACCGCGCGCTGTTCACCGCGCTCGATAACCTGATCGCCGAGCACAAGGTGCCGGCCATGGTGGCGATCTCGATCCAGAACGGCGGGGGCGACGCGCAGGGCTCCGAGCGCGGGCTTGAGTACGACACTATGTCGGGCAAATACGCGGAGTGGGTGGAGCATGTCGTGCTGCCGCTGGTCGAGTCGAAGTGCAACGTGAAGCTGACGCACGATCCGAACGGGCGCGCGGCCATGGGGGGATCGAGCGGCGGAGCGGTGTCGCTCATCATGGCGTGGTATCACCCGGAGCTGTACCACCGCGTGCTGGCCTACTCCGGCACGTGGATCAACCAGCAGTGGCCGTGGAACCCGGTGACGCCGCACGGCGCCTGGGGATTCATGGACTCGCTGATTCCCCACTCGCCGCGCAAGCCGATCCGCATCTGGATGGAGGTGGGCGATCGCGATCTCTACAACCCCAATGCGATGCGCGACGGCATGCACGACTGGGTTGTGGCGAATGAAAAGATGGCGGCCGCGCTGGCGGCGAAGCACTACCACTACCAGTTCGTCTTTTCGCGCAACGCCGGCCACGTGGACCACGGAACGAAACTCCAGACATTGCCGGAAGCGCTGGAGTATTTGTGGCAGGGGTATCCCAGGAAGTAGAGGGACACGCCAGTCGTGCCCCATCTGCTCCTTGCGGCTTACTCGCCGCCTTTGCTTTCTGCTTTCTCTTCAGTGCCCGGTGCGAGGTTTTTGTAGTTCATCAGCGTGTTGAACATCATGCGGTACTCGCCGATGTTCTGATGGCGCCAGATGGGATTGGTCGCGAACATGACGACTTTGCCTTTGCCTTCCGGCACCACCACCAGCGCGGCTCGGCCCTTGATCTCGTCCGCACCCCGGAACAATCCGCTCAGTACGGAGGGTTCGCCGCCCGGATAGCGCATCAGGACGTCCTTCTTGTCCATCTCCTCCGACAGGCGGAAGAGCGGCCCGTTGGCATAGCGCACCGCGACGATCGGGTCGGAGTAGCCGTAGAAGATGGGATTGCCGGGATGCAGGATGTCCGCATTGACGATCGGCCCGGGCGCGTAGAACTTGCCTGCAGGAGGAGTGGTCAGATCGATATCGGGCGTCAGTCCGTAGTCGGGAGGAAAGGCGCTGGCCACACCCAGGGTGACCAGGGTGCCGCCCGCGTCGACGAATTTCTGAAACGCGGCGACCCCTTCGCCGCCCATGCCGCCTGAGATGTCGGGCGACGATCCATAGTCGCCGAGGAATTTGAAGCGGGCCGTCTTCTCGTAGGCCAGCGGCTTGTCCGACTTTGGAATATCGAGCACGAGATCCTTTGCCGAGCGGCCCTGCGTCGGGATCACGATCACGTCGTAGTCCCTGGCCAGGTCACCTTTGAGTACGCGCTCCTTGAAGATCAGATCGTAGGGAATTTTGTAGTGGTCAAAGGTATAGCGCACCCAGCCCACGTCCTGCGTGCCGCCCCACGTGCTGAAGACGGCGAGCCTCGGGAGAGCGGCGGGGTGCGTTGCGACCTCCGGAGCCGTTGTGAGACCGACGACGTCGAGGCCCAGCTGCGCTGCGAGCGGCTTCAACTGCGATGCAGCGCTTGCGGGGACCAGGAAGGTTCCGGCGTCAAAGGTGGCGCCGCCCTCGACAAAGCCCTGCTCCGCAATCCGGATCGCGACGTCCTTCAGTCCATAGCGCAGGGTGACCAGGTTGGGCGAGCCGTGATCGGGCACCGCGTAGAGCGTGGCGCCGGCGACATCCTTCACCGCACCCTGGGGCGTAAACGCGTCCACGGGATCGACCGCGATGGCCTGTACCGCTTTATCGGTCGTGGGCAGGATCTGGGTGTGCGTCATCAGGCTCATGGTCCAGGCGCTATCGTCGTAGGTCGTCAGCAGCGGATCGGGGTCGACCTGCTTGCCCAGCAGCGTTTTTGCCAGGGGTCCATAGGGCTGGTTGGTCTTCACGACGAAGGAGCCGGCGGGATAGTCGCCATCGCTCAGCTTCACGGCCGCCTGGGCGCGGCCCACTTCAATGCCCTGCATGCGCAGGATGTCGATCACGAAGGCGACCCGGGTCATGTCCTCCTGCTTTGCGGGAATGACGAAGCCGTAGGGCGAATCTTTGGTCCCCGCGGCCAGCGCGTCGCGCGTCTTCTTATAGAAGTCTTCGAGGATCACTTGCGGAAATGCCGAGACAAACTCCAGCGACGAGAGCACACCCGTCTCGGCGTAGTTGGTGTTGTCGCGCATCGACCACAGCACCGTCTTGTACGGCGGATTGGGACGATACCACTCGCGCTTCGTCATGTCGCCGAAGTATCCGCCGCCGCCCTGCAGCGCTGGATTCGGCTGCGAGATCTGGCGCTCCATGGTGGTGGCGCCGGCGTTGCCGAAGATTTCGTAGAAGCGCATCAGGCCGTTGTGATTGGTCGCCATCTCGGCGACATATCCGGGGGACCACGCGTCGACATAGGCGTGGGTCCAGACACCGGGCATGCCGTAGCGGGTCAGCTGAGTCATATCCCAGTTGGAGAGCATGGGCAGCTCGCCGTAAACGATCGGATCGTAGAGCGGGTTTTGGGGGGCCTGGCCGCTGTAGATGTAGAGGAACGGCACGGACTCGTGCAGATCGTGAATGATGGGCGGATGCCACTCCAGATACCACTTGAGGAAATTCTGGTTGGCCATCGCGGAGTAGTTAATGTCGCGATTGTTGTCGTGCTCGATGTACTTACCCCAGTAGGGCACGCGCGCCATCTTCGTAAAGTCGGTTACATCCACGTTGTGCGCGTAGTACCAGTCGATGGAGCGGTCGCGCCCGTCCGGGTCGGCGACCGGGAGGATGGCCACGATCACGTTGCGGCGAATCTTCTCGATCAGGGGCGAGTTCTCGGTGACCAGCCGATAGGCCAGCTCCATCAGCATTTCCGGCGGGCCCAGCTCGGCGCTGTGGAGTCCGCCGGAGAGCGTGTAGATGGGCTTTGTTTTCGCGAGGATGGACTGCGCGTCGGAGTCGCTGAGGCCGCGGGGATCGGCGAGTTTCGCGAGGTTCGCGCGCTCTTCATCCAGATGCGCAATCGAATCCTCGGATCCGACGAACACGATGACGGTGTCGCGTCCTTCTTCTGTCCTGCCGGTCCGCAGCACTTTGACGCGGGGAGAATGCGCCGCCAGGGTGTCGTAGTAGCGCAGCACGTCGGCATAGTAGGTGAGCTGCTTCGGCGCGCCGATCCAGTGCCCCAGCACATCCTTTGGCGAAGGCACGCCGCTGCTCGAGGGAAGGTGATCGACGAGCGGGCTGATGAATTCCGGTTTGGTGGTCCAGTCCTTCACCTTCGCGGCGAAGTCAGGATCCATGGTCTGCGCCGGGGAGGCGGAGGGAAGGACAACGGCGGAAGCGAGCAACAGCAGCAGGGCAAGCTGCCTGAACATGCGGCATGTTCTCCGGAAAATGGGATGACCGCTATAGTACATGCCGCACGCCGCAGGCGGCCTGCATCATTTTCGGAGCTTCCGCTACCAGACCACCGTCGTGACCGAATCCGGCGGCAGGGTGAGGGCCATGGTCTGATCGCCGAGCAGCACCTGCATGGGCTGCTCGCCGCCATTCCTGTTGGTCAGGACCAGGGCGCGGCTGCCGTCAGGATTCTCCGCCGCGACGTGATCGATGCCGGGGAATTCTCCCCACGAGGCGAAGACCCGCGCGCCGCGCTGGATTGCGCGCGAGTACTGCGCGAAGGCCTTGTACATGCCGCTCCTTGTTACGGCGTGGGTCTGTGAGTTCACAGTGACCACACCGCCGCAACTGAAGGGGCCGATGTTCGGCTTGCCTTTCTCGTCGAGCACCAGGTTCCAGCTCACAATGCATCGCGCCCAGTTACGCAGAATCCCGCTGAAGGTCGACGACCACTTGCACCAGTCGGTCGCGTAGGCGGGATCGGTGTAGTCGGGGCCGCCCTCGGTCCAGTAGGCGTTCTTTTGCGGGAACATGTCGTGGACGCGGGTCATGGCATCGGGAGTTCCCACGTATCCATGCCACGCCACGCCGTCGACGTACTTGTAGACGTCGGGATCGCTCAGTTCGTCCACCGCGCGTCCCCACAGGTTGTAGTTGTGGTCGAGGATCCAGATCTTCGTGCCCAGCTGCGCTTTTTCGAGGGCCGGGCCCAGGTGGGCCTTCACGAACTCCATCTCATATTCCTGGCCCCAGAGGGCCTGCGGCATGCGGCCGTCCTGATCGGTGTCCACCTCGTTCTGCACGGTGACGGCGTCGATCTTCACGCCCGCCTTCGCATATCCCTCGAGGAAACGCCGCATGTAGTCCGCATACGCAGGGAAGTAATGATTGCGCATGGCGCCGCCCAGCAGCGTGTGGCTGGACTTCATCCACGCGGGCGGGCTCCACGGAGAGGAGAAGTAGAACATTCCCGGATTCACCCGAGCGACCTCGCGCAGGGTCGGAACGATGTATTTCAGGTCGTGGTCGATGCTGAAGTGCGTGAGGCCGGGGTCCGGCTCGGGGCTGTCGTCGTAGCTGTAGGCGGTCACCGAGTAATCGCTCGAGCCCACCGTGGTGCGCGCCACGGAGAGGCGCAGCCCGTTGGGCCCGAAGCAATCCTCGAGGATCTTTCTGCGCGCCTCCGCATCGAGCTGCGAGAGCAACCAGCAGGAGGCGTCGGTGAGCGCCGCGCCGAATCCCAGCACTTCCTGGCGGCGTATGGCGGGGTCGAGATGGATGGACATCGCCGCCACCGGCGCACCGCCGCTCTCCCACACGGGCGCTTCGATCAGCTTGTACTCTTCGTCCCGGGAGGTGCGCCACGCCTTCACTTCGCCGGCGCCTGCCGCCCACGCCGTCCACGGCGTCGGCAGTGCGACGGCCGTTGAGAGCGCGGAAAGCTTGAGAAAGGTCCTTCGCGTTGTGCTGTTCATATCGCGCAACAGGATACGCCTTACCGGCCGTGACGGCTGCCAAAAACGGCACCACCAGGCGCCCAGGTGGACAACCGGCGGGTCATCTGCGAGCATCCATGGAGCGAGTCGACTGCGTTTTGTGAAGATCTGCCGCTCGTCCCCAGAGCCGGCGAAGCGATTGCGAACTGCCTCCAAGAGGATGCTGCGTGAACAGCCCTGATCCGACATTCGTGTTCGCAGCCTCCCGCGACTCGCACCCCGCCTCCGCTCGCACGACACCGGCTGCCTCCGCATCGGAGACCGATCCACTTTCGGCGGACGGCCTTTTCACCGGAGGCGGCGAACTGGGCGCTCTGATGCGGCAATTCGACTGGTCGACGACGCCGCTGGGACCGATTGAAAAGTGGCCGCAGAGCCTGCGCGCCGTGGTCCGGATCGTGCTCACGTCGCGCTATGCGATGTGGATGGGCTGGGGCCCGGATCTCACCTTCCTCTATAACGACACCTACGCCCGGATGACTCTGGGCAAGAAGCATCCGTGGGCGCTGGGACAGCCGGCGCGCGAGGTGTGGCGCGAAATCTGGAGCGACCTGAGCCCGCGCATTGAGACCGTCTTCCGCACCGGCACGGCGACCTGGGATGAAGCTCTGCTGCTGTTCCTCGAACGGAGCGGCTATCGCGAGGAGACGTACCACACCTTCTCCTACAGCCCGCTCTCGGGGGACGACGGCCACATCACCGGCATGCTGTGCGTCGTGACCGAGGAGACCGACCGCGTGATCGGCGAGCGCCGGCTCAGCTTCCTGCGCTCGCTCGCCTCCACACTCGGCGGCGCGATTGCAGAAAAGGATCTGCTCGGCGCGGTCGAGAGTAGTCTTGCGCAGAACCAGAAGGACCTTCCCTTCACCCTGACCTATCTCTTCGCTGAGGACGGGCGACTGCGTCTGGCCGCCTCGTCGGGGATCAGCGCCGGCCATCCTGCCGCAGCCCGGCAGATCGACCTTCAGGAGACCTCCTGGCCGGTGCGCGAGCTGCTCGACAACAGGAATCTTGTGGTGGTCGATCAGCTCGGCCAGCTCTTCCCGGATCTGCCTGCCGGCGCCTGGAATGTTCCTCCCTCGCGCGCGGCGATGATCCCGCTGCAGCGTCAGGGGCAGGAGCGCCCCGCAGGCTTCTTCATTGCCGGGCTGAACCCCTGGCGCCCGCTCGATCCGGAATACTCCGGGTTCCTCGATCTGGTCGCGGGACAGATCACCGCAGGGCTCACCAACGCCCGGGCGTACGAGCAGGAGCGCCGCCGCGCCGAGGCGCTGGCCGAGTTGGACCGCGAGAAGACCATTTTCTTTTCCAACGTGAGCCACGAATTCCGCACGCCGCTCACGCTGATGCTGGGACCGCTCGAGGACATCCTGCGCAGACGCCATGCAGCGCTGCCACCGGCGGAGATGATCCAGATCGATACGGTTCACCGCAACGGCCTTCGGCTGCTGAAGCTCGTCAATACACTGCTGGATTTTTCGCGCATCGAGGCGGGCCGCATCCAGGCGGTTTATCGGCCGGTGGATCTGAGCGCGCGCACGGCCGAGCTGGCCAGCGTCTTCCACTCGGCCATGGAACGGGCCGGGCTCACGTACGCGATTCACTGCGAGCCGCTGCCCCAGCCGGTGTACATCGATCTCGATATGTGGGAGAAGATCGTCCTCAACCTTCTCTCCAACGCCTTTAAGTTCACGCTGGCAGGAACGGTTGAGCTCACGCTGCGCGCCGCCGGAGATCGCGTCGAGCTTTGCGTTCGCGACACGGGGACCGGCATTCCGGAATCCGAACTGCCGCGCGTCTTCGAGCGCTTCCATCGCGTGGAGGGCGCCGCCGGCCGCACGCATGAGGGAACGGGCATCGGGCTCGCGCTGGTCGATGAGCTGGTGCGCCTGCATGGCGGGAAGGTCGAGGTGGCGAGCACGCTGGGTTCCGGCACGACCTTCACGGTGCGGATCCCGTTCGGTTCGGCGCATCTACCGCCCGAGCGGATCGCCCAGGCCGATGCGCTGGCCGGGCAAACCCTTGGCGCCGCGCCTTACGTGCAGGAAGCGCTGCGCTGGCTTCCCGGCGAGGAGGCATCCGAGGAAGCGCTGATGAAGGATCTGGCCAACGAGGACCTGGGCCACCTGCTGGAACGACGGGAGCAGGACCACCGGGACCGTGTTCTGCTGGCCGACGACAATCGCGACATGCGCGAGTACGTGCAGCGCCTGCTGAGCCGGAAATTCAGCGTCACGGCCGTGGCGAATGGAGAAGAAGCGCTCGCCGAGGCGCGCGCGAATCCACCCGATCTGATCCTGACCGACGTGATGATGCCACGCATGGGTGGGTTCGATCTTCTGCGCGCACTGCGCTCGGATGCCTCCACGGCGACGATTCCCATCATCATGCTTTCCGCGCGGGCGGGAGAAGAAGCCGAGTCGGAAGGGCTGGAAGCCGGCGCGGACGACTACCTGGTGAAGCCCTTCACGGCCCGCGAACTCCTGGCACGCGTCGGATCCCACATCTCGATGGAGCGCCTGCGCCAGGAGCTGACCGCACGCGAACGGGAGCTGCGCACCAAGGCCGAAATGGCGGAGCAGCAATACCGCGCCATCCTCGACGGCATCTCGGAAGGATTTCTCTTTCTCGATCGCGAGTGGCGGGTTCGCTATGCCAACCAGCAGGTTGGGGCGATGGGGGCGGTGGATCCTGCGGCGATCCTGGGCAAAACTCTGTGGGAGATCGCGCCGACACTGGAAAGCACCAGCTTCGGCCGGAGCTTCCGCGAGGCCATGGAAACGGGCCGCAATACCCGGGTCGAGGATTTTTACCCGCCGTCACAGCGCTGGATCGCGGCCACCGCTTACCCGTCGCCCGACGGCATCTCCATCTTCGGCCAGGACGTGACTGAGACGCGCCTCCAGCAGGAAAAGCTGTTGCTGACCGAGAAGCTGGCCGCGACGGGACGGCTGGCCGCGACCATTGCGCATGAGATCAACAATCCGCTGGAGTCGGTGCTGAACCTGGTCTATCTGGCGCGCACGACGCGCGGGGAAATCTCCAAAATCCGCGAGTATCTGGCGACCGCCGAGAAGGAACTCACGCGGGTCTCGCATATCGCCCGGCACACCCTTGGCTTTTATCGGGAGACCTCCATGCCGGTGGATATTGACCTGCCGGTCCTGCTGGAAGAGGTGCTCACGGTCTACGACAGCCGGCTGCGGGCCGCGGGCATCGAAGTTCGCCGCAACTTCGCGATCGTCGGCACGCTTCGCGGTCTGCGCGGCGAACTGCACCAGGTCTTCTCCAACCTGATTTCGAATGCAATCGACGCGATGCGGGACGGGGGCCAGCTGAGCCTCTCACTGCGGGAATCGGCCGACAACGGCCAGGCCGGCATCGTTGTGATGCTGGAGGACACCGGGCTGGGGATTCCGGAGGAGAATCTTTCCCGGCTGTTCGAGCCGTTCTTCACCACGAAACCCAGTTCCGGCACCGGCCTTGGGCTGTGGGTGGTCCGCCAGTTCGTGACGTCCTGGGGCGGGAAGATCGAGGTTCAGAGCAGGACCGGTTCCGCGGACCACGGAACCGTCTTTACCCTGTCGCTGCCGCTGGTCGCGGCAAACCAAACCGGCCGCTCGAACACGCCGGCGTCGCGTCTCATGTAATCTCTTTCTGAGAGAAAAGGCCCCTGTGCTGAACCCGACCGTCTGGCTGCAACCCACTCCTCCGCCCCCGCCTCCACCTCATCCATCGGAAGACCGTTCCGTCGGCGGTGCGCGCGCCACGCTGCGCGTGCTGGTGGTGGACGACGAGCGTCTGATCGCCGACACGCTCAGCGCCATTCTGGACGACAGCGGTTTTACCGCTTCGGCGGCCTACAGCGGTGAGGAGGCGCTTGAAGCGGCGCGCACTCTGCAGCCCGATGTTGTGATCAGCGATGTTCTGATGCCGAAGATGACGGGCGTCGAACTCGGGATCCGGTTGCGCCAGGAGTGCCCGCAGTCGCGGGTGATTCTGTTCTCGGGCCAGGCGGCGACCAGCGAACTGCTGCTCAAGGCTCAGGCCGAGGGCCATACTTTCGAGCTGTTCCCCAAGCCCATCCATCCCGAAGAGCTGATCGCCAAGCTGAAAGCCCGCTGGTAGATCGCGCGGGACTGTCTTCGTCAATTCAGCGATTCGACGCGTTATGGACGCACGGCACCGACGCGGGTGTTCTCCCCGTCGTCGGGTCCGAGCGGCTATGGCGCGGGCAGCACGATCTTGTCGAACAAGCCGCCGACAATCGCGCCCACGGTGATGGTGGCCAGGACGATGTAACCGGCTTCGATTACGAGCAGGTCATGCGGGAGCCGCGCGAGGCCATACGCGCTTGCTGCGACGAGGGCTCCGCAAAGCAGGACGGACATCAGCACACCGGGAAGCACGCCTTTGCGGTGAAACGCGGCCAGGAGCCAGCCGACGCCGTAGGCGAAGAGGAGACAGGCGGCCAGGGTGAGCAGGTGGGGCGAATTCCACCACACGATCTCTTTGGCCTGTGCACGCGTGAGCAGAT
>JBKICP010000258.1:0-6781 GCA_046567085.1 Acidobacteriota bacterium
GACGCCAGAAACACCACCGCGCCATCGAGATCGTGCGGCTGCCCCGGCCGCTTCAGCGGAATCCGCTCCACCAGGTAGTCCACCCACCCGGCATCCTCGTACATCACCTTGTTCTGCTCGGTGCGAAACCACCCCGGCGCCAGGCAATTCACGGTCACGCCATGCCTGCCCCAGTCATCCGCCAGGCTCATCGTCAGCTGCCGAATACCGCCTCGGCTCGCGCCATACGGTCCCAGACCCGCGTATCCCGCCACGCTCGTGACCGACCCAATGTTGATGATGCGTCCGTAGCCGCGCTCGATCATACCCCGCGCCATCGCCTGCGCCACAAAAAAGCTTCCCCGCAGATTCGTCTCCAGCACCAGGTTCCAGTCGTCCCACGTGACCTCGAGCGCCGGCTTTCGCACATTGCATCCCGCGTTGTTCACCAGGATATGAATCTGCCCAAACGCGGCCCGCGCCTCCTCCGCCATGCGCTCGATGCTCGCGTGATCCCGCACATCGAGTTCCAGCGAGACGACGCGCCGCCCCAGCCCTTCCATCTCCGCTGCGAAATCTTTGAGCGTCTCGCGCTTGCGACTCGTGATCACCAGATCCGCGCCCGCCTTCGCCAGCGCCCGCGCCAGATACTGCCCCAGCCCGCGGCTCGTCCCTGTCACCACCGCCACCTGGCCGGTCAAATCGAACAGCTTCTCCGGAACCTCGCTCATCGGATTCGTCATCGCCCCGCTCCCACCACCGCCGCATTCGGCGACAACACCACCTTCATCAGATTGGGCTCGCCGGAGTGCAGCCGCTCGAACCACCGCGGTCCCTCTTCCAGCGATGCCACCGCCGTGATCAGCGGCTCGATCCGAATTTTCCCGCCCGCCACCAGTTCCATCGCCTCCGGGTACTCGCCGCACGATGCCGCGCTTCCCTGCAGCCGAATCTGCCGCGATACCACCTTCTGCAGCGGCAGCTTCACCTCCGGAGAGATGTTTCCGATCAGCACCACCGTTCCGCCTTTGCGCACGGAATCGATCGACGCCGCCACCGTCTCGTTGCGCCCCACGGCCTCCAGCACCACATCCGCGCCGTAGCTGCCCGTCTGCTTCCGGACCTCCTCCACCAGCGCTTCTCCGGAGAGATGCAGCGCCATATCCGCGCCCAGCTTCCGCGCCAGCTCCAGCCGCGTTCCATCGATGTCCGCAATCATCACCCGCGCATAGCCCAGCGCCTTCGCGGCCTGCATGGTCAGCAGCCCGATCATCCCCGCGCCCACGACCAGCGCCGTCTTTCCCGACGCATCCCCACTCAGGTGCACTGCGTGCAGCGCCACCGAGATCGCCTCCAGCATCGCCGCCTCGGAAAATCCCATCGCATCCGGCAGCTTGTACAGAATCAGTTCCGGCACCGTGACAAATTCCGCAAACGCCCCGTGTCGCCGATAATCGCCGCAAGAAACCCCCACCACCTCGCGGTGGTCGCACAGATTCATCTCGCCGCGCCGGCAAAAATCGCACGTCCCGCAGTACACCGTCGAGTCGAACGTCACACGCTCCCCGGCGCGAAAACCCTGCACGCCCGCGCCCACCGCCTCCACCGTCCCCGCCGCCTCGTGTCCCATCACCAGCGGAGGAATCCGGCGTCCCGACGAGCCGTCGTACCCGTGCACGTCGCTGCCGCAGATCCCGCACGCGGCCACACGCACCAGCACCTCGCCCGGCCCCGGCTCCGGCCGCGGCATCTCCGCCATCTCCAGACGCCCATACTCCCGCAGCAACAGCGACTTCATCGCTACCAACCCTCCCGTCCGCACGGCAGACGCACTCCGATTGTAGTGCGGGTCCGCGCTCATGCCAGCGCAGGTCTGCTGCTCGCCGTTTTGCAGGGATCTCCCGCCAGCTTCGGGCACAGGTGAGTCGATCCGGGGCATTCTCGCTTTTCCGTTTTGATCCCACTGCAAAATCGGTACTTTCGATTGCCCGAATCACGCTTTCCGTGACGTGAATCACTCCCTCCAGCCTCCCTTCGGATCCAAACTGAGTCCGATCGAAACCACGTCGTTTCCTCCCTCGCTTTGCCGCGTTATCGCCGCTCAGGCAAGGCGTCGACTCCCAGGCATCTGCGGGCATACAGGCGCAAGTCCCGCTGCCAGAGGAGCAGGCAGGCCATGTTGCCCCCGCACTCTTTTCTCCGCATTTCCGGTCTTTCATGTTTCCGCCGGCGGATTTGCTCCCCGGCACTCCTTCTCCTGGTCCTCCTCCTGGTTCCTCAGCCCCGCGGGTTGACCGCACAGGCGTTCACCACTCGCAAGGCAGGCGCTTCGCCCACTTCCAGCCTTGTTCAAAAGGAACTGCGCACCGCCGGCGACTATCTCGTCGGCCGCGGCGTCGCGAAAGATCCGGTTCAGGCTGCGGCCTGGTACAGAAAGGCCGCCGATCATGGCAATCCCGGCGCGCAAAATCAGCTCGGCTATCTCTGCCTGTGGGGCATCGGCGTTCCTCGCGATCCCGCTGAAGCTTTTCGCTGGTTCGCCCGTGCCACCGCCGGAGGGTCCCAGGCCGCCAAGCTGAACCTCGCTGTCATGTACCTGAAAGGCGTGGGTACCTCCCGCGACCTTTCCCTGGGCCTCGATTTGATGACCCAGCTTGCCGAGAAGGGAAACAGCCGCGCGCAGGCCTATCTCGGCATCCTCCTGATGACCGGCACCGGGATTCCCCGCGATCCCGCGGCGGGAGAGCGCTGGCTCAAAAAGGCCGCGAAAGGGAAGAATCCGGAAGCCGAATACACCCTGGGCGTCCTGCTCTCTTTCAAATCCGACCATGCCCATGACTTTGCCAAGGCGGCGAAGCTTTTCCGCCGCGCCGCTCATGACGGCTACGTCCCGGCCATGCATGCTCTCGGCCTTGTCCTCGCACTGCATCCGGAGATCGCGCCCAGCTCTCCCGATGAAGCCAGCGTGATGCTTGAGCGCGCCGCCCAGGGTGGCGCCTGGCAAGCGTCGGTCGCCCTTGGCGCGCTGGCCCGCGACGGCCGCGACCGTCCCCGCAGTCTCACCGAGGCCTTTCGCTGGTTCACCATCGCGATCCGGCAGGGAGGGGAAGACGCCCGCCGGTTCACCACCGTCGACCTCGACCGCTGCCGTCATGCGCTCAGCGAAGAGGAGCAGGGCCGCGAACTCGCCGCTGCCGACAGCTGGATGCAGCAGCACCCGCATGCCGTCCTCTTCCTGTTCACCGGTTCCACGTCGTCCGACTTCCCGATCGAGGAGATCTACGCCCCCGGCTCGGCCGGCTTGTAGTCCACTCCTGAACCCGGCTCACCCTCGCCTGCGGCCCAAGCGTGCCGTGCGCGTCTTCGTCGCCTTCCTCGCTGCGCGGCTTCTTTCTGCCGGACCTTTTGTCCGCACGGCCTTCTTCGCCGCGGCGCTGCGGCTGCTTGCCGTGCGCTTCCGCGCCGCCGACTTTGTCTGCTTCGACAGCGCCCGGTGCGAGGCCGTCGTCGTCGGCTCCTTCTGCTGCGCCTTCGTCCGCGCCCGCGACCGCGTGGCCGAAGCCTTCTTCCCCGGATGCTTCTGTCCGCGCTCGTAATCCCGCTCCGCGCTCGCCTTCGTGCTCGCCTTGCCCTTCTTCGGCGGCTTCAGCGGAATCCCTGCGCGCCGAGCCTTGCTCAGCCCGATCGCCACCGCCTGCTGCGGCGACCGCGCGCCATGCCGGCCCTCTCGCACATGCTCGATCTCCTCGTGGACAAACTCCCCCGCCGCCGTCGACGGGGCCTTCCCCTCGCGCAAATCTTCCTGGGCTTTCTACCGTGTCTCCCGCTCTTCCTGATCCGGCATCGCATTCTCCCTTCGCAGGTAGCAATCTCAACTCAGTGGGATGACGCCTTCATCGCGGCTGGGTGCCCGGCACCCTGCACCCGGCACCTTGTACCCTCACATCATGGAACCCTGGCTCAGCGGTACTCACACTGAAATCCCCGCCGTCCCGCGCGCGGTCGTCCACGCCCTCGAACTCGCTCGTGAGGACATCGAGCTCTGGTGCGCGCACCTCACGGACGAAGCCCTCAACGCTCGCCCCGCGGAGATCGCACCCGTGGCCTTCCACCTCCGCCACATCGTGCGCAGCCTCGACCGTCTGCTCACTTACGCCGAAGGCGACCAGCTCAGCGCGGACCAACTCGCCGTTCTCAAGACAGAACTCGACCCCGGCGCCACGCACGGCGCAGTCTTCGACGAATTTCGGAAGGGAATCGACGACGGTATCGGCCGCGTCCGTGCCTTTGCCGCCGCCGATCTCGAGCAGCCGCGCGCCGTCGGACGCAAAGCCCTCCCCACCACCGTTGGCGGCCTTCTTGTCCACTGCGCCGACCACACGCAGCGCCACACCGGCCAGGCCATCACCACGGCGAAATTCGTTCGCGCAAGATAATTCAACAGGTTCGTCCCCGCAAAAAAATCGTGGCGCCCGAGCGCCACGATCCCTGCTCCCCACTCCCTGCCTCTTTACGCCGGATAAATCTCATCCCCCAGCGCAAGGCTCCCCATGGTCGGCGATCCCATCTTCAGCGGGCCCATCCATTCCAGCTCTTTCTGAATCTGCGGATGCAGCTGATACTTCTTCGCCACCGACGCAATCGCTGCGCCCTCCACACGGATCTTCGTCAGGTCGTACTGCCCCAGCCCCGATTGTCCGCAGTAGGCCAGGTAGCCTACCCACTCCGGATTGATCCCCATCACTTCCAGCCCCACGCGATCGGCGGCAATGAAGTCCGTCGACGCAATCGCCACCCGCGAGGCCACCGGCGTTCCGTTGCCCGGCCCGTTGCCCTCCATGCCCTCGAATCCGTCGATCAGCGCCACGCCCCAGTGCGGCTGCAGCTTCTGCGCCGTCACCAGCATGTTGTAGTGCGTCTGGCGGATGCCCACGTGGTACTTCCGCTTGTCGCTCCAGAACAGCTCGCCCGGCACGCTGTGCAGCGGCGATCCCAGCACCATATTCTTGACCGACATCGTCGCCACGACCGTATTGTGCGTCTTCAGCATCGCGCTCGAGATCACGAAGGTCTCGGGATCGAGCATCCGCGCCCCCAGCCGAACCGGCGCGATGTGCAGATCGGCATCCAGTACCTCGACGGTCCCAAACTTCGCCTCGCGGTTCAGATCCACCAGCGTCACCTTCTGCGCGCGCCGTTCCGCCGCCAGCCGGTTGTAGCCGAAGTGCTCGAAGCCCTCCAGCGTGTCACCCGCCGACGACTCGGCAATCACCACCGGACCGTGAAACCGCGGCTCCAGATAATCAAGGATTCCCTCCAGCGCATCCAGGTGCGTCGCCGCGAGCTGATTCGTCGTCGAAACATTATTCGGCTTGATCGTCACGGACTTTTTGCCGCGCAGCCCGGCGCGAATCTCCGCGTCAATCGCCTCCAGCGCCTCGCGCACGTTCTTCCGTCGGTCCTCGCCGTGAATCAGCGCCACCTTCGATGGCCCCGCCGGCCACTGTTTCGGCAGTTCGACGCCCTGCACTCCGGATTGCCGCGTATGGTCCGCCGCCAAAAGCTCCGACGGCAGCAGCAGCCCCGACCCAGCCAGTTGCACAAAACTCCTTCGCGAAAGACTCATCGGATCGCTCCCTGATGAGGCCTATGTTCTGCGCCTTACCGGCCGTAAAGCCGTGACCGCCGTCACAGGCAACCGGACGTCATTCCTGTGCCCAGCACCCTGCCACCCTGTATCCTTAAGAGAAAGGCCATCCCCAGTCGGCGGCCTCGCCCATGATGCACATTACCCCACTGACCTACGCGGTCACCTCCGCCTTCGGCGCCATCGTCGTCATCATCTGGCGCATTCGCGAAGGCCAGACCCCGGTGACCCTCAAAAAGATCCTCATCCCCCCGGCCGGCATGTCGACGGGCTTTTCCATGTTCGTTGTGCCACTGTTCCGCATTCCCTGGCTCTGGGCTCTGGTCTCGTTCCTCATCGGCGCCGTCTTCCTCGCCTGGCCGCTTCTGCGCACCTCGCGCCTGCACCGCGAAGGCGACGTGATCATGATGAAGCGCTCCAGCATGTTCCTGGTGGTGATCGTCGTGCTGGCCGCCGTCCGCTTCGCCGCCCGCGGCTATTTTGACCGCATCATGACCGTCGAGCAGACCGGCGCCCTGTTCTTCATCCTCGCCTTCGGCATGATCCTCCGCTGGCGCATGAACATGTTCTTCCAGTACCGCAGCCTGACGTCGATGTCCGGTCGCCTCGATCAGTCCGCAGCCTAACGCCGCACAGATTGGAGACGGTTGCTGATCCCTGCAGACCGTCCAGGGCCTCGCCGAGCCCACAGCTCCTCTCTACTCCCCAGTCCCTGTTCCCCGCTTCCTGCTCCCCAGATTGATCGCCACCTGCATCCCCTTCCCCAGCGGTGTCTGCACCGTGGAGAAGTCCAGCAGCGTCCCGTGTTCCAGCGACCGGTGATGCAGCACATAGCCGCCGATGAGCCACCCAAACGTGCTCCCCACCAGCACATCCGACGGAAAATGCTGCCGCGCGATGACCCGCGACACTGACACCGTGCTCGCCACGCCGTACACCACTGCCTTCGTCGCGATCCCGTTGTACTGTCCCGCCACCACGTGCGCGAAGGACCAAACGTTCATGGTGTGCTCGGAGGGCATCGACGGCGTGTTCGGCCAGCTCTTTGGGCCGCCCGGCCAGAACCCGCCCTTCGCGTTATCCAGCTTCGGATACTCGCGGTCCAGCGCATACTTCAGCGTCTCGTCCAGAATCCCCGCGTCGGCCATCGCCTCG
>JBKICP010000259.1:0-4537 GCA_046567085.1 Acidobacteriota bacterium
GTGTCAGCCTTTCCTTCAATCCGTTATGCGGCCGGCGCCGGTGCTGGAGTTCCTGCGGCCGCGGTTGCGCCCGCCTCATCGCGTGCCCGGCACGCCTGCTCAACTTCCTTGAAGCTCGGACGAACATGTTCAGGCACGGCGCGGCGTCCTACCTCCACGGCAAGCGTGGGCGACATGCCCTTGAGGAACGAGAGCATCACGACGCGCATCACGTGGTAATAGGCGTGCTCGTCGTCGACCAGCTTCGCCAGGTTCGACGAAAGCGGTCCGACGATTCCGTAGCACAGCAGGATGCCGAGGAAAGTTCCGACCAGTGCGGCGGCGACTTTGTGCCCGATCTCTTCTGGAGGCCCTCCCAGTGCGCTCATGGTGACCACCACGCCCAGCACCGCGGCGACGATGCCAAGGCCGGGCAGCGAGTCGGCCACCGTGCTCAGCGCGGCGACAGGCAGCGTGGCTCCGGCATGATGAACGTCCATGTCCAGTTCCATCATCTGATCCACATCGAACGGGGACGCTCCGCCGGTGATCGCCATGCGCATGGTGTCGCAGACAAAATCGCGCACATGATGGTTCTTCAGAAAATTCGGATACTTCTGGAAGACCGTGCTCTTCTCCGGCTCTTCGATGTCGGTTTCGATGCCCACCAGGCCGTCTTTACGCGCCTTGTTGAAGAGCTGGAACATCATCTTGAGCGATTCGACGTAACGCGTCTTCGAGTACTTCGAGCCGCCCAGAACACTGGTGAGGCCTCCGACGATCTTCTTGATCACGTGCATCGGATTGGCGGCGAGCATGGTGCCGATAGCGGCGCCACCAATGATCACCAGCTCCGATGGCTGCAACAGGACCAGCAAAGGTCCCTTCTCCATCAGGAACCCGGCGAGAACCGCAGCGAAAACGAGCAGAATGCCAATAATCGAAAACATGGACCGTGCACACCTCAGGGGGATCACCAGAGTCGAGCCGATTGCGCAGCACTCGAAACTGGATTCAGCGGCTTGATTTGTCTGTCCTCTATCGGCAGGCGCCCGCTCTTTTTTCAGCCCTGCTGCAGAATGCCTCGGCAAATTCGATCCGCTCGGAAGACAACTGGGCAAATGTTGCCGGGTTGCGATCGTCCGAAGTGCGAAACGTAAGGCTAAGTTCAGCCTCCTCAGTGCGCGCAGCGGGTCGAGCTTCGCTTGTCGTTTGGTCCCGTGCTTGCATTTCCCTGTGCATCCTCTTTCAGGAGTTGCTCCATGTTTGCCGCGGGACTTGCAGCCTCGAACCTGCTCACCTCGACCTTGTCACAGACGGTTGCCGGCTTTGCCGGCCGCGCCTCGTCCACCATTAAAGGTTTCGATTCCGATCTGGACTCCGGCAATCTCAGCGGAGCGCAGAGTTTTCTTTCGGCCCTCCAGCAGAAGGCGACCGCTCAGGGGGCAGCGCCGGCGGGGAGCGCCATCTCCACCCAGTTTGCGCAGGTGGGTCAGGATCTCCAGGCCGGCAATGCGGCCGCCGCGCGAAGCGATTTCTCCACCCTCACCTCGAGCCTTGCCCATCTGCATCATGCGGGGAAGGCGGGCAGCAGCAATCTGGTTCCGGCCTCCACCGCCTCCACCGACCCGAGCTCGCCGGCGGCACTGCAGTCACTCAACCTGCTGCAGCAGAGCGCTTACAACAGTGCCCTCCAGGCCACGCTGCCACCGAATCTGCCTTCGTTCTCGGTTAGTTCCTGGTAATCACAGACGTCCCAGCGCCCGGCTGGAAATTCACCGTCTATCTGCCGATAGCTTCCAGGCACACGTGCGCTCGCCGGATTCGATCCGACGGCGCTCTCGCATTCGACTGGAACCGGATCGCTGCCGCTGCCCTGCTCGATCGCACGGCCGGCGGAATGGCGGAGAGATTGTGGATAAGAGTACTGTTAGCGGGATTCTTGTAGCACTGAGCGGTATTTGCCTTGGGCTGATTCTCGATGGCGGCCGGCTGGCCCAGGTCCTGCAGCCGACCGCGGCGCTGATCGTCTTCGGCGGAACCCTCGGCGCAGTCATGGTGCAGTTTCCCGTCCGCATCCTGCTGCAGGCTGTGAAGCAGCTGAAGGATGTGTTCTGGGACAAGGAACCGGCTCCCGACACTCTGGTGGAAAACCTCCTTCGTTATGCGTTCAAGGCGCGGCGCGAGGGCATGCTGTCGCTCGACAGTGAGTTGTCGAAGATCGAGGATCCTTTCCTGAAAGAGAGCCTGACCCTGGCGATCGATGGCGTTCCCGCGGCCGATCTGCGCAAGATGATGGAACTACAGATCGATTATCGCGGCGAGAAAGACGAGCGCATCCCCAAAGTTTTCGAGTCCGCTGCCGGATACTCGCCGACGATCGGCATCATTGGCGCGGTTCTCGGGCTGATCCAGGTGATGCAGCATCTGCAGGACATCGATGCGGTGGGGCGCGGGATTGCTGTGGCCTTTGTGGCGACGATCTATGGCGTGGCTGCGGCCAACCTCATCTTTATGCCCTGCGCGGGCAAGCTGAAGATCCGCATCCGCGAGCGGCAGGTGATTCAGGAGATGACGCTCGAAGCCGTGCTGGCGATCCTCGAAGGCGTGAATCCGCGGGCGCTGGAGCTGCAGCTGGTGAGCTATCTGCCGGCGCGGCCGAGGCAGAGCCTCTCTAAGGTCGCTTCCACCGCGAAAGTCGCAGCTCAATGAGGAGACGCCGGCAGCACGCGAGTGAAGAGCATCCCAGCCACGAACGCTGGCTGGTTTCCTATGCCGATTTCATTACGCTGCTTTTCGCGTTCTTCGTCGTGCTGTTTGCCTCGGTGTATCGGGACAACAAGAACATCGTTCGCCTCTCGAATGCGATTCACAATGCCTTCCAGAACATGGGCGCGTTTTCCAGTCATGCCGACTCGCAGAACGTCTATGTGATTCCCGCGGAGACGGCCGGCCCCGCGCAGGCGGACCAGCAGGCGATGCTGGCGAAGGAGCAGGCGACCGCAGCCTCGCAGGCCGAAGTCCAGGAGCTGCGGAAGGAGCTTTCGCAGGCGATGGGCGCGGAGCTGAAGAGTCATGAGGTCGACATGCGCGTGACTCCGGAAGGCTTTGTGGTGAGCCTGCGCGAGCTGGGCTTCTTCGACAGCGGCCAGGCGGATCTGCTGCCGGGCGCGGCGGACAAGATCCTGAGGATCGCAAGGATTCTGGGCCGGCACGGGCTGGAGCTGCGCGTGGAAGGGCACTCGGACAACCAGCCGATCAATAACTCGCAGTTCCGGAATAACTGGGAGCTGTCGACGGCGCGGGCGATGACCGTGCTGCTGCTGCTGGTAAACCAGGCGAATTACGATCCGACGAAGGTTTCGGTGGCCGGCTACGCGCAGTATCGGCCAATTGCCGATGACTCGACTCCAGAGGGACGAAGGATGAACCGGCGCGTCGATCTGGTGGTGGTGGGAGCCACTACGGCTGCGAGGACGGCGAGCCATTCTGCTTCTGCGGCGAAGCCGAGCGCGTGGAAAGCTCACTAACCCCCACAACCTACCTACCCTCCCCACCCCCTCCCAGCGGGGTCTTCGCGCGCAGCTATTTGATTCCATTGGCCAGTTATTTCTTTCCCGGTCGCTTTCTATTTGATTTCATGGTGAGTTACGGGCTGGCATTGTGTTTTGCGATGCATCGGCTGCCGGCCGCGCGCGGCCGGTTCGTAACTATCAGGAGACAAAGTGCGTTCGGGGTTTGTATCGGGATTGAAAGTAGCTTGTGCGATGGTGCAGATGGATTCGAGTTCGTCGAGCGAGAGCTGGCGTCCGCTGTGCAGGATCGCATTGAGCTGGCGGATGTGGGATTGAGCGGCGGGGCTGAGGGGTGGGGCGGGCGGAGCGGCGGGCTGGGGAAGCGCCTTGTGCGTGGCCACTTCGACGCGATCGGCGGCAACCTGGACGGCGAGGATGGTGCGGATGAAGGAGCGGCGATGGACGCGGGAGAAGCGGCGCTGAATGAGAGGTTCAAGGAGGGTGAGGTAGTTGCCGGCGGTGTAGAGGAGTTCGTGGAGGGGCATTTTCTCCAGCCGGTCGACGAGCGCCGTCATTTCTTCCTGGAGAGCGTGGAGGGGTTCGAATGGGCGGCGGCCCTGAGTGCGATGGGCGGGGCAAAAGCGATCGCCGCGCTTTGGGATGCGGCGGCACTTGCGGCCGTCGGCGAGGATATGAGCGCATTCTTCGACCATGATGTCTTTCCTCCAGCAAAGGAGAAGGCTCGCTGGCGGCGAGCCTTCTCGGGTAGTTTCGGAAGCTTCCAGAGGGCGAGAAAAGAATTCTTACCCCCTATTATTAGAATACCAAGCCGGGTGAATAAATCTGCCAAATATCTTGGCAGTTTTGGGCGAGTAAGTGGTGTGTTATCAAGGGTCGTTACTTTCGATTTGTAGCGTAGGTATTGACAGTTTTGTGGAAAAGCAAGGGATTCCCGTCGCGGGGCCTCAGTGATAGGGCAGAGCGGCGGCGGGCTTTTTGGCGAGGCGGGCTTCGATGCAGTCGTGCGTGCGCAGCAGGCGGGC
>JBKICP010000260.1:0-12762 GCA_046567085.1 Acidobacteriota bacterium
CGATGGAATTCGCAGCAGCGTCTTCAGTTCCTCCAGAAACCGCCCTGCATGCTCCTTCGCATACCCAACCGCACCAGCACTCATCGCTTCACCTCTCAGCAGTCAACACCTGGAACTCCCCAACCATCGGCTTTCGATGGTTCGGGTGGAAACCATCGAGTATACGTCCGGGGCTCGAATCTCCGACCCGCGTTCCGGAATCCAATGGATTGTTTTCGGCTCATAAAATTCCCAGATTGGGAATCGCCTCTGCGGCTGCTGCCATGAGTCGACGGCAGGCGATCACACCTTGCGGCGAATCCGCGCGCAATATCCGCGCCGGAAGCAATCCTCCGCATGATCGTTCACAATTCCGGCGGCCTGCATCCAGGCGTAGACGATCACCGGCCCCACGAATTTGAACCCGCGCCGCTTGAGCTCCTTTGAAAACGTCTCTGCCAGCGGCGTGCTGGCAGGGATGGGCCCCTTGTTCTGAATCGGTTGGCCGCCTGCCATCTCCCACACCCAGCTGGAGAATTCCACGCCATCGTCGCGCATCTTCAGGAGGGCCCTGGCCCCGCCGATCGTCGCCTCGATCTTTGCGCGCGAGCGGATGATTCCCGGATCCTCGAGCATGCGCACAATGTCTTTCTCGCCGAAGCGCGCGACCTTCTGCGGATCGAAGCCCCTGAACGCTTTTCGAAAGGCTTCGCGCTTGCGCAGGACGACGATCCACGCGAGGCCGGCCTGAAATCCCTCGAGCATCAGCGTCTCCCACAGAGCCCGGCTGTCGAACTCGGGGACGCCCCACTCCGCATCGTGATACTGCCGCATCAGCGCGTCGCTCTGCGACCACGCACACCGTGTTTTTGCTGCACCCGCCATTGCGCTCTCCCGGTTACGAACCCTGCAGGAACTAAGAACGAACCAGCTTGCTCAACTCCGCCGTCACGCGCTCCATCACACTCCCCCAATCCCCCGGCCGGAGCTGCCGAAAGAGCCGCGCCGTGGGATACCAGGGGCTGTCTTCGCGCTCGAGGAGCCAGCGCCAGTCCGGCGCGAAGGGCAGCAGCACCCATACGGGACGCCCGAGCGCGCCGGCCAGGTGCGCCACCGCGGTATCCACCGCGATCGTCAGATCCAGATGCTCGATGAGCGCAGCGGTATCGGCCATGTCGCCAATGGCGTCGCGCAGATCCGTCATCCGATCCGGACTGAGCAAACCCAGACCGGCCAGCTTTTCGGCGGCCGGGCCCAGCTGGAGGGAGAACCACTGCACCTCGTCCATACCCAACAGCGGTGAAAGCAACGGAAGCGGGATCGATCGGGCCTGATCGTCGCTGTATTTAGGATTTCCGCTCCACACCAGGCCCACGCGCGGGCGTCGTTCCGGCCATCTTCGGTCCGCGGCCACCCTGCGTGGCGCTTCGGGGACTGTGAGATACGGCACGCTCGCGGGAATTGTATCCATGGCTGTTGCAAATGCCAGGGGCAGACTCAACAGCGGGCACTGCCACTGGAATGGCCCGAGTTTTTCGCCCGTCGCCGTGACCGCCTCCAGACCGGGCAACTGGTCCGCCAGTCGGCGCAGCGCGAGGGGCACATCCAGCAGCACGCGGCCGCCGCGCGCCTGCACCATCGGCAGATAGCGAAGAAACTGCAACGAGTCCCCCAGGCCCTGTTCGGCGTGCAGCAGGATGCGCGCACCGTTCAGGTCTTCGCCCCGCCACAGAGGTGCTTCAAAACTTCGCGGTGGATTTCGCCGGAGTTTCCGACGCACTTCGTAGCCACGCCAACCCGCGGCGAAGTTCCCCTGCAGAAGATCGACAAGGCAGACGTTCCATTGCACATCGGGGTAGTCGGGCTGGATCTTCAGGGCACGCGCGTAGCAGGCTCGTGCCTCGCTGAGACGACCCTGGCTGCGCCGCACATTGCCCAGGTTGCTCTCGGCATCCGCGTAATCCGGCTTGAGATCGAGCGCGCGCTCATGGCGCGCGGCCGCTTCTTCCAGGCGCCCGAGATCGCGATAGACCACACCCAGGTTGTTGTGGCCCTCCGCATATTCGGGAGTCAGGTCGAGGGAGCGCAAATGGGCAGCCTCCGCGTCCTGGAGCCGGCCCATATCCCGCAAGGCCACACCCAGGTTGTTCCAGGTGCCGGCGGCTTTCGGATCCAGCTCGAGGGCGCGCCGATAGCAGCGGACTGCCTCCTCCAGCTTTTCCTGCTGCTGCAACACCACGCCCAGGTTGTTATATGCCTCGGGGTAATCCGGCCGGGAGAGCACGGCCTGTTCGTAGTGCGTCGCGGCCGCTCCGAGGTCGCCCTTCTCGCGGAGCACATCCCCCAGATTGTTCTGTGCTTCGGCGAACTGGGGCAGGAGCGCGATGGCGCGTTCGAATTCCGCGGCTGCCTCGGCGCGGTTACCCAGGCGCAGCCAGGCATTGCCCAGGTTGTTGTGCGCCTGCGAGAAATCGGGCCGCAGCGCCAGCGCCCGCCGATAGTGCTCCACCGCTTCCTGGTTTCTGTCCTGCCGCAGGCAGACATTGCCCAGGTTATTTTCCGCCTCGGCAAAGCCTGGATCCAGGACCAGGGCCTGCTCGTAGCTGCGTTGCGCCTCCTCCATGCGGCCCATGGCCAGAAGCACATTTCCAAGATTGTTATGCGTATCGGCACTCTTCGGTTTCAGCCGCAGGGCCTCTTCGAATTGGGCCTTCGCCGCCTCATGCCTGCCATCTTCGAGAAGAATGCCGCCCAGCTGAAAGTGCAGTTCTTCGTTGTTCGGCTCAAGCTCGATCGCGCGTCCGCACGCGTCGGCAGCCGCATCGAATTTCTTCTGCGCCTGCAGAGCTGTGGCCATATTGGAGTGGTAGGCGGGCACGCGATCGTCGACGGCAATGGCGCGTTCGAGCATGCGAGCCGCTGTTTCCATGCGCCCACCCTGCAACTCGATCAGGCCAAGCCCGAAGAGGGCTTTTGCCTGCTTCACGTCGAGCGACAGGGTCTCCAGATAGAGCCGCTTTGCCTCGTCGAGCCGTCCGGCCTGATGCTCGCGAATCGCGTCCGCCAGCCGTCGCTGCGCGGGAGAAGGCGCCGGCGGGCGGGAAAACGGCGGCTTCCCGGGCAAGCTGCCTCGACGGCTCATCGCTCGCGCACCGCCTCGCTCTGTGGATGGATCTGCATGTTTCGAAGATGACAGAAGAGTATACGGTCCGGCGTTTTCCCGAGCCGGAGGGGCGCGGCGTCGCACCTGCAGAGACTCTCTTTGGTCAACGGCATCCTGCGAGAGCCTGACGGCGAGGCAGGGCGGGGGGCCTTTTAGGCGCGGGCCGCTTGACGGCACAGTGCAAAACACCTAGTTTGGTCTGCGGTCGGTAAACGTTATCTTGCGTGTCCCGGAAGTTTCCTTTATGCGCCTCGTCCTTCCCGCTCTGCTTCTTTGCTCAGCTACCGTCCTGGCCCAATCCACGACCGCGACGCTCACCATCGACGCGTCGCATCCTGCCGGGGACGTGAGCCCCACGCTCTACGGGATCATGAGTGAGGAGATCAATCACTCCTGGGATGGCGGCCTCTACGCCGAACTCCTCAACCCGACCACGTTTCAGCCTCCGCGCCGCCCGGGGAGTCCGCCGCAGAACTGGATTCTGATCGAGCGCGGATCTTCAGAAGCGGCGATCGGCATCGACAGCGACAACGGCCCGAGCTCCGCGCAGTCCGCGAGCCTGAAACTCGATGTCACGTCAGCGGACGCGCACTCGACTGCAGGCTTCTTCAACACCGGCTACTGGGGAATTCCGGTACGTCCATCGACGACGTACCACGGATCGTTCTACGCGAAGGCCGCCGATGCGGGGCTTGGGCCCATCACCATTCGCCTGGTCAACGATCAGACCGGAGCCATCGCCGCCTCGACGACGATCCCCGCGCTGGCGGAGGCGTGGCAGCGCTACGCTTTTACACTGACAACCGGCGCAGACGTACAAACCACTGCCAACAACCGCATTGAATTCACGGTCGCGCATCCCGGCACGGCGTGGTTTACGGAGCTGTCGCTGTTTCCGCCGACGTGGCACGACCAGCCCAATGGATTGCGGCCGGATCTGATGGAGAAGCTTGCCGCCCTCCATCCGAAGTTTCTGCGCTTCCCTGGCGGCAATTTCCTCGAAGGCCAGCACCTGCCGGATCACTTTGCCTGGAAGAAGACCGTTGGGCCCCTCGTGGATCGCCCGGGCCACATGGCGCCGTGGAAGTATCGCTCGTCCGACGGCATGGGACTGCTTGAAATGCTCACGTGGTGCGAGGACCTGCACATGGCACCGCTGCTCGCCCTCTTTGACGGCTACACTCTCGACCAGCAGCATGTGAATCCGGGTGCCGATCTGGAGCCGTATGTGCAGGACGCGCTGGACGAAATCCAGTACGTCACCGGCGACACTTCGACGAAGTGGGGCGCGGAGCGGGCCCGCGACGGACATCCCGCGCCGTTTGCACTGCACTACGTTGAGATCGGCAACGAGGAGTATCACGACCCCACCGGCAGCTATGACGCCCGCTTTGCCCAGTTCTACAAGGCCCTCAAAAAGAGCTACCCACAGTTACAAATTGTCGCGTCGGCGCCGGTCACCTCGGTCCAGCCCGACATCCTCGACGATAACGACCGCGAGGCGCATCGGCACTTCTATCGCACGGCAAAGCAGTTTTTTGACGACGTGCATCGTTACGACCATTACGACCGCAGCGGCCCGAAGATCCTTGTGGGCGAGTGGGCTACGCGCGAAGGCACACCCACGACGAACATGGGCGCTGCGCTTGGCGACGCCGCCTGGATGACCGGGCTCGAGCGCAACTCCGACATCGTCGTCATGGCGTCGTATGCGCCGCTGTTCGTGAACGTCAGTCCCTTCGCTATGCAGTGGGAAGGCGACCTGATCGGCTTCGACGCGCTTTCCAGCTACGGCTCGCCCAGCTACTACGCGCAGGTGATGTTCTCGAACCACCTGGGGGATGAGATTCTCGCGTCGAAGCTCGATTCGTCGAATCCACGGCTCTTCGCATCGGTCACCGCCGATTCGTCGACCGGCCGTCTTCACCTCAAGCTGGTCAATGCCTCGTCGGAGGCGCAAACGGTCGCGATCCGAATTACCGGAGGGGGTTCGATCCGGGCGGGAATGACGATCACCACGCTCCACGGCGCAACCACGAAAGACACGAACTCGATCAGCGATCCAAGGCACATCGTCCCGGCGGTCACGCATGCTGCCGGCGCGTCGGCGGATTTTCGCCACACGCTGCCCGCTTATTCGATTCAGGTACTCGACATCGATCGATAACCGGTGGGATTCTGTTTCGCCGGAGAGCCCGCCCGCATCGAAAATAGAAGGCATGCCCATTCTCGATTCGCAGATCGCCCTTGTCACCGGCGCCGCACGCGGCGTTGGAGAAGCCGTCAGCCTTCGGCTCGCTGCACTTGGCGCCCACGTCCTGCTGGTTGCCCGGGACACCACCCGCCTCAACTCGGTCCGCGATCAGATCGGGAAGAGCGGAGGCCGCGCCACGGTACTGCCCTGCGACCTCACCGATCCCGCGGCCATCACCCGCCTCGCCGAGCAGGTCGCACGCGATCACAAGCGCTGCGACATCCTCGTGAACAACGCCGCCATTGGCGGCACCGGGCAGCCTCTCCACGAAGTCGGTCCCGATGACTGGGACCGCCTCATGGACACGAATCTGCGCGCGCCATATCTGCTCATCCGCGCCTTTGTTCCCATGATGATCGCGGCTCGCTCGGGACACATCGTGAACATCTCTTCGCTGGCCGGACACACGCCGCTGCCCAACAATGCTGCCTACGCCGCCTCGAAGTGGGGGCTGAACGGGCTCACATATTCCGTCGCCGAGGAGCTCCGCCCGCACAAGGTGCGCGTGAGCGTGATCGCTCCTGGATCCATCGACACGCATTTTGGCGGAGGCCACACGGGCAAAGATCCGGCCAAGATGCTTCAGCCCGATGACGTCGCGGCCGTGGTCGCCTCCATCGTTACGCAGGCGCCGCAGTCGTTTATCAGCGAAGTGCTGTTGCGCCCGACGCAGAAGCCGTAATCGAAGCGGGTGCTGTCGCGAAGTGCGGGTCGGGCGCTCACTCCGTCGCGCTGGCCCGCATGGCGTACACTTCGCCGACCGGAACCGGCGAGGCGCCGCCGTCGAAGACGAACAGGTCCGCATGTGGATGCTGATCGAGCCAGCTTTCAACCGCTTGCTGCTCCTTGTCCTGCTGCTCCGTGGTCAGGGCGGCGCGGCATTGCGCCAGACTACCCTGGACTCTCGACTCCGCCTCGGCGCCTCCTTGCCGGGTGGCGATGGTGAACCAGCGATAGGCTGTGCTCGTATCCTGCTGCATGGCGTTGCCCTCGCTCGCCATCAGCCCGAGGGCGGCCGATGCCTGCCAGGTTCCAGCTTCCGCGGCACGTTCCAGCAGGTTGAGAGGCTCGTCCGATCCCCTGCGATCCACCTCGGGGTGTTTCGTCAGGAGCACGCCCAGCGTGTACATGGCCGGCACATAGCCTGCTTTCGCCGAGTCGCGGAGAAACTTCGCCGCCTTTGCGAAATCGTGCTCGTGGCCCTCGCTGACCGAATACAGCTGGCCCATCGCGAATTCGCCTTCGGGATTCCTGCCCTTCGCCGAACGGCTGAACCACTCCTCCGCCTTCGCGTTGTCCTGCGGGACACCGTTCCCATCCAGATACATCACGCCCAGATAATCCTCCGCACGGGCGTTCTTTTTCGCCGCCAGATCCTCGAGCA
Organism: Acidobacteriota bacterium; assembly: GCA_046567085.1. GTDB lineage: Bacteria > Acidobacteriota > Terriglobia > Terriglobales > Acidobacteriaceae > Palsa-343. The sequence goes on from JBKICP010000260.1 coordinate 6,781, forward strand.
ATTGCCGCGCAAAGGCCGGATCACGGGCCACCCCGAGTCCGCGCATCGCCATGACCGCCATGTTCAGCTTTGCCTGCTGCCAGCCTGAGCCCGCAGCGCGCGAGAACCAGCGGAATGCCTGCCCGGCGTCCTGATGCACGCCGATGCCCCAGATGTAGAGGTATCCCATTTCATTCTGGGCTTCCGGGTCGCCCTGGTCCGCGGCTTTACGGAACCAGCAGGCCGCCTGCACGGGATCCTTCGGCATGCCCTTGCCGGTCAGGTATTGCCCGGCCATCTTCACTTCCTGCTGGATCCGGGTCTGGAGAGCGGACACGGCGGGATTCTGCGGCGGATCATCCACGGTCATGGGGCCACTCGTCGCAGGAACCATCTGCGCGTTGATCGTCGCGGCGAGTAGCATCGCCATGGCCGCAGAGGCACACCAGAGTCCAGCCGTCGCGATGCGGCGAGGGCTCAGCCGGATCGCGACGGAACGCGGGGAATTCGAGGATCGCACGTTGTCCTCCTTCAGCCGTCGGACAGGGACGGCTATCTCCGCCTCGCGTGAACCAAAGGGTCGCGGGAAGGCGAAGAAGTCGGCGCAGCACTCAGTCCGGTTTAGTCTCCACCCACTCCATCGGAAGGGGATGTGACTTCGATCACGAAGAATGCCGCCTGCCAACCAGGGTGCGGATTCTTCCACCGTGCCGCCACGATGGGACATACCACCATACGGTCATGGGATGTGTGCGATCAACAGGGCGGCTAGTTATTTCGTCGCGCCACGTTCTGTCTTCGGCAACCCGCCGGCCTCCGTCGGCTATCCTGCGCTCATGCAGATCTCAATCAGGTGCTGCAGGACGGTTCACGCAGCATTGGACGCCATCGCGGCGGCTATCTGGCCGCGGGGCTCGTCGTCTTCCAGTTCGCGCTGACCCTTGTACTGCTCACCAGCGCCGGCATCTTTGTGCACAGCCTCATCAAAATGCTGGACACCAACCGATCCATTCCGGCGCATCAGCTGATGGTCGCTCGCCTTCGCCTACCGCAGGACCGGTACAAGGACATCGCCGCCCGCCAGCGCTTTTACGACCAACTGCTCCCGCGGCTGCGCGCGCTTCCCGGCGTCACCCGCGCGGCGCTTGTTTCCAATCCGCCGGGCCTCGGATCCGCGGAAGATCCGATCGAAGTCGAGCACGCGCCTGTCAGGGATCCCGCACACCGTCCCGTCGTTGCCTACATCACCGCTTCGCCGGGGTACTTCGATACCATCGGGCTTCCCCTGCTGCTGGGCCGCGATTTCAGCACCCTGGATGGAGACCCGAGCCACCGCTCTGCCATCCTTACGCGCGAAACCGCCGCACACTTCTGGCCGGGGCAGTCGGCGCTGGGGAAGCGCTTCCGCTTTTACGACGACAAAGGTCAACCCGGCGACTGGATTACGGTCGTCGGGGTCACCGCCAATCTGGTGCAGGACCTGACGGAGCAGGATCCCAAACCGCTGCTCTTCGTTCCCACGCAGCAGGAGCACTGGGGAGGCATCTCGCTGGCCGTGCGCTCCAGGGCCAATCCCACGTCGGAGGTCCGCGCCGCAGTGCAGAGCGTCGACCCGAACCTGCCTTTGCGTGAAGTCTTCCTTCTCAACGATGCCGTTGAACACCAGACCTGGTATCTCCACCTTTTCAGCAAAGTCTTTATGGGATTCGCGTTCATCGCGCTGCTGATGGCTGCCGTCGGCATCTACGCGGTGCTGGCGCAGGCCACCAGCCGCCGCACCCAGGAGATCGGCGTCCGCATTGCGCTGGGCGCGAGTCTGCGCAACATCATGCTGCTGGTGATACGCCGCGGCGTCTGGCAGATCGGCATTGGCCTCGGCGTGGGACTGGCGGCCGCGATTCCGGCGGCGCGCCTGATGGCGAACCTGCCGATTGGGGTCTCTTCGATGGACCCCGTCGTTTTCATCGCGGTCGCTGCGGTTTTGGCATGCGTGGGGCTGTTTGCCTGCTGGCTTCCGGCGCGACGAGCGGCGGGACTCGATCCAGTACAGGCGATTCGGTACGAGTAACGGACGAGCGGACAGAAGCGATCGGCTGACTCACGTTGCATCCGACTCGTTGCAGGCGCCGCGCCGCGAGCCTGCTACTCGAAGACGGGGGTCAGCAGCCTGACCAGGTGCTCCGGCTCGGCGAGGAATGCGTCGTGTCCGTGGTTCGAGGCCATCTCGCGGTAGTCGCAGCGTGCGCCGGCGGCTGCCATGACCACTGCCATCGATCGCACATCCTCGGGCGGAAAGAGCCAGTCCGTCGAGATCCCCACCATGGTGACGTGCGCCTGGATACGGCTGTACGCCGCCATCGGCGAGGCATGCGCACGCACCGGATCGAAGGTATCCATCGCGCGGGTGATCGAGATGTAGGAGTTGGCGTCGAAGCGGTCGTTGAATTTGTGCCCCTGATAGTCGAGGAAGCCTGCGACATCGAAGCGGCCGTTTTGGCCCGCTGCCGTCGAGATCCAGGGGTTTTCGCCCGTCCGGTTGGGCTTGCGCCCGAACCGCGCTTCAAAAAGAGGCACGCTTTTGTAGCTGATCACGCCCAGCGCCCGCGCGATCGCGAGGCCCTGGCGCGGCTCATCGTCCGGCAAGTAATAGCCGCCTGCCCACTTCGGGTCGAGCATGATCGCCTGCCGCTGCAGGTGATTCAGGCCCAGTCCCATGGCGCCCAGCGGAGCGGCGCCGATGCTGATGGCGCGCGCTACGCGCTCCGGAAAGAGCACGGCCCACTCCAGCACCTGCATGCCGCCGATCGACGCGCCGATCGCCAGCTTGATCTTTTTGATTCCCAGCGACGTGATCAGCTTCTCCTGGGCATGCACCATGTCGCGCACGTTGATCAGGGGAAACGTCGGGCCATACAGACGTCCGGTTTCCGGATCGATGCTGCCCGGTCCGGTGGATCCGTAGCAGGAGCCAAAGATATTGATCCCGATCACGCAGTCGCGTTCGAGATCGAGCATCGCCCCCGGCTTTTTGAAGAGCTGCGGCCACCAGGTGGCGACGTCGGCGTTGCCTGAGAGCGCATGGCACACCAGCACCGCATTGTCGCGGGCCGCATTCAGCTTTCCGTAGATCGCATAGTGCTGCGTCGGGCGCGCCAGGTGCTCGCCGCTCTCGAGCGGGACCACGTCGTCGATGACGTAGTCCCCCTCGAAATCCGGCTGAACCTCCGCCGCGGCCCTGACCGCATTCTGCGCTTCGATGCTCACCGTGTTCCAACCAGCTCTGGACTCGGCACGGCGGCCGCGAGTGCCTGATCGATGTCCGCGATCAGATCGCGCACATCTTCAATGCCGACCGAGAGGCGCACCAGTTCCGGAGTGACCCCGGTCGACTTCTGCTCTTCCCCGCTCAGCTGCTGGTGCGTCGTCGATGCCGGATGAATCACGAGCGATTTCGCATCTCCGAGGTTGGCCAGCAGGGAGAAGATCTTCAGCGAGTTGATGAATTTCTTTCCCGCGTCGAACCCGCCCCTGATGCCGAACGTGATCAGCCCGCTGGCGCCATCGGGCAGATATTTCTTCGCACGCGCCGCATACTTGCTCGACTTGAGCCCGGGATAGTTTACCCATTCGACGCCCGCGTGCTTCTCCAAGTGCTCGGCCACTGCCAGCGCATTCTGCGAGTGCCGCTGCATGCGCAGGTGCAGTGTTTCCAGACCCAGCAGGAAGAGCCATGCGTTGAAGGGCGACAGCGCCGCGCCGGTGTCGCGCAGCCCCTGGACTCTGGCTTTCAAGATAAACGCCAGCGGGCCGAAAGCCTCGACGAACGACAGGCCGTGATACGAAGGATCGGGATCGACAAAGTCCTTGAAGCGCCCGGACGCCTTCCAGTCAAATTTGCCGGCGTCGACGATGATTCCGCCGATCGAACTGCCGTGTCCGCCGATGTACTTGGTCGCCGATTCGACGACGATGTCCGCACCCCACTCGATCGGGCGCGTCAGCACCGGCGTCGCGCTGGTGTTATCGATGATCAGCGGCAGCCCGTGCTCGTGCGCAATTTTCGCGAGCGCCTCCACATCCACAATGTCCAGCTTCGGATTGCCGAGAGTCTCCGTATAGACGGCGCGCGTTTTCGGCGTGATGGCTTTCCGCAATCCGTCGAAGTCGTCGGCATCGACAAACTTCACGGTGATCCCGAGCTTGGGCAGGGTGTGATGAAAGAGGTTGTAGGTGCCGCCGTAGAGCGACGTGGTCGAGACGATCTCATCGCCCGCACTGGCCAGGGTGGTGATCGCCAGCGTCTCCGCGGCCTGGCCCGAGGCCGTGGCCAGAGCCGCCGCGCCGCCCTCGAGCGCCGCCACGCGCTTCTCGAAGACGTCGGTCGTCGGATTCATGATGCGTGTGTAGATGTTCCCGAATTCCTGCAGCCCGAAGAGCCGCGCCGCGTGATCGGCATCCTGGAACACGAACGACGTTGTCTGATAAATGGGAACCGCGCGCGACCCTGTCGTCGGATCGGGGGTCTGTCCCCCGTGCACCGCCAGCGTCGCCAGGTGCTGCTTCTGCTCTTCCGCCATCTCTCGTCTCCTCTGCTGACTTGGCTCACCTCGCTGTGCGCTCGGCGCCCTGAAACACAAACGGCCCGCGATCTGTTTGACCGTGGGCCACCGGGAACTTTTTCGAACTCGCTTTTACTCCGCTCGTTCGCTCCCGCGCACGGTCACGCGCCGCATGCACATACACATGTCCAGCATGAGCACCGCACCGTCACGGAAGTTCATGTCAGTCAGTATCGCGGCCTGGCTGCGATTTCGTCAAACCGCACCGATTTCTGAGATTTCGCGATACAGCGGGACGAGGCGGTTCCGAGTGGATTCCGATCCCCTTTGCGGATGGGCCGCAACCAACAGCGGGCCGTGCTGGTTTTCTTTACAGCCTTGCTAATCCCTGACAAACTGAGCTGTGCAAACCCCTTCCATCGTCATTCTTGATTTTGGGTCGCAGTACACGCAGCTGATCGCGCGGCGGGTTCGCGAGCAGAACGTGTACTCGGCTGTGCTGCCGTGTACGGCGAAGATTGCCGAGATTCGCGCGCTGAACCCGGTGGGGATTGTGCTGTCGGGTGGGCCGTGCTCGGTGTATGACGCCGATGCGCCGCCGGCGGATCCTGCGGTACTCGAACTGGGGGTGCCGGTACTCGGGATCTGCTACGGGCTGCAGTTCATCACGCACCATTTGGGCGGGCGGGTACGCTCCGCGGCGAAGAGCGAATATGGACACGCCGAAGTGGAGCTGGTGGATGCCGCGAATCCGCTGTTTGCTGAGCTGCCGGCGTCGCTGAGCGTGTGGATGTCGCACGGGGACGAGGCGCTGGATCTGCCGCCCGGGTTTCATCTGACGGCGAAGACGGCGAACGCCGTCGCGGGAATGGCGAATCCAGAGCGACGGATCTGGGCGGTGCAGTTTCATCCGGAGGTGCACCACACGCCGCTGGGCACGCAGGTGCTGCGGAACTTTCTGTTCAGGATCTGCGCGGCGCAGCCGGACTGGACGCCGGCGCACTTCATCCAGTCCACGGTCGCGGCGATCAAAGAAAAGGTCGGCACAGGACACGCGATCTGCGCGCTGTCGGGCGGCGTGGATTCGTCGGTGGCGGCGGTGCTGGTCCATCGCGCTATCGGGGATCAGCTGACGTGCGTGTTTGTGAATAACGGCGTGCTGCGCAAGGACGAGTTCGAGAAGGTACAGCAGAATCTGCGAGACAAGCTGGGCCTGAAGCTGGTCGGCGTGGATGCCGGGAAGCGCTTCCTCGACAAGCTGCGCGGCGTGACCGATCCCGAGGGCAAGCGGAAGATCATCGGGAACGAGTTCATCGCGGTGTTCGACGACGAGGCGGTGCGCATCGCCGAACAGGGCGGCGGAGTGGAGTGGCTGGTGCAGGGGACGCTCTATCCCGATGTGATCGAGTCGTCGTCGGTGAAGGGGCCATCGCAGACGATCAAG
>JBKICP010000261.1:0-4790 GCA_046567085.1 Acidobacteriota bacterium
GGCCTCGATTGTTTCAGAGTGGTTGTTTGGGCTGGCGGCTTCTGGACATTGTAGAACACCTGAACGAGCAAAACCGGCTCGAGAACCGAGCCGGAAGCCCGTAAACTCCGGCTTGACCGGTCATTTTCCGGACGGCTCGCTCGGTTTCCGCGGCTCGGGAACGAAAAACCAGCGCCGGAGATGGTACCGCCGGCGCTGGCGTGAAGCCCGGAACAAAATCCGGGTGAAACCTGGTTGTGGCCCGCGGTTACTCCTCCTTCCGCGGGGCGGACGCCGTCGGCTGCTCGTGTCCGTTGCGCGGCGAGATGTTCGGCGTCGCTTCACGGCCCGGCATTGCGGCCCGGCCCGAGTAAACGCGCCACGTGCGCTCGATATCGTCCGTGGCTTCCTTCAGCAGCTCCGCAGCCTCATCCGGATGCGCGCGCTGCAGCATCGTGTAGCGCGACTCGTTGTAGATGTAGTCCTGCAGCGGGATCGACGGCGCGCGCGAGTCGAGGATGAAGGGGTTCTTCCCCTCTCCGCGAATCGCGGGGTTGTAGCGCATCAGCGGCCAGTAACCGGAGTTGACGGCGGCCTTCTGGTGATCGAGGCCTTTCGCCAGATCGTACCCGTGGGCGATGCAGTGACTGTAGGCGATGATGATCGCCGGACCATCCCACGCCTCCGCCTCCTGGAAGGCCTTCACCGTGTGCATGTCGTTGGCGCCCATGGCGATACGGGCGACATAGACATAGCCGTACGCGACGGCTTCCATGGCCAGGTCCTTCTTGCCGGTGTGCTTCCCTGCAGCAGCAAACTTCGCCACAGCTCCGCGCGGTGTGGACTTGGACATTTGCCCGCCAGTGTTGGAGTAAACCTCAGTGTCTAAAACCAACACTTTAACGTTCTTCCCGGAGCCGAGCACGTGGTCCAGGCCGCCGAATCCGATGTCGTAGGCCCACCCGTCACCACCGATAATCCAGACGCTCTTGCGGACCAGGGTATCCGCGACCGCATGGAGAGACCGGGCGTCGCTGGAATCAATCGCCGCAAGTTTGTCCTTCAGCTGACGGACCCGCTCGCGTTGCTCGTTGATGCCCTGCTCCTTCGTCTGGTCGGCTTCGAGGATGGTGTGGACGAAGTCCTGACCCAGGCTCGGCGCGAGTTTCGCGACGAGTCCTTCGGCGTAGGCTTTCTGCTGATCGACCGCCAGCCGCATCCCCATCCCGAACTCGGCATTGTCTTCAAAGAGCGAGTTCGACCACGCCGGACCGCGGCCCTCCTCGTTCTGGCAGTAGGGCGTGGTGGGCAGATTGCCGCCGTAGATCGACGAGCAGCCCGTGGCATTGGCAATCAGCAGGCGGTCGCCAAAGAGCTGGGTCAGCAGCTTGATGTAGGGCGTTTCGCCGCAACCCGCACAGGCTCCGGAGAACTCAAAGAGCGGATCGAGCAGCTGGATGTCCTTCACCTGGCTGGTCGAGAGGCGATCGCGGGCAACGGTGGGCAGGTTCTCGAAGAACTCCCAGTTGTCGCGCTCGGACTCACGCAGCGGTGCCTGGGCCACCATGTTCAGAGCCTTGTGAGCCGGGTCGGCCTTGCTCTTCGCAGGGCAGACTTCGACACACAGGGTGCAGCCGGTGCAATCCTCAGGTGAAACTTGAAGTGTATAGAGCTCGTTATCCATTCCACGCCACTTTGGCTTGGCGGATTTGAAGGTCGCCGGTGCGTTCGGCAGCAGCGTCGAGTCATAGACTTTGGCGCGGATCACCGCGTGCGGGCAGACCATCACACACTTGCCGCACTGGATGCACAGCTCCTGATCCCACACCGGAATAAACTGGGCGATGTTGCGCTTCTCCCATTTTGCGGTGCCGGTGGGGAAAGTTCCCCCCGGAGGCAGCGCGCTCACCGGCAACAGATCGCCTTTGCCGGAGGCCATCGCGCCCAGAACGTCACGCACGAACGTCGGGGCCTGTTGCGGAATCACAGGCAGAATGTCGAACTTCGCCGTCACGTGGTCGGGCACCTTGACTTCGTGGAGGTGTGCGAGCGCCGCGTCAACGGCGGCATAGTTCTTCTGGACGACCGCCTCACCTCGCTTGCCATACGTCTTCTGGATGGCCTTCTTGATCTGGCCGATGGCCTCGTCGCGCGGCAGCACGCCACTGATGGCGAAGAAGCAGGTCTGCATCACGGTGTTGATACGCGTGCCCATGCCGTTCTCGCGCGCCACCGTGAAGCCATCGATGACGTAAAGGCGGATGTGCTTGTCGAGGATCGTCTTCTGGATGGTTCGGGGCAGATGCTGCCACACATCTTCCGGACCGTACGGGCTGTTGAGCAGAAAAACCGCGCCGGGCTCGGCGGCGGCCAGCACATCGACCTTCTCCAAAAACTCGAACTGGTGGCAGGCGATGAAGTTGGCGCGTGAGATGAGGTAGGTGGAGCGGATCGGCTCCGGCCCGAAGCGCAGGTGCGAGGTTGTCAGAGAGCCGGACTTCTTCGAGTCGTAGACGAAGTAGCCCTGCGCGTAATTCGGCGTCTCGGAGCCAATGATCTTGATGGAGTTTTTATTGGCGCCCACGGTTCCGTCCGAGCCCAGCCCGTAGAAGAGCGCGCGAACCGTCTTCGGACTCTCGGTAGAGAATTTCTCGTCCCAGTGCAGGCTGGAGTGGGTGACATCGTCGTCGATCCCGATGGTGAAGTGGTTTTTCGGATGTGGCTTCGCCAGTTCGTCGAAGATGCCCTTCGCCATCGCCGGGGTGAATTCCTTCGAAGAGAGACCATAGCGGCCGCCGATGATGACCGGGAACTGCGAGAGCGCGATGCGCCCGGAAGACAGCGCCTCGGAGATGGTGGTGACGATGTCCTGGTAGAGCGGCTCGCCGGAGGCGCCCGGCTCTTTGGTCCGGTCGAGAACGGCGATCTTGCGGACGGTTTCCGGCAGCGCGGTGAGGAAAGCCTCCGCGGCAAACGGACGATAGAGGCGGACCTTCAGCAGTCCGAGCTTCTCGCCCTGCGCATTGAGTGCGTCAATGGCCTCCTCGGTCGCTCCGGAAGCCGAGCCCATCAGGATAATGACGCGGTCGGCGTCGGGCGCGCCGTAGTAGTCGAAGAGGTGATAGCTGCGGCCGGTCTCACGGGCGAAGCGGTCCATCACATCCTGCACGATCACCGGGCAGGCCAGGTAGTACGGATTGCAGGCCTCGCGTGCCTGGAAAAAGACGTCGGGATTCTGCGCCGAGCCGCGCAGGACAGGGCGATCCGGCGTCAGTCCGCGCTCGCGATGACCGCGGATCGCCTTCTCGTCCAGCAGCGCACGGATCGTTTCATCGGAGATGGGCAGGACCTTGTTGATTTCGTGCGAGGTGCGGAATCCGTCAAAGAAGTGCAGGAACGGCACGCGCGCTTCGAGCGTGGCCAGATGCGCGACGGTGGCCAGGTCGGCAGCTTCCTGCACGGAATTCGACGCCAGCATCGCATAGCCGGTCTGGCGAACCCCCATCACATCGGAGTGATCGCCGAAGATCGACAGCGCGTGGGTTGCGATCGAGCGTGCGGTCACGTGCATGACCGTCGGTGTCAACTCCCCGGCGATCTTGTACATATTCGGAATCATGAGCAGCAGGCCCTGGGACGCCGTGAACGTCGTCGCGAACGCGCCCCCCTGGAGAGCTCCGTGCATGGCGCCGGCTGCGCCGCCTTCGCTCTGCATCTCCGCGACGACCGGAACCGATCCGAAGATGTTGCGCTGGCCTTCGGAGGACCACTGGTCGGCGAATTCAGCCATGGGAGAAGAGGGAGTGATGGGATAGATCGCAACGACTTCGGAGAAGCGGTAGGCGACGGACGCCGCGGCTTCGTTACCGTCAAAAATCGCAGTTTTGGAAGGGGTGCTCATGATTCTCCTGACTGGGGTTGAGGGTTACGTGTGCGAAACGCGGAAAAACCACAACAGAGAAGTCTGCGCTGGCGGTTGCGGGATCGGCTGTGACAGAGAACACAGGTGCAGGGGCAGCCGTTTGCCATAGCCCGTAGCCGGTCGCGCGTGGCTGGTAACCCGCTGCTGGTAGCCAGGGCCGCGGCGAGACACGTTCCGAGAAAGGCTTGACCCAGGACTGCTGAAACGGAAGAACCAGCACACAACGAGCGGCAGAGCGAGTGGATGAGACGAGGCACGCCGGCGAGAATCCGCATTTCTCCGAGCGGGGCTGCGGCAACCCTCGCGACTGTGCGAGGATAGAATGTTGCAGCGAATGGTAGCCAAAGGCGGCCCAGAGGAGAATCGGCGCAGCCAGCGGAGGAATCCGCGCTGTGATTCAAATCACGGAGGAGCGTGGGCGGCAGCGCGTAGGCTCACAGGAGTCGCGCCTGCGGGCCGGAGGGTGGATGGTGGACGATGGGAAATGCTGAGCATCCCTGGCTGACGATCGTCGGGCTTCTCGTTTGCGGGGTGGCTTTTGGATTTACGCCGCTGGCGCTGGCCTGGCTGTGGGCCAGGGTCTTTTCGCCAAAGAAGCCGGGCGCGATCAAGAATGCCACCTACGAATGCGGGCTGGAATCGAAGGGCGATTCCTGGATGGGCTTCGGCGCGTCCTACTACATCTATGCCATCGTTTTTCTGGTCTTCGATGTGGAGGCCGTGTTCCTGCTGCCGTTTGCAGTAGCCTTCACCGGACTCACCCTGGGCGCGTGCCTGGCAATGCTGGTATTTCTGTTGCTGCTGGTGGAAGGTCTGGTATGGGCGTACGGCAAAGGTGTTTTAACGTGGGCCTAGTGCGGGATCCAGGTTGCGGGCTACAGGCCACCGG
>JBKICP010000262.1:0-3450 GCA_046567085.1 Acidobacteriota bacterium
CTGATGTCTCCATCGACCGCGGCAGGGCCGAAGAACTGCGAGTGGTTGAAGGCATTAAAGAACTCCATCCGGAACTGAAGTGACTTTCTCTCCGTCAGCTTGAGCTGCTTCTGAAGCGCCGTGTCGAAATCTTCGATCCCTGGTCCGCTGAAGTACCGCCGCCGCGCATTGCCCATCGTACCCAAAGCCGGAAGGCTGAACAGCGTTGAGTTGAAGGCCGTATGCCCGCCGCGTGGGCTGTTGTGAATCTTCAGGGAGCCGGGCACCACCTCCGGCGTGTCCAGGCCGTCGTTGTTGATCCCATTGGGCATCGATCCGAGCAAGGACGTATCGTTATTGTTGAAGAGCGTCACCGGCAGTCCTGTGCCGACGCGAGTCACTCCGGAGAACGACCACCCGGAAGTCCAACGATTGGTGCGCCGAAGCAGCCGGTCGAACGGCAGATTGTACTGGTAGTTGACGACGAAGTTCTGCCGCATATCGAAGGCCGACAGCGCCCGTGTCAGTCCCGCTCCAGCCGGGTTGACTTCCTCTGCCAGACCCGACGAATCGTCCAGCGACTTCGAGTACGTGTAAGCCGCAACCAATTCGAGCGATTTGCTCTCGTGCCGCAGGCTGGCTTCGAAGGCGTTGTACGCTGAATTTCCTATTGTCTTTTGATACGTGACCGCATCGAACTGCGCGCTGAACGGTCCGCGCACCTGGACGGTTTCGCCGTCGGCGCGGGCAAATATGCCAGCTTCACTGAATGGCCCGCATGTGGCGGTTCCCGGCATCACCTCGCTCGATTGGCTCACGCTCAGACACAGCGCGGGGTTGCCGGGATTCGCCGGCGTCAGGACCAACAGGCGATGGCTCTCGGATCCAACATAGCCAAGGCTGAGCACTGTGCCCGGAGCCAGCTCGCGCTCCAGGGACAGCGTGTAGCTCTCCGTGTACGGCGATACGTTCTGATACCAGAACGACGGCACGCCCGTGATGGGCAGATATTTGGTCCAGTCGACGGACGTGTTCGGGCGGCTGCGCGATGCGCCATACGCGGCAATCGGCGAGGGAAACGGCTGGCCCTGGCTTTGTCCCGTGGCCGCCGCGACGAACGGTTCGGCGAATAGCGGTGCCGCGTTGCTGTTGTAGTCGTAGCCGTAGGGGGGATTGGCGCTCATGATGCTCGCCGAAACTCCCTCGAACGCCGTATAGAACACCCCGAACCCCGCACGGATGCTCGTCTTTCCTGGTGACCACGCCAGCCCGATCCGCGGGGCAAAATCCGCGTATTTCGTGGCGGCGAGTGTGCGCGGAATCCCGGCATCGCCGGGGAAAACGATCCCCGCCGGCGCGTTCGGGTACACCGCCGACTGCCGGCCAGGGATCAGCGTCTGAATCTGGTTGTATTTTTCGTACCACGGCGGCAGCACATCCCAGCGCAGCCCGTAGCTGAGGGTCAAGTTCCGGCTGATCTTCCAGCTATCCTGCCCGTACAGGCCGAGATAGTGATTACGCAGATAGAAGCTGCGCGAATCGCCCTGCCGATAATAGCTGGCGATGCCCAGCAGAAAGTCGGCGAAATCCAGGCCGGTTTCCGATCCCGTGAACTGGAACGACCCGTTGAACACCGCATCCGGGTTGATGTTCACCTGATCGAGATGAAATTCGCCACCCGCCTTCAGTGTGTGCGCGCCCACGGTCCGAGTCAGATTGTCGTCCCACTGCCAGGTATTGTTGGCCTGCGTGAGGCCGGTCGTATCCACCCCGAAGGTGAAGTCGTTCAGCGCCACGTTCTCGATGCCCTCGATCTTCTGGTCGAGCGGTACGATGCCCAGCGTTCCCGCGCCTTCGACGAATCCCTGCGATGCGAGTGTCGGCCCCACGCCGCCCATCGGCTGGCCGACGACATTGGCGAAACGCATGTAGCTTGCATGAAACTCGTTCACCGCGTTCGCGCCAAATGTCTTCACCGCGTTCAGGCTGAGAAGCTGCGCCCGGCCTGTCGAGACGGCGTCGAATCCCGGCACATTTGCCCCACCCTGCCCGGTGGGGTACGGATTGTCGTCAGTGTACCCGTCAATGGAGTAGTAGGCGGAAAGGTTGCCGAAGCGCGTATTTGCGTCGATCCTCGCCGCGCCCTTGTCATCATTCAGAACTTCGTTATACGCCGAAGTCGAAAAGTCTCCGCTGCCCTGGTTGGGCTGCGGAATGTACCGGAGCAGCGTCTGGGCCGGCGCGGACCACGCGCTCCGCGGAATCCGCGCATTGGGAAACACGCACGCCGCGGTGCTGGTGCAGCCGGAGCTGAAATACGGCTCGCCCTGGGATACCGGATAGCCCAGCTTCTGCGAGAGCTGGCTTGCCCAGTATGATCCCGTTACTGTTCCAGTCAGCGCGCTGGCGATGCCTGAGAAGTCCCCCGCGCGCTCCTGCTCGGTCGGCACGGGAATCAGCCCCGTGTCCACACCCTGCGTCATCCGCGTGCCCTGGTAGTCGGCGAAGAAGTACATCCGGTTGCGAAGGATTGGCCCGCCCAGCGTTCCGCCGAACTGGTTGCGATCATATTGTGCCCGGTCCGGGCTGAAATATTCGCGCGCGTCCAGGCTGGTGTTCCGGAAAAACTCGAACGCGCTGCCGTGGAACTGGTTGGTTCCCGACTTGGTCGTGATCACAACCTGCCCGCCGCTGAAGTTGCCGTACTCCGCGTCGAAATTGCTGGTCAGCACCTTGAGATCGGCGATCGAATCCAGATTGGGGACAATCGCCGTGCCCATGTTCACGTCCTCGACCACATCGCTGCCATTCACTGCGAACCCGTTGGCGGTCTCGCGCTGCCCGCTCACCGAGAGATTCCCCGCGTCCAGATCGCCCGAAGGCGGCGTGCTCGTCACGCCCGCCATGACCACGGAGTTTGGCTGCTGCGAGTTGACGGGCACCACGCCCGGCGCGAAGGCCAGCGCGTCGGTGAAACTGCGCCCGTTCAGCGGAATGGCCTCCACCGCGCGCACGTCCAGATTGCCGCCCGTCGATGCCGAGGAGGTATCAAGCTGAAGGCTGTTTGCGCTCACCTCGACCGTCTCACTGGTTTGAGCGACATTGAGTGTCACGCGTAGAACGGGTGTTTGCGCTCCTACAGTCACTCTTTGCACGGCTGGTGAAAAACCGGTGGCGGTGGCTGTAACCATGTAATTTCCTGGCGCAAGCTCGGGAAATTGGAATCTGCCCTCGCCGTCTGAGACCGTCTTTGCCTGGCTTCCCGTCGCGACTGCTTGCGCAACTACGCTGGCGCCGGGGATCACGGCTCCCGAAATGTCTATCACCGTACCGGACAGGCCACTGAGCTGCGGGACCTGGCCATTGACCGAGGCCAGAGATACGCCGACGATTGCACAGAAGAAATGGATCTTGACAGCTCGCAAGACAAAATGAAGCCGAGACATGAGGTTGCCGCCTTCGAATACGACC
>JBKICP010000263.1:0-3193 GCA_046567085.1 Acidobacteriota bacterium
GCGCGGGTCTGGCATGGCATTCGCCCGTCTGGTTCCGCTCCTTCCACTGGAACGCCGCCGACCTGACCGGCACACAGCACAAGTTGAACTTCCAGCTCGACCTGCCACAGCTGATCACCATGGGCATCGGCATCGCTCCGTCAAAACGAACCCACATCGGCATCGACGGCCGGTGGTTCAATTACGCCAACACTTCCGGATTCGACGAGGCGGGTTACGATCCCGACGACTCGGTTGCGGGCTTTGGCTGGCGCAATATCTGGGCGGCTGGCGGGGGAATCGAACAGGAAGTCATCTCCGGCACAAAACTCATCGTTGGTTATAACTATTCGCAGAACCCGATTCCGTCGCGCTACGCATTCTTCAACACACCGGCTCCTGCCATCGTCCAGCATCACGTCTCGGCCGGGATTGAACAGAGTCTGCGTCATGGATGGCAGCTCAACGCTGCCTATTACCATGCCTTTCGCAATTCTCTCAGCGGCCCATGGGTTTCGCAGCAGGGCGCAATCCCGGGAACCTCGCTCACCAGCCGCATGTCCGAGAATTCAATCAGCGCAGGTGTCACAAAGAGCTTCTGATCAGCTGCTTTCATTCGCTCTGATGGCCCCGGGACGATCCCGCATCGATCCGGGGCCGCAGCGTTTTCGGGGGGCAGTCCTGTCATTTTCGCGCGGCATCCGGGCAGGCGTTCTGAATGGTACACAATCTGCTACCATCGGCCTCAGGCTTCGGCGGAATCTAGCGGAGCCACGGTCCACGGCGACGCGCGCGCGTCCCTCCCCAGACCGAGTTCAGTTTTCAGGAATGCGATCATGAATCTCTTCCGCTCCCTTTGTTCCGCTGCCGCCATCTGCCTTGCCGCCTCACTGACTGGCTCGCTTGCCTTTGGGCAAACCGGAGTCGAAAACATCCCCTTTGCCGGCAAGGCTGGCCCGCAACAGGCGAACCACGAGGGCCGCACCGAACTGCCCATGGTGGTGCATCGCAGCATCAGCTTCCGCGAAATCGGTCCGGCGATTACAGGCGGCCGCGTCACTGCGGTGGCAGGCGTGCCCGGCGACCCGAATGTCTATTATGTGGGCGCGGCGGATGGTGGAATCTTTCGCACGAACGATGGCGGCACCACCTGGAAGGCGCTCTTCCAGCATGAGCCTGTTGCATCCATCGGCGCACTTGCCGTCGATCCGGTGAATCCGAATATCGTTTGGGCAGGCACGGGCGAAGCGAACATCCGCAACGATGTTTCTTATGGAGACGGTATCTATAAGTCCACCGACGGCGGTGCGCAGTGGAAGCGCGTGGGCCTGGACCAGACCTTTCAGATCTCGGCCATTGCCATCGACCCGCATCATCCGAACACCGTCTTTGTCGCCGCGATGGGCAATCCTTTTGCGAACAATCCGCAGCGTGGTGTTTATCGCACCACCGACGGAGGCCGTACCTGGAAGAAGGTTCTTTATATTGGGTCAGGCGTCGGCATCTCCGATCTGGCCATGAATCCGAAGGATCCGCAGGTGCTCTTCGCCGCGGCCTATCAGTTCCGGCGCACGCCCTGGAGCTACTCCGACGGCGGTCCCAAAGACGCCATCTACCGTTCCATTGATGGCGGCAACACATGGCAGCGTCTCAGCGGGCATGGCCTTCCGGAGCAGCCTGTTTCGCGGATCGGGCTGGCCATCGCGCCCAGTTCGCCCAATATCGTCTACGCCGTCATGGGATCGAAGGAAGGCGTTCTCTGGCGCTCCGGCGACGGCGGCGACCGCTGGACGCTGGTCAGCAAAGATCAGGAAGTCGATGTCCGTCCTTTCTACTTCTCGCATATTGCGGTCGATCCGAAGAATCCAAATCGCATCATCGCGCTCTCCAATAACCTGGAGGAATCGACGAACGGCGGTAAAACCTTTCATGCCATTGCCCAGCAGATCCACGTCGATCACCATACGATCTGGATTGACCCGACCGGCAGTGGGCGCATCATCGAAGGCAACGACGGCGGAGTCGCTCTTTCCCGCGACAACGGCGCCCACTGGGCTTTCATCCATAACATCGCGATCGGCCAGTTCTATCACGTCAGCGTGGGCCACGGCCTCGCTTACACCGTTTGCGGCGGCCTGCAGGACAACAGCAGCTGGTGCGGACCCAGCCGCAGCAAGGATCCTTCCGGAATCCGCGACCGCGCATGGTATGCGCTGAACGGTGGCGACGGCCTGTTCGCGATTCAGGCTCCCGACAAGCCGAACCTGATCTACAACAGCGTCGAGAACGGCGTGTTTCTCAGATTCAATCGCACCACCGAGCAGGAACACGACATGGAACCTTACCCCCGCGACGTGGTGGGAGGCGGCATTGCCAACGTGCCGTATCGCTGGGCCTGGGATGCAGGCTTTGCCGTCTCGCCGCAAAACCCCAAGGTGCTTTACGCCGGCGCCAATGTGGTCTTCAAAAGCGACGATCGCGGGCGCTCGTGGAAGGTAATCAGTCCGGACCTCACCCGCAATGACAAGTCGAAACAGCAGTCCTCCGGTGGTCCGATCATTAAGGACAACTCGGGAGCGGAGTACTACGATGCGATCCTCAGCATCGCTCCCTCGCCTGAGAATCCGAACGTCATCTGGGTCGGCACCGACGATGGCGAAGTGCAGCTCACGCGCGATGGTGGCCACACCTGGAAAAACGTAACGGCTAACATCCCAAATCTGCCCCCATGGGGACGCATTGAGTCCATCGATCTGCCGCCCAATGAGCCGGGCGCGGCGCTTATCGCCGTTGATCGCCACTTCAGCGGCGACTTCAAGCCCTACCTCTTCCGCACGAACGATTACGGCGCGACCTGGCACTCCATCAGCGGCAACCTTCCGGATGTCGATGCGCATGTGGTCCGGCAGGACCTGCACAATCCGCATATGTTCTATGCCGGCCTCGAAAACGGCCTCTACGTCACATGGGACAGCGGAAAGCACTGGTATCTCTTCGGTCTTGGCCTGCCCAGCGCGTCGGTTTACGACATCGCTCTCGATAAGGCGACGAACAGCCTGGTGGTGGCGACACACGGACGGTCGCTGTGGGTGCTCGACGATCTCACCCCGTTCGAGCAGTTCACGCCTGAGCTTGCTCGAAAGACCGCATACCTCTTCCCGCCGGAAAAGGCTCTGCGTTACTGGCCCTGGTCGCAGGTTGAAAACATGGGCGA
>JBKICP010000264.1:0-11690 GCA_046567085.1 Acidobacteriota bacterium
CGCGCAGGTCACCAGCGATCCGATCAGCACCCACCACGTCCACGCGATCTTCGGCACCACAACCACGTGCGTGCCCATGGGAAGAGCCAGCCTGCCCGGCTGCAACCACAACAACAGATTCACGACCACTCCCGCCGCCATGCCCGCCAGCGTCCCTCGCTCGTCCGCGCGCCGGGTCAGCGTGCCCAGCAGAAACACCCCCAGCATCGCGCCCCACACGACCGATGCGATCGAGAGCCCGATCTCCACCACGTGCCCTCCACCGCGCGAAAACATCGCCAGCGCAAACAACACCGCCGCCCATACCAGCGTTATCAACCGCGAAAGCCGCGTGCGCATCCGGTCGGAGATCTCCGGATAGCGCGGCAGATAGAAATCCACCACCGACGTCGACGCCAGCGAATTCAGCGCCGCGCTCAGATTCGACATCGCCGCCGCCAGAATCGACGCCACCATCAGCCCGGCAATTCCCTCCGGCATCTGCTCCACAATGAACGCCGGAAAGAGCCGGTCCGCACTCAGCTCCGGTGCAGTTCCCACATGCCTGTAATAAACGAACAGACCTGCCCCAATCAGCAGGAACAGCGCGAACTGGAAAAAGATCACCCCGCCGCTCGCCAGCAGCGCCACCCGCGACTCGCGCAGATTCTTCGCCGCCAGCAGCCGCTGCACCATCAGCTGATCGGTCCCGTGACTCGCCATCGTCAGGAAGCACCCGCCGATCACGCCTGCCTGAAACGTGTACGTCTCCGTCAGCGACCAGGAGAAGTGCAGCATCGTCAGCTTGTGCGCCGCCGACGCGCCCGCGATCAGGGCGCTCCACCCGCCTGGGATCCGGTGGCACACCATCGCCAGCGCCGCCAGCGATCCTCCCACGTACAGCACCATCTGCACCACGTCGGTCCAGATCACCGCCGTCATGCCGCCCTCAAACGTGTACACCAGCGTCAGCGCCGACAGGATCGCAATCGACGCCACATCGCCGGTTCCAATCGCGACGCCCACCACGATCGCCACGGCAAAGACGCGCACCCCTTCGGCCGCCGCGCGCATCACCAGGAACAGCGCCGCCGTGAACCGATGCAGCCTTCGCCCGAAGCGCTTTCCGATCAGTTGGTACGCCGTCAGCAGCTCGCCGCGAAAGTAGCGTGGCAAAAACAGGATGCAGATCACCACCCGCCCCAGCAGATACCCCAGCGCAATCTGCAGGAAGCCGAAGTCGCCGGCGAACGCCAGCCCCGGCACGCTGATGATCGTCAGCGTGCTCGTCTCCGCCGCCACAATCGAGAGCGCAATCGCCCACCACGGCAGGTTCCGATCCGCGAGGAAATACGAGCGCAGCGAGTTCTGCCGCGACTTCCGGAAGCGCAGCCCGAAAAGCGTAATGCCGACCAGATAGGCCGCGACCAGCACCAGATCCATCGGCCGCAGATGCATCGCATGCGTCATCGGCGAGGTCATAGGCGGACAGCCCTCAGCTCAGGCCTGGCGCGCCCTCCACAGCGCGCCCGCAGGCGGATCGGCAGGAGTCTCCAGGACCGCAATTCCCGGATACCGCCGGCACAGTTCCGCGATCAGCGCCTCCCGCACCGGCACCGCTTGTTCCAGAATGCTCCCCGCCACCGCCACAGCAGGAACCTCGAACTCCGCACCTTCGCCTTCAAGGTCGCGGATGTGTTCGATCACCAAACCCGCCAGCATGGCCAGATCCACTCCGCCCTGCGTGACCACTTCCGTCGCCACCGCATCGCCCTGCTCCGCCGCGGCGACCACCAGCGGCGCCAGCTTCGAATACTCCGGCGCCCGATTCGCATTGGCAAACTCGATCAGCTCCGCCAGCGATCCCAGCTTCCAGAACCCCATCGCCTGATCCAGCAACCGCGTCGGCCGTCGCTGGTCGATTGCCAGGAACCCGCGCCGCAATCCTTCGAGCCCAAGAAAATGTCCCGACCCCTGATCCGCCAGCGCCGGCCCCCAGCCGCCCGCACGCACGATCTTCCCCGTCGCCGCGCGACCCGCCACGTTGGATCCGGTCCCCGCCAGCACCAGCACGCCCCGTTTTCCAAAGAACGCTGAGTCGAGCGCGATCTCCACATCGCCCACGATGACCAGCTCACCGCCCACATGCCGCGCAAATGCCGCACGCAGCCAGTCCGTGACCAGCGCCACCGTCTCCCCTGCCGTCCCGATGCAGCAGCGAGCGATCTCCCGCACCGACACGCCGCTCTCGGCCTGGAGCTGTTCCAGCCCCGCTCGCAGATTGGCCTCCGCCGTCGCCGCGTCGGCCTTCATCCGCTTGATCGTGCCCACCCGCACGCGCGCCCGCTCGCGGCTCGCATCGCCCAGCACAAACGTGGTCTTCGTTCCGCCGGCGTCGACGCCGAGAAAATACTGCATGCCCTCTTCCCTGCTCCCTATCCCCTACTCCCTATTCCCTGCTTCTTTCTCTCTTCGGCAGAAACGTCCAGATCGAAGGATCCTCCTGGCCAAGAACCCACGAGCAGAATCCCTCCAGCCCGTTCTGCTGCGCCAGTTCATAGCGCTCGCGAAACGTCCGCAGATCGGTGAAGAATACCCACTCGCGCATCTGGTCCCGATAGAAGTAGAACCACGCCGTGCGGTCCTCATCGTCCCACTGAATCTTCCCCTGCCAGTCGTGCGCCAGCTGCAGCGCATCCGGCGCGCCGATATAGTCGGCCGTCGGATTCGGCTTCTCCGACGAGGAGTCGCCCTCGTGCGCCCCAGCCGTCACAATCGGCGCTCCCGTATACCAGTGGTAGCCATACACCGGAATCCCCAGCGACAGCTTCTCCTTCGGCACAAACTGCAGCGCGTATTGCATGTTATCGACGGTCCACGGCCAGCCCGCCACCGGTCCCGGCGTCGTCCAGCGCGTGTTCTGGTCGTAGGTCATCAGGCAGACCAGATCGACCGCCTTCGCCAGCGCCGCCAGATCGTACGCGCCCCGCCAGTCGGTGTAGATCCACTTCGCAAAGCCGCCGTTCGCGGGATACCCCGGCGCGTTCGGAACCGTCGCAATGCTCACCTTGAATCCCGCACGGTGCAGCGCCGCCGCGCTCTTCGTCACCATCGCGGAAAGCAGGTCGCGATCCGTCCACTCGATGTTTTCCAGATCGAACTGGATGCCGACATATCCGTGCAGTTTGCACTCGCGGATCAGCGCCGCATTCATCTCATCCTGCGCCGCCGCGCTCGATGCCAGCCGATGAAAGCTGCGCTTGTTGAACAGCGCGACAATCGGCTCCACCGGCAGCTTCTCGCTGTGCGCCTGCGCCAGCACCGCCGGCTCCGGCTCTCCCGTCACCAGCCCGTTCTCGTCCACCTGATACCACGTCGGCACCAGCAGGTCGATCTGCGACGAGTGCGCGAAGAAGTCGCGAATCGAGCCCGGGTCGCTTGTCATGTAGAACAGCGCCACCGGACGCGGCCCGTGCTCTGCCGCTTCCTGGCTCGATACCGGCGTCTTCGCCGCTCCTGCGGGCAAAGCAAAAACCAGCGCCAGCAGACCCGCAGTCCAACTCATTCCCCTCATGCTGCGATCACCTCAACTTCGTTGGCGCGGAAGGCTTCTGCCGCTTCCGCGGTAATTCCCGTATCCGTTACCAGAATATCCACGTCGCTCACCGGACAAATCAGCGCCGGGCTCAGCATGCCGATCTTGCTCGAATCGGCCACGACCACCACCTGTTTGGCCTGGCGCACCATCGCGCGAAACACCGCCGCCTCGTCCGGCTCAATGGTCGTCACCCCGCGCTTCGGATCCACGCCGCACGCCCCGATGAATGCCTTGTCCATGAAGATTCCGCTCAGCATCTCAATCGCCGTCGGCCCCGTCAGCGAGAAGGCGCCCGCCCAGCGCATCGTTCCCCCCGTCAGCGTCACGTTCAGCGCCGGCTGATTGCTCAGTTCCATCGCGATGTTTACCGCATTCGTGATCACGTTGATCGAGTTGCGGTGCCGGATGCAGCGCGCCACCTGCGTCGGCGTGGTTCCCGCCGTGAACCCCACCGTATCGTGCTCGCGGATCAGCTCCGCCGCCGCCATCCCGATGCGCCGCTTCTCTTCGGAGAAGCGCGATTCGCGCACGTGAAATGACGAGTCGAAGCGGAACGGCTCGTACTGCATTTGCCCCGCCAGCCGCGCGCCGCCATGCGTGCGATGCACCAGGTTCCGCTCTTCCAGCCGCGCCAGATCCCGCCGAATGCTCGGCGCCGACGCTCCCAGATGCGACACCAGCTCATCCACCGAGGCGTTGCCGTGCTGCAGCAGCACCTGCAGAATCTTCTTCGCCCGTTGTTCTGTCTTCAGGGTCATGGCGCCGCCGAACCATTATCGCTGATCGTTACAACCTGGGCCCCGGGCTTCTCTTCACCGGCGGCTCGCCGCCATGCGCTCCTCGTCCCTCGCTCGCAGTGCCGTCGCCAGCGCGCGAACACTCTCCTCATCGAGCACGAAGCGCACGTATTCCCGATCGCTCACCTCGCCCATCTGCATCTCCTGGCGGCGAAAATCCACCGGGCTCGGCCGTGTGCTTCTGAGGCTCGCATGGAATTCCCTGGCGCGCGTCGTCTCGATCGCACGCGCAATCGTCTGCGCTGTGATCCCGCCCCCCGCCATCACCGCGATGCGGCCCCGCGCCGCTTCCACCATCCGCGCTACCAGCGGAGCTCCGTCAGTCACCTTCGCCGCTGCACCCGACGTCAGCAGCCGCGCTGCGCCGCTCGCCACCACGTCGTCCACCGCCGCGCACGGATCCGGCGTCATGTCGATCGCGCGATGAAACGTCACCGGCAGCGGACGCGCCCGCTCCACCAGCCGCCGGGTCCGCTCCACATCCACCCGCGCGTGCTCGTCCAGCACCCCCAGAACAATTCCATCGGCGCCCAGTTCGCGCGCGCGCAGAATGTCCTCCTGCATCAGCTCATATTCCACATCGGTGTAAAAGAAATCGCCGCCGCGCGGCCGAATCATCACGAAGAGGCTAATGCCAATCCGCCTGCGCGCCAGCGCGATCATGCCTGCAGAAGGCGTGATGCCGCCCTCCAGCAGATCGCTGCACAGTTCCACCCTGTGGGCTCCGCCGCGCTCGGCGGCCATTGCCGATTCCACTGAATCCACGCAGATTTCGAGGACAGTTCTTTCCACTCGTACCAAACTCCTGGTGTCGTCCCGTCAGCGCGGGCCCATCTTCAGCTCATCGGACAAAAAAGAACAGCGGCTGCCGAAGGGATCATAACAGGCAGCCGCTGAGGCAAGGCACAGGCTTTAGAACGTCAACTGCGCCGTGAGTTGAAGGACATGCGGGTTCCAGAGCGAGATGTTGCCATACTGCGCATCCCCCCCCGGAATCAGCGATCCGAAGTTGCTGTTCCCGATATTCGCGCTCGGGAACAGATTGCCTCCCGAGGTCGGCGAATGCCAGTTCCCTCCGAAATTGAAGACATCGGCGCGAATCAGCAGCGCAGTCGACTCGGTGATGTGCGTCGTCTTGCCCAGATTGGCGTCGAGATTCTCCACATAAGGTCCGCGTTCCGGGCTCTTGTTCGTGTTCCCGTAGCGACCCAGCGCCGGATTGGAATATTTACTGGTATCGAAATACTGCGTGAGAGTCCGTTTGAAGTGCGGAGTCGTCTTGAAGGTGGAATTCGCGTTGAAGCGGCCTCCGTAGAACTCCGCCATCTGGTCGGCCGAGACGCTGGCCCCCACGGCGAACGGGAATCCGCTTCCCATCTGGAAGATCCCGCTCGTCGTCCATCCCGACGCCACGGCGTTGAGCCAGCGCGACGCAAACAGATGATCGGGAACGGTGTAGACGTAGGTGGCCACGAACCGGTGCGTCTCATCGGAAGCCGCCAGCCCGTACTCCTGGTAGGGATGCTGCGGATCCTGAATGAGATTCGGTTCGCCGTTCAGGTTGTTCACGCCCGAAGTAACGTCCATCGTCTTCGAGTAGGTGTAGTTCGCGTGCAGCAGGAAGCCGTGATAATTCCGTTCGATCAGCTGCACCTGCAGCGCGTTGTAGCTCGACTGGAATCCGTTGATGTTCGCGTAGAGATACGGCGGCATATTCGCATACGGTTCCCGCGTGTCGATCGGCTGGAAATTCGGATCGGTCGCACAGGATGCGTTGTTGCCCGTGGCCTGCGAAGCATCGACGAGGCTGTTGCACGAGTCGTTGGCCACCAGCGGCGGCGCAGCGGCTCCGATGATGTCCTGGCTCGGCTGGCGCAGCCCGTGATCGCCCACATAGCCCACGTCCAGCATCAGCGTCGGCGTCATGCTGTACTCCGTGTCCAGCATCCACTGCTCATCGTACGGATTGTGGTTCTTCGGCCAGTTGACCTGGTTGAACGGGAACTTCCAGCCTGGAGTCGTGAACAACGCGTTGGCATTCAGCGGCGCGCTCCACAGATTGTGCACGACCGCCGTGGACTGGGCTTCGGTCCCGTCTGGCGATGTATACGTAGCCGCAGTCTCGTTGTAGATGCTGTTCTTGTCGAACTGCGTGCCGTCGTAATAGCGGTTGTACAGGCCGTAGAAAATCCCGAAGCCGCCCCGCACCACAAGTTTCGGCATCGCCTGGAAGGAGAAGCCCAGCCGCGGCGCGAAGTCCTTGTTATCGATCGGCACCAGCGTGTTGCTCGCCCCGCATTGCAGGAAATTCGGATTGCCCCCGCCCGCGAGGATCGGCTTGGTGAAGTTGCAGTTCGCCCACACCCACTGCCCGCCATTCGCGGGGTTGAACGCGTACCCGTCGTTGTGCGTGCTGTGGAAGTTCGGCGGACGCTCCCAGCGCAGACCGGCGTTCAGCGTCAGGCGGTTCGTCATGTGGAAGTCGTCGTTGAAGAACAGATTCCAGTTCGTGCCCCACAGAATGTAGTTGTCCGTGCCCAGCGGCGGCGGGCCCGTCGCCTGGCTCGTGTCGCCCAGATCGAAGTCCGCAACCGGATTGCCCGCATAGGGCGCCGTCGCGCTGTAGCTCCCATTATTGGCGTAGGGATTCCCCGCAAACCCAGGCACCAGCGAGGTGAACTCGCCATTGAACGTCATCGACCCGGTTCCGAGATAGTTGTCCAGCTCGAACAGCTGCACCCGCCGCACATCGATCCCGGTGTTCATGGTGTGACGGCCCCGCACCAGCGTGACCGTATCCACCCCCTGGTAGATGTTATCGGCGTACGTGGTCGGCTCGCCTCCGCCGATCGAGTAATAGATATTCGGATTGAGGTTGATGTTGGGCAGATCGAAGGTGACCGGATTCGGCACCGTATTCCCCAGGCCCACCAGCTGCGACAGGTTCGGCCCGTACGCCGTCGTGTTGCCCGCCAGGAAGTGGTCGCGGCTGTAGCCCAGCGTCGCCTGGTTCAGCGTGTTGGCGCTGAAGGTGTGCGTCCACGTTCCGCCGAAGAGCTTCGGCCGCGTATACGTCGTGCCCGCCTGGCCGAACGAGATGCTGCCGTTCACCTGCGACAGATTGCCGACGTTCGCCGTGAAGAACAGATGGTCGTTGCGGCCGATGTACTGGTCGATCCGCCCCGTGCCCACCCCCTGCTTCTTGGTCGTCGCCGTATCGACGGTGTAATTGCCGCAGCCCGTCAGCAGGTGCTGCGTCTCGTCGCAGTTCGTGTTGTTCGGCGGCCCGAAGTAAGCGCCGATCTTCTTCGCAACCGGATCG
The DNA here is from genome assembly GCA_046567085.1 of Acidobacteriota bacterium. GTDB lineage: Bacteria > Acidobacteriota > Terriglobia > Terriglobales > Acidobacteriaceae > Palsa-343. The sequence continues at coordinate 7,697 of JBKICP010000264.1, forward strand.
ATCCGCCCCGCCGGAATCTGGTTATTGGGAAACGCCGTGCGGATTACCGGACTGTTCGTCGCACTCAGAGGAAGGTTCGAGTTGTACGCCGGGTTCGGCACCGACGTGGCCGGATCGTAGATCGGAAACGGCCACGCGCTGAAATCGCCTCCCAGTTCGGCCGGCGTCGGTGCAAAGACGCTCTGCGGACTGTTGATCTTCGAGTACAGCGCTTCGTCGTAGCTTCCGAACCAGAACGTCTTGTTGCGCCCGTCGTAAACATGAGGAATCACCAGCGGACCGCCCAGCGTCCCGCCGAACTGATTTTGATGGAACGGCAGGCTCAGAGGACCCGGCGTAAACCCGGAAATGTAGGTCTGTCCCGCCGGGCAGGGATTCGTCGCCGAGCACAGATGATCGTTGTTCACCACCGCCTGGAACTCGTTGTCCGGCTCCAGCCAGTTCGCTTCGATCGCCTCATAGGCCGAGCCATGAATGCTGTTCGTCCCGGAGTTGATGGCCACGTTCACCTGCGACACGCCCGGCCCGTACTCGGCGCCGTACATGCCGTTCATCATCTTGAATTCCCCGATCGCATTCTCGTTCGGGATATTGATCGGCGTCGAAAATTCGTAGTCGGCGTCGTAGATGCCGTCGATGGAGTAGCTGGTGCTCTGCGCCTGGGCGCCGTCCGAGCTCACCGAAAAGTACTCGTTGTTGATGCCGTGGTAGCTCCAGTCCGCCTCGTCACCGCCGATTTCAATGTTCGTGCCGGCGTTGGTGATCATCAGGTTCGTGAAGTCGCGCCCCACGATGGGCAGGCTCTCGATGGTCTTGGACCCCAGCACCTGGCCGATCGTCGTGTCGTCGGTGTGCAGCATCTGTGTGGCCGCCGACACCTGCACCGTCGACTCCACGGCTCCCACCGCCAGCTTGAAATCCTGCCGCAGCGTCTGCTGCACTTCCAGCGTCAGGTTCGATGCCACCGCCTGGGAAAAGCCGGTCGCCTGCACCGTCACCGAATAATTACCTGGATTCAGAGCCGGCACCGCGTATTCGCCGCTCGCGTTCGTCGTCAGCTGCCGCGCCACACCGGTGCTCAGATCCACAACTGTGACCTTTGCCCCCGCTACGGCAGCGCTCGATGCGTCCGTTACGTGGCCAACGATCGTGCCCTGGGCGTTCTGCGCCCTCAGCGATCCTGCGATCAACAGACTCATGCCAAGCACTGCGGTGAGAACCCACCGCATACAGAACAGAGAGCGGGAGTGCATGGGGGTACTTCCTTTCGTCACTGGATTATTCGTCTCCTGGTAGCCCGGGGTCGTTCTTGCTCCTCGTCGGGAGCGGACTCGGTTGTTTTGGGATCCTTGGGGAACACCAGACCGATGTGGCGTCAATTTAATCACATTTTCTTGCCATTTTGATCAGAAAAGTGATCGCACCAATCACACGCGAGCGCACTACCCCCCCGCACACGCCAAAACTGCGAAATTTTCCCTATCGCGCCGACAAGCGCCACTGCAGCAGAGGCAGCAGCGTCGAGTAGTCGTCCGTCCACACACGCAGGCCCGGTTGAGCCGGAATCCGCCGCGCCATCGCCGCCACCTGCGGCTGCGCCAGAAACGCCGCGTTTTCCGTCACCAGCGCCCACGTTGCCCGATACTCACCCCGCGACTCCTGCGCCGGCGTATCCACCACCCGCGCCTCCATCCCCGACGCCGCCGCCAGCTTCGCCACCTCCGGCACCAGGTCCAGATACTGGTTCGACACATGGAACGCCAGAATCCCTCCCGGCGCCAGATGCCTCCGATACACCGCCATGGCCTGCGTCGTCAGCAGATGCAGCGGGATCGCGTCGCCGGAAAACGCATCGACCACCAGCACATCGAAATTCTCCGGCGCCTCCCGCGTCAGCGAGATTCTCGCGTCTCCGTCGGCAAACGAAATCTGCGCCCCCGATTCCCGCAGATACGTGAACAGATTCTCCGCAATCGGCCGCACCAGTGGATTGATCTCGTAGAACCGCATCCGGTCCCCCGGCTTGCCGTACGCCGCCAGCGTCCCCGCTCCCAGCCCCACGACGCCAATGTTCCGCGGCCGGTCATCGCAGCAAAACCGCAACGCCAGACCAATCCCCGAATCCGTCGCGTAATACGTCGTCGGATTCCGCCGGAACTGCGGCGCAAACCACTGCGTCCCGTGCTCGATCGTCCCGTTCAGCAGCGTGCGCACCGTCTCCGCCCCGGGCGGCACGTGCGACTCCTTCACCCGCAGCGCGCCGTAGAAATTCCTCTCCTCCACCACCGCATCGCGCGCATAAACAATGTGCAGCATGATGACCAGCGCCAGCAGCAGCGCCGTACCCGTCCCCCACAACAGCCGCTGCCCCCAGCCCCCAGCCCACATCGCCACCAGCGCCAGAGCCGCCGTCGCCAGAAACGCCAGCGCCACATCGTAGTTCGCGTCGAACACCAGTGGGCAGACGATCCCAATGAAGATTGTTCCCGCCGCTCCTCCCGCTGCAATCAGCAAATAGAACAGCGTCGACTCCGATCGATCCGACGGCCGCAGCGCGTACGTCTGCACGTGACAGAACAGGCAGGCGAAGAACAACTCCGCCAGGAAGAATCCGATGCTGATCTGGATCGGCAGCGTCACATCCGTCTTCGAAAGCATCCACCCCAGCGCCGCCAGCAGAACCACCAGCAGCCTCGCAATGATCCACATCTGCCGCAGCGGCGGCGCCTCAAACGCGATGATGAACGTCAGCAGATAAACGCCCAGCGGCAGCACCCACAGCAGCGGAATCGCCGCAATGTTCTGGCTCAGGTGGCTGGTCACCGCGCACAGTTGCATCGCTCCAGCGGCCGGCAACAGGAACCACAGCAGCTTCGCGCGTGGCCCGGCCCGCCTTTCTTCCCTGGCCGCCTCGGGAACACCCGTCGCCTCCGCATCCCCGCCCCGCACCCGCCAGGCAATCACCGCGCACACCACCGCATACAAACCAAACCCACACGCCCACAGCTTCCGCTGCAGGCTCAGCGAAAGATGCGGCTCGATCGCCGTGGGATACAGCACCAGCGCCAGCAGCGATCCCGCGTTCGACAGCGCAAACAGCTTCCACGGCACGCCGCTCTGCTCCTCGCGCGCCAGCCACAGTTGCAGCAGCGGGCTCGTCGCCGCCAGCAGCAGAAACGGCAGCCCGATCGTCAGCGTCAGCGCCGCAAAAATCGCACTCTGCGGATGGCTCGCCGCGCCGCTCAGATCGGGCCGCGCCACCACCAGCAGCAGCACCGCCGCCGCCACCAGCAGCGCGATGTGCAGAACCCTCGCCCCCTGCACCGACCGCGCCCGCCCCAGTCCATGCGCGTACAGATACCCCACCAGCAGCGCCGTCTGGAAGAACACCAGGCACGTGATCCACACCGCCGACGAACCGCCCAGCGCCGGCAGCAGTTGCTTCGCCTCCATCGGCTCCACCGCAAACAGCAGAAACGCGCCCAGAAAAATCGCACACCCGTAAAGAATTCGCATCGCGCCCGGTGCCACTCCGCTCCGATAGAACGCTACCACGCCACACGTACCCGGCCGGATTCGCACCTGTTTTCCACGCGCGGGGCGCAGATAACTTCGTCGTAAACTGAAGTCAAATGAGAATTGGCATCGACTTCGGAACGACACGGGTCGTCGTTGCATCGGTCGATCGTGGCAACTTCCCTCTCGTTCACTTTGAAACCCCTGACGGGCAAGCCTGTGACTGGTTTCCCCCCGTTGTTGCCGTCCGCGGTTCCTCGCGCCTCTACGGCTGGAAAGCCGTCGCCGCGCTGGACGACGACAGCTGGACCGTCCTGCGCTCCCTCAAGCGCTGCCTGCGCAACGCTACTCCGCACACCGAACTCCACGCCGCCGGTCAGACCCTGCCTCTGCGTCTGCTGCTGGCCGAAATGATGTCTGCCCTGCGGACCGAACTCCTCGAGCGATCCAACCTGTCGCTCAAGCCCGGCGAACCCCT
>JBKICP010000265.1:0-13084 GCA_046567085.1 Acidobacteriota bacterium
AATAGTAGACGCTGTCGCATCCGGTGAAGACTAAAGATCTGCCGGAGACGATCTCCCTCCGCCCGAGGAGTTTCTCGGCCTTTCTGGCGAACACACATGCCAGGCTCTGCTGGACAAAGAGAGGTACGGCCTGATGTCGCACTTCGTTGGGAAGCCTATAGATGCCCGGCAGCCCCACTGGGCTGGGGGCAACTGTGAGGGCCAGAGGCGATCATTTCCGCCGATTTACTGAGATTTGGACGTGTTTGTGGTGGCGTCCCTGGCCCGCAAGCTGCGCCGCTACATCAACGCCTATTCGGCTAACCCCAGGCCTGTCCAGTGGACAGTACTCCGACCCAGCTCGTCGCATCCGCACTAACGATCTCACTGCGACAGGACACTAGATGCTCTTCTCCTTATTCCTGAGTACAGCGAACGGCACACCCCGGGCTTATCCATCTTTCGTCGCACGGTGATTTTCCTCTCTGTCGCCGGATCGCCCACGGGCAGCTGAGCTCCTTTTCCGGCGCGAGCCGCATTGGATCGATTTTCCGAGGCCCGTTCATTGCAGGCGGCTTGGTTCGACCTTTCTCGCACAGAGCGCGATTTAGTCCCCGGTTCCGGAGAGGGAGATCCATCTCGGGCTGTTCCACGCGTTCGATGTCACCAGAAGGCGGGCAGATCGCGACCCTCTGGACGTCGGCTTGAACGTGGTGGTGATCGAACAGGTCGCTTTCGGGTTCAGGCTCGTCGACGAGCAAGTATTCGTCTCCGAAAACTCGCCCGCGCCTGCGCCGGAAATCGCAATACTCGAAATCGAAACTGCGGTGCCACCGACGCTGACGATGGCGACAGATCGCGAGGCGGTGTTGCCGTTCTTCACCTTGCCGAAGTCCACGTCCCTTGTGCTGAACCTCGCGACGGGGTTCAGCACGGTCGCTTTGAGAGGCACCAACTGCGGGCTGCCGGCGGCATTGTCGCTGATCATCAGCGTGGCGGTTTGTGGATTGTAGAAAGGCCCTGCGATGAAGGTGACTGTCATGGTGCAGCTCTTGCCCGGGGCGAGCGACCTCGGACAGAAGTTGAAGCTGATGAATTCGTGCGAATCGCCACCCGACACGGTCGCGATGCGGCGATCGGTGATCGTCATGGGGGCGTTGCCCGTGTTGGTGATGGTCACCGCCCTGGTCGCGATGTTGCCGAGGTAGAGCGTGCCGAAATCGATGGCGGTGGGGTTGATTTTCGCCACCGGGGCTTTCGCCGGCGGGTTCACTGTCACCGAGACGGCCGTCGTTGTTCCCAGGTAGTTACGGGTATCGGTCGGGGTGAAAGTGACGCTCTGCGCGCCCGTGGATGGGGGCGCTGCGGATGGGGTGGCGAAGGCGAAGCTTCCGGGAACGGCGGCTCCGGTGATGGTGGAGACGGCTGCGCCGCCGCTCAGCGTGGACGAGGCCAGCGACTGGCCCTGGGTGATCGCGCTGGCCGTCGGCAGGACCGTGACCTGGGTCGGCGCTTTGTTCACCTGGACACTGAGTGTGGTGGTCACGGGCGAGTACTGACCGGTGCTGGAGGGCGTGAAGGTGACGCTCTCGGATTGCAGGCCGGCGTTGGGAGCGGTCGCCGGTGTCGTGAAGGCGAAAATGCCTGCGACAGGCGTGTTGTTGAAGCTCCCCGAGCCGCCGGTCAGCGTGGATGAGGCGAGGGGCTGGCCGTAGGTGATGGCGGAAGCGGTGGGCCAGGTGATGATGGGGGTGAGGGTCCCTACGCTGAACGCTGTGCTTTGCGTGGAGAGAGTCAGCACAGGGGTGAGGGCCGGATTGAGCGGCAAGGTTGCGGTGAGCTTATCGCCGCTGGTGGCGCTGTTGAAGAGGAGGCTTCCGAACGTCGCCACGCCGCTCGTGATGGAGGCGGTTGCGGGCGACGTTGTCAGGTCCGCGTTGATGTCCGTGGCACTCATGGCAGCCGTGCCGGCGGTGAAGGGCGCGCCGCTCTCGGTGAGCGTCACGGCTGGAGCAGGCGACATCGCGGCTCCGGGTACCGTGCCGGTCGCCGGCGGTGGGGTGCTGAAGCTCATGGCGTAGTTGGTCTCGACTGCGCCCAGATCGACGCAGGCCGTCCCGGCGCTGTATCCTGGATAAGTGACGTTGGTGTTGGTCTGGCTGCGCTGATCGAGCGTGACGCCTGTGGGAAGGAGCGCGGGGGACCCGGCGCAGATGGCGGCGCTGCCAGGGAGCGGAAGCATGGTAGCAGTCGTGCCGCCGTAGTTGCCCAGCGGCGCGAGATTCGGATTGCCGGAGACGGCGCCGGTGTTCAGGGCGCAGCCGTAGCAGTCGTCCTCGGTTGTCGTGCCTGGGTCGAAGTTGTTGTAGAAGAGGTTGTAATTCGAGGTTGCTGCATTTTCCACTGCCGCCCCGGTTTGGCCCGAATTGCCCGACAAGATGCTGTTGGTGAGCGCGAGAGTTCCCGGAGACCCGAACTTCGCAACGGCGCCGCCGTTCAGGGCCCGATTGCCAGCGAAAGTGCTGTTTTGAACCGTAGCGTTGCCAAAGACCACGATGGCGCCGCCATTCCCGCTGGGAGCGCTGTTGCCGGAGAAGGTGCTGTACTGCACTGTGAGTTGGCCGGTTCCGGAGTAGATGGCGCCGCCGCCATGGGTCTGAGCCTGATTCTCGCTGAAGGTGCTGCCAGTGACGCTCAGGGTACCGCCGTTATAGACAGCCCCTCCAGAAAAGCCGGCGGTGTTACCGCTAAAGGTGTCTGCAACCAGCGAGAGGCTGCCGCCGCGATTGAGAATGGCGCCCCCATCTTGCAGCCCGTTCTGGGCGTTGCCACCGGTGAAGGTGAGGCCCTCGACGGTCGCGGTTGTGTTTGCGAGAAGGGTGAGCATCGGGCTGGCTGCGGTCGAGTTTCCCGCGGAGATCGTGACCAGGTTTGCGCTCGGACTGCCGATCAGGAACGGTCCACCATTCAGAGTCGGCAGCGGGCTGATGAGCGTGATGGTCGTGGCTTGATTGAGGACGGTTGAGTCGAAGGTGATGTTCCCCTCGCCTGCATTGACCGCAGCAGTCATGGCATCGCGGAGCGAGCAGTTCGCGCCGGGGCAGTTGGCGGCGTTGGCGGCGGCATCGTCGATCGCCGTGGTTACGACGTAACTGGGAATGTTGTTCACCGTGAGCGTGAGCTGTTTGGTGCCGGTTGCGCCCCAGGAGTCCGAAACCTGAATGTTGAAGGTGAGGGTGGTGGGACTGGAGGGCGCCGTGCCGCTGAGGGTTCCGCTGCCGGGATCGATGGTGAAGCCTGCAGGCACCGGGCTGGTCAGCGAGAAGACCAGGGGCGGCGTTCCACCCGTGGCGGCGATGGGCGTGGTGTAAGCCAGGTTCAGATAGGTTGCCGGCAGCGTGGCTGTGGCAATCGCGGGAGCTGCGTTGCAGGCAACGCTGAGCGGACCCACGCTGGCGGTTCCTTCGCCGGCGTCTTTCACACTGAGCACCACGCTTGAGGACCCCGCAGTGCACATGCCGGTGATCTGGTTGGTCGTCGTATTCAGCGAGAGCCCGGTAGGCAGGCCGATGGCGCTGAAGGTGTACGCACCCGAGCCGCCCGCGGCTGAGAGTTGCGCCAGGTAATTGGCCCCCGCGGTGGCGTTCGGCAGCGAGGAGGGCGAAAGCTGGAGCGCGACCGCTGAGGCTGTGCCGCTGAGGCTCGCCGACTGCACAGCGTTGGTGGCGTTCAGGGTGTTGTCGGTCAGAACCAGCGAGCCGGAGTTCGCGCCGGGGCTTGTGGGCTCAAAGTCAATGGCGATACTGCATGCGCTCGCAGGGGCCAGCGAAAAGGCCGAGGCTCCGGAAGGGATCTGAGTGCAGGTGGAGGTCGAATTCCACAGGAAGCCCGCGGCCACGCTGGGGTTGAACCCTGTCGAGGGAACCGAGAAGAGCAGCGGTGCGTTGCCGATGTTCTCGACCGTGAAGCCCAGGGGGCCGTCGGTCGCGTCGAGCACACCCGTGTCAGTGGTGGTGGGGAAGGAAGTGGAGGGCGGAACGGCGAAGCTGAATTGGGATACTCCCGTGGTTCCGTAATTGGCGACGTACAGGTTGCCGCTTCCATCCAGTGCCAGACCGGTGGGAGATCCCAGACCGCTGCTCACAGTCGTGACGCAACTGGCAGAGCCACAGCCAGGCGGCATCTCCTTCACAGCGCCGTGACCGGTATCGGCGACGAAGACGTTGCCGATACCATCCACCGCTACGCCGTTCGGGCTGCTGAAACCGCCGCCCAGGGTCTTGACACAGGAAGAGGACAAACAGCCCGGCGGCATCGCTTTTACGGCGTTGTTGGAGGTATCCGCGACAAACACGTTGCCGCTCCCGTCGACGGCGACTCCATAAGGGGAGCTGAAGCCGCCGCCCAATGTGACCATGCAGGCTGCAGACATACAGGCAGGCGATATCACTTTCACGCTGCTGTCGCCAAAGTCGGCGATGTAGACATTGCCGCTTCCATCCAGGGCAACTCCGTTCGGGTTGGGGATGCCGGAAACGAGTGTCGTCACGCAACTCGAAGAAGTACACCCGGGAGGCATTCTGTCCAGTTTGGTGGCAGAGGAATCGACGACATAGATGTTGCCTGCGCCATCGACCGCGACTCCGGTTGGCGATCCGAAGCTGCCGCCCAGAGTTGCAGCGGCGCAACTCTGCGAGGCGCAGCCCGGGGGCATTGTCCTGACAACTCCGTTGCCCTGGTCAGCCACATCGATGTCGCCTGCACCATCCACTGCCACCGCAAAGGGATTGCTGAATCCGCCTCCGAGTTTTATCTGTGCCGGAGGAGCAAAAGCGATTTGCGGACCCGTTCCCGTGCCCCTCAGATAGGTGGTTGCGGCTACGCCGGTCGCGTCCTTGAGCACTACCGCGCCGAAGCGGGCTCCGGGTTTTGTGGGCGCAAACTGCACGTTCACGGTGCAGGTGGCGCCGATGTTGTAGGCGTAGCTGGTTCCGTTGGTGTCGCAGGTGCCGCCCCCGGTGTTGGTGAAATCAAGACCAGAGGCACCCTGAGTGACGACGGAGGGCGCGATCCCGGTATCAGGCGCATTGAAGAGGAAGGTCAGGGTGGCGGACTGGCTGCACGGAGAAGGCCCGGTTCCGCCTGGGCACACGTTGGCCGTGCCGAGATTGGGCGCGGGTTCCCATTCCACAATTTGGTTGTGGTTGTAGTCCGCTACGAACAGTTGGCCCTGTTGGCTCATGGCGAGTTGCACGGGTACAGCCAGTCCCGTAACGGCTGTGGTCTGTGCTCCGCTGGCAGCGATTTCGACGACGTCGCCGGCGTTGGCATCGCTGACGAAGATATTTCCGATGGGATCGACCACTATGCCCTCGGCGAACTGCAGGCCGCTGCCCAGAGTCTTCTGGCAGGAGTTCGAGGTGCAGCCGGCGGGAATCTCGAGCACATTGTGCAGATTGGTTAGAAACAGGTCACCCTGTGCATCCACAGCCACTCCCAGAGCGCCGAAGTATGAACCACCGGGAACTGTGGTCTGGCAGGCAGCAATCGTACAGCCGGCAGGGATTTCGATCACGCGTCCGTTATCGACATCCGCGACAAACAGATCGCCGGCATCGTCCACGGCGATGCCCTGTTGATCGTGGAGTTGGCCAACAGGGATGCTGATTTCACAGGAACTGGAGGCGCAGCCGGCAGGGGCCTTCAGCAAAAAGGTACATCCATAGCAATTCCCGCCCAGGATGAAGAGATTTCCCGCCCTGTCGATGGCGAGGCCATTCGGCCAGGTCGGCGTGGTGAAGATCACCACGCATCCGCTTCCCGTGCAATTGGAAGGGATCTCCAGCACACGGCTATTGGCCCCGTCCGCGATGTATAGGTTGCCGCCACCATCGACCGCTACCCCCTGAGGGCCGTTCAGGGTGTAGCCCGGGGTGCTTACCGTGGTGAGCCGGCCACCAACCGCTGTATCCTGGGCGGTGGCGGACGGCGCGGCGGCCAGCAGCGCGACCAAGCCGCTCAGGAGTGCAATCATAAAGGGACGAAACAGGGCAGGCCAGCGGACTGGACAGGAAGCAGCATGCATGCAGTCAAACTCCAGGGAAAGATCGAGGCCTTTGGGGAAAGACTGGGGGGACTATAAGGAGGGGCCACCTGGATGCCCATAGACTCGGCCTAAATTCGATCTAAAATCGATCTAACCGAGTAATCCATTTGTTTTGTTACGTTCGAGTCATGCGCTGGCAGGGTTCCGGCTGCTATGCTGAGCTTCATTCCCGCCTACCATGCCTGGCACGACCACGAAAGTAAGATTTGGCTCGTTTGAATATGACTTCGCCTCCCATGTGTTGATCAGGAATGGCCTGCGCATTTCTTTGCCTGCCTCGCAAACGCGCCTGCTGACCCTGTTTCTGAATCGAGCCGGGGCTCTGATCACGCGCGAAGAGATCGCCTCCCACCTCTGGAAGGACCCCAGCAATATCGACGTCTCTAACGGCATCAACACCGCGGTGAATCGCCTCCGCTACACGCTGAAGGACGACACTGTCGAACCTGCCTACATTGAAACGGTGATCGGCCTGGGGTATCGCTTCATCGCTTCAGTCGAACCGCCGGCTGAGGACCTCCAGTCGAGGAGTTTGCCCATGGCGGCTGCTGTGGAAGAGACAGATGATGTTCTTTCGCCGCAGGCTGAGGTGAGAGGGACTGGTCCGGTTCTGGAGAAGACTGAGCCACCCACTGCGGGACGGCGATATGCCAAGTCGGCCGTTGTGGCCGCAGTCATCCTGGTTGGCTTTGCGACTCTGACTGCGGTTTTACTCCTGCGTCATACCTCGCGGGCATCGGCCTCACCTTCCCTGGCCCCGCTCATTCCGGACCATTTTCTGACCGTAACGTTCAACGACAGCGACGACAAAGTCACGGCCGAAGCGGTATCTCCCGGCGGGGATACGATCGCCTACGCCGACCACTCCGGCGTCGCCGTGATCTGGCTGGACTCGCGGGTGACTCGACTTCTTGCTTCGCCGCCCCAATTCGAAGCGCGGCGCATCGACTGGTTCCCGGAGGGGCAGCGACTGGCACTCAGCGGCACCGCCGAAACTTCTCAGCGGCAGCAGGTGTGGGAGCTTTTTCTGAACGGGGCTGCACCCCGGCTGATCGCCGACGATGCCGATCTGGCCGCCGTCTCTCCGGACGGCTCGTCGATTGCGATGACCCGCCACGGAGATACGGAAATCGACATTGCGGGGGCCGACGAGGGGCCGGCGCATACGCTGCTTCGGGCAGGGAACAAGGAAAACTTTGCCTTCCTGCTGTGGGCACGCTCGGGGCGTTATCTCATCGAGGAGCACTGCAGCCAGCGTCCGCTTTCGGCGACAGAGCCGGCGGTCACGCGGAGTGGCTCTCCCCTGAACGACCTCGAAGCTCTGAAAGCGTGGGGCTATGAGACGGTGGATGCGGGTACGGGCAAAGTGCTTGCGCGCGCCGATGATCTTGGCTTCACCTCCGGTTACGTGCTCGACGACGGCCGCCTGTTCTATGCGGAGGCTGGCCAGTCGAAAACCGGACCCGAGATTCGGTTCCGGATGCTGCGCACCCGACCCAGCGATGGCCGGATTGTTGAGGCACCATTCACCCTGCGAACCACCTTCGGGAGTGAGCCGCGCGCCTTCACCGCGTCGGCCAACGGAAAACAAATCGCCATCATTGTCAGCCGCAGTACAGCCGACACGTTCATTGGCAAGCTTCGCTTGCCAGGCCCGGTGCTGGAGGGGGCAACCCAGATCACCCATCGCGCTCTCGAGAGCTATCCGCATGCATGGAGTCCCAGGGACGATGCGGTGCTGATCGAAAACAATACCCTTGGTAAGGATGCGGTTTTTGAGCAGCGCCTCGATCGATCGGCGCCGCAGGCGATCGCGCAGCTGCCGGGGGACGCCGCGATGGCGCAGTTCGCTCCGGACGGGAAATGGATCCTCTTTCTGGGCTTCGGCCCGCAGCCGGCAAGAGTCCGAGCCGTGTTCCGCGTTCCGGTGGCAGGGGGGGCGCCGGAGCAACTGCCCATTCCCGGAGAGATCGAGGAATTCCAGTGCTCGGCTTCGAGGGCGGGCCGATGCGTTCTGCGTGAGGCCGTACAGGGAAAGGAATTCGTTTACTACGCTCTGGATCCGGTCAGGGGCATGGGACGTGAGCTGGCCCGGACGCCCTGGGAGCCGGCGTTGCTGGGGGACTGGTCGCTTTCTCCCGATGGATCAACTGCGGCCATAGCCAGCCACAATAGTCTGGAACCGAGCATTCATCTGCTGAGCCTGGTCCGTCCGGGTGGGAAGTTCGACGATCTTCACCTTAAGGACGCAGGCACGCCGCTTGGGGCTAACTGGTCATCGGATGGCCGCGGTTTGTTTGTGGAGACGAGAACCGACTCGGCCTACAACCTGCTGTATGTCGACCTGCAAGGCCGGGTGCGACTTCTGCGCGAGTCTCCGACGCCGATATGGGGTATTTCTTCGCATAACGGTACGATGCTGGCCTATCCGGCCGTTACTTTTCGGAGTAATGTGCTGACGGAAAAGACCATCGATCGCTGATTCTGCCTTAAATCCCAGTGCAGGCGCCTGCCGATCGGGTTCTGGCCGGGCCACTCGCGATGGGCCATCGACTCGTCGATGATGCAGACCAGCGGTGCATCGGATTGGTCGCGAACGGTGAAGGATCGGCCGGCGACGATGGGAATGCCGAGGGCACGGAAGTAGTCGCCGTAGGTCTCGATGAACGGAGCGAAGCGGAGCTTCCAGGTGGCCAGCTGGGCGCCTTCGATGGTAAAGCCACCGCGTGCTCCTCCGCCGGTATCAGGCAGCGTGTTGGCCAGACCGACAGCGACGGTGGCGGGCTGGGCGGATGGCGGACGCGGCACCATCGCCGGCGCTCTCCTCGGCGCCTGCGTCATCGGCGTCCTCGCCGACGGCCTTGTCATGATCGGCATCTCCGAGTTCTGGCAGGCCGTCATTAAAGGCGTCGTCATCATCCTCGCCGTCGCCATTGACCAGATGCAGAACCGGATGAAAACCCGGTACTCCGGATAATGGCCATGCGCCGCTCCGTCGTCTGCGCCCTGCTCCTCCTGCTCTGCGCCGGATGCCATCGCTCCCGCAATGAAGCCCCGCTCTTCGTCGTCGTTGTCCCTTCCCAGGACAATCACTTCTTCAAGGCCTAAGCCGTTGCCGCTGCCGCGCGAGCCCGCCATTACGGCTATCGCGTCCGCGTCTACTCCCACGACGACGACGCCTACAAGCAGGACAACCTCATCGACGTTGCCATCGCCGCCAACGCCCGCGTCCTCCTCCTCGATAACGCTGGAGCCGACGCCTCCGTCGCTGCCGTCCGCCGCGCCGCCCGCGCCGGCATCATCTGCATCCTCATGGACCGCGCCATCAACGCCACCGGCATCGCCAAGCCCAGATCATCGCCGACAATGCTCAGGGCGCCCGCCTCCTCGCCACCTGGTTTGCCCAGTTGCTGCACCAGCACGGCAACTATGCCGAATTGCTCGGACGCGAATCCGACACCAACGCCCAGATCCGCACCACCGGATTCCATGCTGTGCTGGATAAAATTGCAGGCCTCCACCTCGTGGCCGCCCAAAGCGCCAACTGGGATCAGTCCCAGGCCTTTCAGAAAACCGAGGTCATCCTCGAAGCCCACGCCGCCCTCGATGGCATCATCGCCGGCAACGACACCATGGCCCTCGGCGCTGCCGCCGCCGTCCGCGGCAGTGGTCGCACCGGCATCATCGTCGTCGGCTTCGATGGCAGCCCTGACGCCTTAGCCGCCATCCGCGACGGCGAAATGCAGGCCACCATCCTGCAGCCCGCCGTTACCCTCGCGCAGATGGCTGTCGACGAAGCCCGCCAGGTCCTGCAAACCGGTTCCACCGGCAAACCCGAAATGCAGCTCGTGCAATGCAGCCTCGTCACGCCCCAAAACGTCGCCGACTTCGCCGGCTTTGAGCGCATCCACCCCGATTCAGAGAAATGAGGAACAGCATGCGAACCTTCACCCTCGCCGTCATCCTCGGCAATCGCGACTTCTTTCCCGACATTCTCGTTTCCGAAGCGCGCCGCGACCTGCTCGCCGCCTGCGCCCGGCTCGGCATCGAAACCATCCTCCTCGAAGAATCCCACGGCAAGTTCGGCTCCGTCGAGACCTGGATAGACGCCCAGGCCTGCGCTGACCTCTTCCGCCGCCACCGCGACACCATCGATGGCATCCTCGTCTGCCTCCCCAATTTCGGCGACGAAAAAGGAGTCGCCGACACCATTCGCCTCTCCGAACTCCGCGCCCCTGTCCTCGTCCAGGCCTGCCCCGACGACCTCGACATGTTTGGCCTCGAACGCCGCCGCGACGCCTTCTGCGGCAAAATCTCCGTCTGCAACAACCTGCGCCAGTACGGAATTCCCTTTTCCCTCACCTTCGACCACGTCGTCGGCCTCAACGATCCGCAATTCCTCGACGAGCTCCGCCGCTTCGAACGCATCTGCCGCACCACCCGCGGCCTGCGCCGCGCCCGCATCGGCGCTGTGGGTGCGCGCCCCAACGCGTTCAAGACCACCCGCTACAGTGAAAAAATCTTCGAGTCCGCCGGCATCAGCGTCAGCACCATCGATCTCTCCGACATCTTCGCCATGGTCGACGCCCTCCCCGCCTCCGACCCCCCAGTCGCCCAACGCCTCGACACGATCCGCGACTACGCCGACACCGCCGCTGTCCCCCCCGACGCGCTCTCCCGCATGGCCCGCTTCGCCGTCGTCCTCGATCGCTGGATGCACGACGAAGGCCTCCAGTCCAGCGCCGTCCAGTGCTGGACCTCCATGCAGAAAACCCTCGGCGTCAACGCCTGCACCGCCATGAGCATGATGAGCGAAAACATGATGCCCAGCGCCTGCGAGGTCGACGTCGCCGGCGCCGTCTCCATGTACGCCCTCCAGCTCGCCTCCGGCCGCCCCAGCGCCCTCGTCGACTGGAACAACAACTACGGCCGCCAGCCCGACAAGTGCGTCCTCTTCCACTGCGGCAACTGGCCCAAAGAATTTCTCCCCAACCCGCGCATCGCCACCGCACCCATCCTGGGCACCGTCGTCGGCGAGCAGAATACCTACGGCGCTCTCGCCGGACGCACCCCCGCCGGTCCGCTCACCTACGGCCGCGTCTCCACCGACGACTCCGCCGGCACCCTCCGCGCCTATGCCGGCGAAGGCGAATTCCTCGACGATCCGCTCGCCACCTTCGGCACCAGCGCCGTCGTCCACGTCCCGCGCCTGCGCGAGCTCATGCACTTCGTCTGCCGCCACCTCTTCGAGCATCACGCGGCCATGAATGGCAGCCACTGCGCCGCCGTCTTCGCCGAAGTCGCCGAGACTTACCTCGGCTGGCCCACCTATCTCCACAGGTGATCCGGCTCAGCGCGGCCTAACGGACGATTTTTCTGAACTGAAGCTTACAGTTCGCGAATCGCAGTCACAGGGTTCCGGAGCATCGCTCGATGTGCGGGAAGGTAGCAGGCCAGCACGGACATCGCTCCCAGGAGCATGACGACGAAGACGACGGTGGCCGGATCGTGGGCGCCGATTCCGTACAACAGCCGGGCAATGATGCGTGTCAGTCCCAATGCAAACGCCAGTCCCAGTGCCAGCCCGATGCCGGTGAGCGACAAACCCTGCAAGAGCACGAGCCGCAGCACGTCGACGCGCGAGGCGCCAAGGGCCATTCGTATTCCAATCTCGTGGGTGCGCATCTGGGTTCGCCAGGCCACGACGCCGTAGATTCCGGTGATGGCAAGAATCAGACCGATCAGCGCGAACATTCCCGCCAGGGTGCTCTGGATGACCGCGAAAATGCTCGCCATCCGGGTACTCTCCCGCATGGAGCGCACATCGAAAACCGGCAGCCGGGGATCGATTCCGTGGATGGCGTTTTCGACCGCCGACGCAAGGTCGGCCGGATTTCCCTCGGTCTCCACCTGCACCATCGTCTCGTACCCCGGGTACTGGAAATAACTCATATAGAACATAGGCTCGGGTGACTCATTCACGAATGTATGGATTGAATTCCTCACCAAGCCGACAACCGTGAAAGGCCTGCCCCACACCATGAGGTTCTTTCCCAGTGGATCCTCACCGGGCCAGAAGCGCCTCGCCGCCGTCTGATCGACGATGATGACGCTCGGGGACCTTTCATCGTCATGCTGAGTAAACTCGCGTCCTTCCAGAATCGGGATATGAAGGGATTCGAAATAGCGCGGGCCTATCTCGGCATTCTGAACCAGCAAAGATTCATGGGGATGCGGCACATACCCTTCCGGATACGCATCGTTCCTCTTTTGGATGAGGGTCATCGGAATCCAGTCGGTAAGAGACGCAATCCTGACGCCGGGCAATGCCGACACGCGATCCAGTATCCTGCGGCGAATCAACTGTGCGTCGTCGTTACTGTAGCCGGCAATATTCAGCCCCACGGAGGCAGTGAGAATGTGGTCCTGCTCAAAGCCTGGATTCGCGCTGGCGAGATTCCGGAGGGTTCGCAGAAACAGCCCGGAGCACAAGAGCAGAGGCAGGGAAAGCGCGATTTGTGCCACCACCAGTCCGCTGAGCAGCTTTCGGTTGCGGGAGCCGCCGGAGACGCTGGCAGACTCTGCTTTGAGCGCTTCAGCGGCCGGCGCGTGGGACGAGCGCCAGGCGGGCAGCGCGCCGCACAGCACGCCGACCAGCAGGGACGACACCGCAATCCCGATGACCACCTTATGGTCCATGCTGCCGTTGAGGATGAGGGGAATCGAGTTCGCCGGAAAGAACCATGCGAAAGTCTTCGACGTCCACGCGGTCAGCACAAGGGCCACGGCTCCCGCGACGACGGAAAGCAACCCGCCCTCCATCACCATCTGCCGCATCAGTTGAAGACGGTTCGCGCCGAGCGACTGCCGGATGGCAAGCTCACGCCGCCGGGATACAAACCGTACCAGGGTGAGCGTCGCCACGTTGGCGCAGGTGAGCAACAGCACCACAGCGGCGAAGGCCAGCAGAATGGGCAGCGTCGCCGCCATGTATCCGTT
>JBKICP010000266.1:0-7617 GCA_046567085.1 Acidobacteriota bacterium
CTGGAAAACATTGCGGGGATTCTGAACGAGGGACGGAATGTGCTGGGGATGATGCCGCATCCGGACCGGTCGAGCGAGTCGCTGCTGGGATCAGCGGACGGGTTTAAGATTTTCGAGTCACTGGTGGGGGCGCTGGCACACCAGGCGTAATCGGGCATGATCGATATTCATCATCATCTGCTGTTTGGGACCGACGACGGGCCCAAGGACATTGAGAGCTCTGTGGCCCAGGCGGAAGCTGCGGCTGCGGATGGGATCACCCACATCGCGTGTACGCCGCACGCGAACGACACCTGGGAGTTCAATCCGGAACGGAACCGCGAGAAGCTGGAGGCGATCCGGGAGCGCATTGGGAACAAGGTGACGCTGGGGCTGGGCTGCGACTTCCATCTTTCGTACGAGAACATCGAGGACGCGCTGCAGCATCCGACGAAGTTCACGATCAACAACGGGAAGTATCTGCTGGTGGAGTTTGCGGAGTTTATGATTCCGCAGAATATCGGGGATACCTTTTACGAATTTTCGGTAAAAGGGATGCTGCCGATCATCACGCATCCGGAGCGGAATCCGATCCTGCAGAAGGAACACCAGCGGATGGCGGAGTGGATGCGCACGGGGTGCCTGGTGCAAATCACCGCTGCTTCGCTGAACGGACGGTTCGGACGGCGGGCGCAAAGCACGGCGTGGGATTTGCTGGAGAAGAACTGGGTGCACTTCATCGCGACCGATGCGCACAACCTCGAAGGACGGCCGCCGGCGATGCATGCGGCGTACGAGGCGATCGCGAAGAAATATGGCGCCGGTACGGCGGATCGGTTGTGCGTGAAGAATCCGCGGGCGGCGTTTGAGAATCAGCCGCTGGGACAGCAGCCGGAGCCGGAAGGGGTGTACGTCTACGAGAATGAGACGAAGCGCCCGGGGCTGATGGGGCGGTTGTTCGGGAAGTAGCGCGGCGGCAGCCAGCGGTCAGAATCCTGCAGACAAATGTTCGCGAAGAGGCGCTCCCCTGGGAGCGTCTCTCTTTCCTGGCGCGCCGACCGATGCGCCTGCAGCGCTAGAGACCGAGGCCGCCGTCGACGGAGAGGATCTGGCCGGTGATGAAGTGGGGTCCGGTAGCGAAGAAGAGGACTCCGGCGGCGACGTCGGGGGCGGTGCCGTTGCGCTGCATGGGGGTGCGGCGGGCGAAGTGCTCGAACTGGGGGTCGACTTCACCGTTGACGATCATGCCTGGGGCGACGCAGTTGACGCTGATCTCGGGCGCCCAGGCTTTGGACATGGTCTGCGTGAGCATGTGGAGGGCGGCTTTGGAAGTGCAGTAATGGGCGTGGGTCGGCCAGGGATGAAGGCCGCCGAGGGAACCGATATTGATGATGCGACCGCGAGCGGCTTTGAGATGAGGCCAAGCGGCCTGGGCTGTGAGAAACGGGGCGCGGGTATTGGTTTCGAACATCGCGTCCCACTGCTCGACGGTGAGGGTTTCAAGGGCGGCGGTTTCGTAGCGGCCGGCGTTGTTGACGAGGATGTCGAGGCGGGAAAAGCGGGCGATAACGGCGTCGACGGCGGAACGAATCTGCGCGAGGTCGCGGAGCTCGGCGCGGAAGGCGGCGGCCTCGGCGCCCATTTTTTTGATGTCGTCAACAGTTTGACGGGCGTCGGGTTCGGAGTCGCGAAAGGTGATGGCGATGGAGGCGCCGGCTTCTGCCAGCGCCAGTGCGAGGGCACGACCAATGCGCTTTGCCGCGCCGGTAACGAGGGCGACCTGGCCTTCGAGTGGACGCGGAGGCATGGCCCGATTCTAAATCCTCCGGAGAAGGCAACCTTTCTAACATGCGATGCAACTGCCGCAAGGTGCGGGAACATCCTAGAATGGAAGCAGAGGATTCCCTCCCATGTTCAGGCGTTGGCTGTATCCGGCGGTAGCCGCGGGCTGCGTTCTGGCAGTGTGTGCAGGTTGTGCAGGAACGCGCGGCGGCCGGGTGAAGCTGGCGGCTCAGAGTGGCGCGCCGGACGATGTGGGGATGCATCCGAACCCGAATGCTCCGTATATGGTGGCGGGCGGTCCATCGCCCCGCCTGATTGCGCGGGCGACGGCGGCGGATGCGGAGAACGCGGGCGCGTGCGATCCCGAGGTGCTGTCGGTGGAGGAGGTCGCGGGCGACGCGAACGGGGTCTTCCGGTCGGTGAAGCTGGCCTTCATGAATCGCGGCGCGCTGCCGTGCAAGCTGGGCGGCTATCCCAGCGTGGCGCTGGTGGATGGGCAGGGGATCAACGTCGGGAGTGTCACGGTTGAGAAGGTGGGCTTCGCGCAGGTGCTGGCGGAGTTTCAGAAGGCGGGACCCGCCGAGTCCGGTCCGGCAGCGCCGACGGTGACGCTGATGCCACATGCGGTGGCGGCGTTCCAGGTGGTCTGGACGACGGGGCCGGATTGCTCGCGGGTGGCGCGGATTCTGGTGACGGCTCCGGAAAGCCGACGAACGTTTTCGATTCCGCAACCGCTGCGAATCTGCGCGGGGAAGATTCAGGTGACGGAGCTGCGGCTGGATGAGGGGGATGTGTAGCAACTCGGCATCTGCCGAGTTGCCAGCGGTTAGCGGTTAGCGGTTAGCGGTTAGCGGTTAGCGGTTAGCGGTTAGCGGTTAGCGGTTAGCGGTTAGCGGGTGGATGCGGAATGGGCGCGGTTGGTTGGGCTGGGTCGATCCTGCGAGTGAATGCGGTCGCGGCTAAGGCGATCAGAGGCGGGAACCACTCGAGGGTGTAGCGCTGCTCCGGAGCTTCGAGGGTGACGAGGAGCGCGCAGCGCAGCAGCACGAAGGCGAGGATGACGCCGGCGAGGCGCGGGCGCTTCAGAAATCCGATGAGTGCGGCGGTGAGATAAGCCAGGTTCAGGGCTGCGTATCCAAGAGCGAAAACCGTTTCTCTGTGGTGGCGATCGTACTGCCACCAGCGGAGTTCGATCCAGAGCATCTCGGTGCGCGGACGCAAGGCCATGTCGGCGAGACGCGCGAGGGGAAGTTCCGCGTAATAGCGGAAGGGGTGGTCGTGGATGCGCTGGGTGGCGAGTGCGGCGAATCGGGCGTCGAGCGCGGGCGTGAGGGTGGTGGTGCGGTTGTAGTCGTCGATCAGATTGCGGGTCTCGATGGATTGCTGCGGGGAGTCGAAGGCGCGGGAGGGAAGATTGGCGAGGTCGATGACGTCGTTGTCGACGTTCCAGTAAACGTCCCATGTGCAGGCGAAGTCGGCGCAGATGGTTTTGGTCCAGCGCTGGAAGCCGGGGTTGATGGGTTCGCCGGGATCGACGGCGTAGCGCGGCGCGAGCGGCTGAAAGAGGTGGAAGGTGCGGGCGTTGCGGAGAGTCCATGGAATGAAGGGCAGGATGGAGAGGACGCCGCAGAGGAGGGCCCAGCGGATCATGGGGGTGCGGCCCCAGGTGCGTGATCCATAAAACACGAGAGCCGGGCAGAGGGCGACAGCGAGAAGGGCGCCATCGGGGCGCAGGAGGGCGGCGTAGCTCCATGCAACGGCGAGTGTGAGGGCCCAGGACCAGCGGGGCGTGGAGAGGAAGCGATCGAAGGAGTAGAAGGCAAGCGCAATGGTGAAGAGCTCGAGGGTCTCGGTGAGGGGTGTGGCGGTGTAATTGGCGGTGAAGGGGCAGAGGACGGCGAGCCAGAGGGCCCACCAGCCGGCGCGGGGGCTCCAGATGCGGCGAGCGAGGGCGGCGATGAGGAGACAGGTGGCAAGGTCGATGACGACCTGCACGTCCATGACGGCGTTGTAGTGCTCGACGCCGAAGAGGCGGAAGCAAAGGATGAGGAAGAGCGGATAGCCGGGCAGGCGGATGAGGGTGGGATGGATGGAACCGGCGAGGGTTCTGCCGTAGATGCCGTGGAGCATCCAGTTCTTCGCGATGTCGCCGTAGACGAGGGGGTCGCCTTCGATTTCGGGGTAAGCGTGAATGAACCAGAGGCGGAGCGCAGCTCCGGCAGCGAGCGCCAGCGCGAGGAACAGGCCGTTTCGGAGAGCCCTGGGCATTGAGGGTATTAGAACAGCCGGTAGGCTGTAGCGGGGAGCGGGGAGCCGGTAGGCGGTAGCGGGGAGCAGCATGGGCCAGCCGGGCCGCTTGTTGGCCGGGGAGGGGCGCGGGGGCCTAGTAGGATTGAATCAGGTCACGATGAAGCAGGTTTTTTACGATCCGAAGCAGACGCGGCGGAAGGTACTCCGGCGGCTGACCGATGTGTCGATTATCGTGCTGACGATTGTTGGAGCGGTGTTCGTTTTCAGCGTGCTGTCGAAGCAGAGGCTGCCGGAATTGCTGCTGCCCACGCAGAAGCGAAACGTCAAGGCGCTGAAGGAGCGGCAGCCGGAGCTGGCGCGGCGTGCGGCGCTGCGGCCACGCCGCAAAGGCCGGCGGCACGGGACGGATATTGTGCCGAACCAGGACGAAGGCCTGCGGGCTGCGTTCTATGAGAACGATGAGGCCAGCTATTCGGCGCTGAAGGCGCATATCCACCAGATCGATATTTTGTTTCCGGACTGGCTGCACGTGGTGGCGGCGGATGGAAACCTGGTGGCCGCGACGCCGCTGTTCCCGGTACATTTTTATCGGGTGGTGGACGCGGCGGGGGTTCACGGAGTCGACCCGGAAAACCGGGTGAAGACGACCATCGACGCGGCGAGGGAAGACACCGATGTCGTTCCGATGCTGAACGACTACAACACGCTGACGCAGGACTGGGACGGCGCCACGATCGGGAAGATGCTGCACAGTTCGGCGGCGCGGCAGCGGCTGCATGTGCAGCTGGACAAGTTCCTGTTTGCGAATCCGGGCTATCGGGGCATCTGCCTGGACTTCGAAATGATCCCGGACGCGGACGAGAAGCTGTACGCGGAGTGGATCGCGGAGCTGCACAACGATTTTCGGGTGAAGAACCTGAAAATTTACGTCAATGTTCAGGTGAGCGCCGATGATGCGACGCTGAAAAGCCTTGCGAGGGCGAGCGACGGCATCATCCTGATGAATTATGACGAGCACGAGGAGACGAGCGATCCGGGCCCGGTGGCCAGTGAGCCGTGGTTCGAGGCGAACCTGCAGCGGGTACTGAAGCTGGTCCCGAAGGAAAAGATCATCTGCGGGATCGGGAACTACGGATTCGACTGGGCGCAGCCGCTGCCGGAGACGGGAAAGAAGCCCGATACGCATGTCGTGGACGTGACGGACCTTTCGGTGCAGGACGCATGGCAGCGCGCGCAGGATGCGGGTGCGGATGTGCATCTGGAAGGCGACGAGCTGAATCCGCACTTTGCCTATGACGACGAAGATGCGCATCTGCGGCATCAGGTGTGGTTTCTGGATGGCGTGACAGCGCTGAACGAACTGCGCGCGGGACGTCAGATGGGATTGCGGACTTTTGCTCTGTGGCGGCTGGGCGAAGAGGATCCGTCTCTGTGGCAGGTGTGGGAGCGGCCGGGGGCGGCGAATGCGCCGGATCTGCTGAAGACGGTGCCGCCGGGCCAGGACGTGAACACGGAAGGCGAGGGGGACATCCTGCGGATCGTGGGAACGCCGGAGATGGGCGAACGCTCGATCCTGATGGACTCCGATAAGTTCACGATCATCGACGAGAACATGGTGCACCTGCCGCAGTCGTACACGGTGGAGCAATACGGGTACGATCCGCACAAGCTGGCGCTGAGCTTCGACGACGGGCCGGATCCGGTGTGGACTCCGAAGATTCTGGACGTGCTGAAGAAGTATCACGTGAAGGGCACGTTCATGGTGATCGGAGAGGAGGCGCAGAAGAACATCGGATTGCTGCAGCGCTATGTGCGCGACGGGAACGAGATCGGCAATCATACGTTCACTCATCCGGACATCAGCGAGATTCCGCCACGGCAGCTGGAACTGGAACTGAACTGGACGGAGAGGTTGTTTGCGGCGGAAACGGGGACGCAGCCGCTGTATTTCCGGCCGCCGTACTCGATCGATCAGGAGCCGGACACGAACGACGAAGCGGGGCCGGCGTACCGGATCCAGAAGATGGGATACACGATCATCGGGGACAAGATCGACACCGATGACTGGAGCGAGCATCCGCACAAATCGCCGCAGGAGATTACGGACAGCGTTCTGCAGCAGATCGAGGAGATGAAGACGCACCCGTGGATGCGGGGCAGCATCATCCTTCTGCACGATGGCGGGGGGAATCGGTCGGCGACGGTGGCGGCGCTGCCGATGTTGATCACGACGCTGCGAGCGAAGGGTTACGAATTTGTTCCGGTTTCGGAACTGATGGGAAAGACGACGGCGGAGGTGATGCCGCCGATCGCGCCGAAGATGCGGTGGCAGGCGCGTATCGACTGGGTCGCGTTTTTCCTGTTCTCCTTCTTTGCGAATTTCGTCGTGGACATTTTCTTTATCGGCGACGTGCTGATGAGCGGGCGGCTGATTCTGATTGGGATTTTTGCGACGATCGACCGGTTCCGGAAGCGGAAGATCCCTGGCGGGGTTTATGAGCCGCGGGTGGCGGTGCTGATTCCTGCGTACAACGAAGAGAAGGTGATCGTGCGAACGATCCGGTCGGTGCTGAAGTCGGATTATCCGAACCTGCGGGCGATCGTGATCGACGACGGATCGCTGGACCGGACGTTCGAGGTAGCGCGCGCGGCGTACACGAAGGAGATCGAAGAGGGGCGCCTGCTGGTGCTGACCAAGGCCAATGGCGGCAAGGCGGAGGCGCTCAATTACGGGATCGATTACGTGGAGGAGGAGATTTACGTCGGGATCGACGCGGACACGGTGATCGCGCACGATGCGGTTTCGAGGCTGGTGCGGTATTTCGCCGACGCGCGCGTGGGTGCCGTGGCCGGAAATGCAAAGGTGGGCAACCGCATCAATACCTGGACGCGCTGGCAGGCGCTGGAGTACATCACGAGCCAGAACTTCGAGCGGCGCGCCATGGACCTGTTCAACGTCGTGACGGTGGTGCCGGGGGCAATCGGAGCATGGCGGACGGAGGCGGTGAAGGCGGTGGGCCGCTATCCGGTGAACACGGTGGCCGAGGACGCCGACCTGACGATGGGCCTGCTGGAAGCGCGCTACAAGGTGATCTATGACGACCGGGCGCTGGCCTTCACCGAGGCGCCGGCGAATGCGCGGAGTCTGATGCGGCAGCGGTTCCGGTGGTCGTTCGGGATTCTGCAGGCGGTGTTCAAGCATCGCGCGGCGGCGAGGACGAATCGGGCGATGGGATTTTTCGCACTGCCGAATATCCTGATTTTCCAGATTCTGCTGCCGCTGGTGTCGCCCTTCATCGACATTATGTTCGCGTGGGGCGTGGCGCAGTATCTGGTGGATCGGCACTTCCATCCGGAGACGGCGAGCGCGGCGACGGTGGACAAGCTGCTGGTGTATTTCCTGGGATTCATGCTGATCGATTTTGTGACGTCGCTGCTGGCGTTTTCGCTGGAGCCGCGGCATCCGGCGAACAAGGGCGACGGGTGGCTGCTGTTCCATGTGTGGCTGCAGCGGTTCGCGTATCGGCAGCTGTTTTCGATCGTGTTGTTCCGGACGCTGAAGCGGGCGGTGGGAGGGCGGCCGTTCAATTGGGAGAAGATCGAGCG
>JBKICP010000267.1:0-3896 GCA_046567085.1 Acidobacteriota bacterium
ACGACGACGCCTTCCTGAAATAGCCGCTGATTGGACCCGCGACGAAGCCACCCGCAAGCTACTGTTTCCACACAAGTTAAACATGTGTCCCTCCGCTTTCCGCGCCCTCTCCACCCGCCCGCCCCCCCCTGCCCGCAATAGCTAACTTCCCCCTAATTGCCGGATACAAGCCTCTAACTGCCCAGAGTCCAACCCATCCAACTTCCGCATAACTGTGCCCGGGAACACAGCAGCCCGTGCGCCGATCCGAGTAGAGTGTCCGGATATGGAGCGCCACGATCCTGCCGATAAGCCGCGCCTCTCCACGAATGCTGCGCCCGGCGGACAACGCGCGCGCAAGACCGACCCTGCGGTTTACTCGCAACTGCGCCGCCAGGCTCTCGAAGTCCAGCTCCCTCACGTCGCGCGCGATTCCGTGCACGTCGTCCTGATGGACTGGCACGTCGACAAGGGCACCGTCACCGTCGTCGCCGCCGCCGATGGCTCCGCCAGCCTCTACCTCAGCACCGGCGGCGGATATATGGGAGGCAGCGAAAGAACCCCAGCCATTCGCGAGGCCGCCTTGCATGCCGTGGCGCTCGCGACCAGCCTCCGCATGCACTTTGAGCACACAGACACTAGCCCTCTGCCCTCCCTTGGCGATGTCACCTTCTACATCACAACCCTATCCGGAGTCAGTCGCGCCGTCGCTGCCGAAGCCAGGCTGCGCGCCGGTGCCGACCCCCTCGCCGGACTCGGCGGTGCCATGCAGCGGATCCTCACCGAGTACCGCCTGAACTCCGTCAAGAAGCCGCCAAACGCCAACGGATCCGCCGAGAATCCTGCCAATCCAGGCGCCTGAGGCCCTCGCGGCTTGCAGTTCGCGGTCGCGGACCCGTTACAATCCAAAAAACGAGGACGGTGTGGCGGGAATCACGGGGCTGTTTCGCAGAAAAAAAGAAGACGAGCGGCGGGGACCCACGGTCCTTACCGGTCCCCGCATCCCGCGCCACTCCAGCGGCTGGCAGGCGCTGCTCAAGCATCTGCAGTCGCAAAGCGGACTCCGCGTGCTCGACATCGGCCCCACCTCTCCGCAGAACATCAACTTCCTCACCGAAATGGGCCACAGCGTCTACATGGCCGACATCGTCCACGAATCCCTCCGCGACGAGTGGAAGCTGCCGCCCGAAGAAGATGGAACCGAACCGCGCTTCAATGTCGACGGATTCTTCGAGCAGAATCTGAACTTCCACGGCCGCCAGTTCGACGTCGTGCTGCTCTGGGCGACCCTCGACTACATCCCCACCGGCCTCATCGAGCCCCTCGTCACCCGCCTCAAGGACGCCACCCTGCGCGACGGCAAGGTCCTGGCCATCTTCCACTCCAAGCCCACCGGTCCCTATACCGCCTACTGCCGCTACCACCTCACCGGTACCTCGGAGATCGAGATGCAGGAGTCCGAACCGTATCCCGTCCGCCGCGTCTACACCAACCGGCAGATCGAGAAGCTCTTCACCGGCTGGACCGCCAGCAAATTCTTCCTCGCCAAAGACAATCTCTACGAAGTCATCGTCACGCGGTAGCTCTCAGTAGTGCTCCGGTGCCCGCGGCCGAAATAGAAAATACCCGCCGATCCCCAGCGTCACCAGAGCCGGGATTGCAATCGCCGCCCACGCCAGGTCGCGCTGCAGCGCCGTCAGATACATCGTGTGCAGACTGTCGGAGAACCAGTAAACGTGCCCGGTAGCCGGCTGCGGCACCCGCGGCGCGCGCCTCTCCACCAACGCCAGCACAGCGATACCAAGGCCCCACAGCACGGCGGCGAGAATCGCCAGCCTCACGGCAAGATTGCCGGCGCGGTGGCGGGGATTCTGGTCTGGGGAGGGTTCGGGTTCAGTGAGCGGGCCCAGACGCTCGCGGATATCGGAATCGGACAACATGCGGGGACAGCCTTTCGATCATAGCAACCCGAAGGCGCTCTGGTCGCGTGCTTCTGCCACCGTCTCGATTACTGATCCAGCGGCGTCGAACGCCGGGCATAATAGCCCGGGCGGTACCGCAACGTATAGGAATGATTCGACTTGAGCGATACCTGGATGCGCCGGAAGTCCGACTCCGTCCGCCGCTGCACCGGGTAATACCCGATCAAATATTGAGTCCGCAGGTCCTCAGAGATCTTCTGGAACGCCGCCGCGATCTTCCCGAACTCCGCATAAAAGTGCTTCCCCCCTGTCTCCTGCGAGAGCGTAATCAGCGCGTGTTCGCCCCCCGTATCCCGTCCCGCGTCGTTCAGGATCGGCAGATCGATCAGCGAATAGACCATCACCTCGCTGCGTACCGCCTGATCCAGCGCATCCTGGAATCCCACCCCGTTCACCGTGTTGCCGCCGTCTGAA
Source organism: Acidobacteriota bacterium (assembly GCA_046567085.1). Taxonomy (GTDB): domain Bacteria; phylum Acidobacteriota; class Terriglobia; order Terriglobales; family Acidobacteriaceae; genus Palsa-343. Next base: position 2,376 of record JBKICP010000267.1, read on the forward strand.
ATCACGATCAGCGCCTTCCGTCCCGACCGTCGCCCCAGCAGCTGCGCCGACAGGTAGATCGTGTCGTACAGCGCCGTGGCCGGGCCGTAGTCCAGATTGTTCAGCCCCGACTCCAGCCGGTGCACGTTCGAGGTGAAGGGAACCACCTCCCGCGCCGACGAGTTGAAGTCGATCAGCTCCACGTTGTCCACTGGCCGCACCAGCGCCCGCAGAAAATCGCGTGCCGCCCGCAGCTCGATGTCCGTGTCCTTGCGCACCGACCCGCTCGTGTCGATCGCCAGCACCAGCGAAAGCGGCATGTCCGTCTCTCGCTCGAAATACGCAATCTTCTGCGGAACCCCATCCTCCGTCAGCGCGAAGTCATTCGCTTCCAGGCCTCCCACCGGCGCGCCGTCCGGGTCCGTCACGTTCACGAAGACATTCACCAGGTGAACGTTGACCTTGTACCGTGGCACGTTCGCCTGCGCCTGCGGAATCGCGGCCAGCGGCGTCAGCGCGATGCCCAGCAGCACCGAGCCAATCGCATACCTGGGCAGCAGTTGCCTCAACGGGCACGCCCACGCGAACGTTGCGCGCTCTTCCGGGCGGCCGGCTTAGCGGACCGTCCCGGCCCCGCCTTCGCCGCCGTCTTCTTGTGAGGCTTCGCCCCCTGCGGCGTCAGCTCCTCCGGAAACGGATCGCCCTGCGCCCAGACCGCTCCGTCCTCAAAGAACTCCTTCTTCCAGATCGGCACCGTCTTCTTCAGCGTGTCGATCAGCCACCGGCACGCATCGAACGCCGCAGCGCGATGCGCGGACGCGACCGCAATGGCCACCGACGTCTCGCCGATCTCCAGCCGCCCCAGCCGATGCACGATCGCCACATCGCGCACCGGGAAATCGGCGAACGCTCGGGAGGCCAGCAGGTTCATCTGCGCCAGCGCCATCTCCGGATACGCCTCGTAGAACAGATACAGCGTGCGCCGCCCCCGCGTGTTGTTCCGCACGATGCCGTCGAAGGCAATCACCGAGCCGTCTTCACCGGCCTTCAGCGAGTGTGCCAGAGCCCCCGCGTCGATCGGCTCCTCCGTCAGCCGAGCCTTCTGGTCCGGGATCACGACGATCGGAATCTCCGGCGACGCAGTCCGCGTCTTCTTGGCCGACCCGCCGCTCACCGGAGGCAGCAGCGCCACTTCATCGCCCTCCGCCAGAGGATGCGTGGCCGGCACGTACTCCTGGTTGACCGCAACCGCGATCGAAGACCACGGTGCCGCATTTTCCGGAGCCAGGGAGCGGCACCGCTCGAGAAGATCGCGCACCGTCGACCCCGCCGGCAAATCGAGCGGGCCCGCCGAGGCGCCAAGGTGGTCGCGAAGGATACCGAAAGCGAGCAGTTGGACGCGCATGCCCTTTCTATTATCGTGGATGCCCTCAGGATTGGACGGCCCAGGCCCGCATTCGGCGTTCCGGAAGCCGCCTTCCATCCAATCCCCTGCGCGAAGCGTGCAGGCATTAGAGTTGAGGGTTGAGGGCGGGGGGCGAT
>JBKICP010000268.1:0-5294 GCA_046567085.1 Acidobacteriota bacterium
CTTTTACCGTCGCCCTGCGGGCGATGCTCGGTGGATTCCGTATCGGCACCTTGGCGGAATACACATCAGCCTGTGAACCCGCCGGGCCTGAAGGCCGCTTCTTTGGGGCTGCGGTGACGCCAGGCTGAAGCCTGGCTCTTTTACCGTCGCCCGGCGGGCGATGCGGAGACCTTGATCGAAAGCCAGGGAGGCTCCTCATGAGCCTCCAGCAACTGTCTTTGTTTTTTTGCGGCGAAGCCGCGGCGGCCTCGATGGCCAATCGTCAGTCGTAGTATTCGAGGCCTAAGTGGGTGATGAGTTCTTCGCCCATGATGTGGCGCAGCGTGTTTTTGAGCTTCATGGACTGGATGAAGAGGTCGTGCTCCGGATACAAGCCGGGGGCCGATTGCGGGCTCTTGAAGTAGAAGCTGAGCCACTCCTGGATGCCGAGATGGCGCAGCTCCGGCGTCCGCTGAGCGAGGTCCAGGAACAGGACCAGATCGAGGGCGATGGGGGCGGCGAGGATCGAATCGCGGCAGAGGAAGTCGACCTTGATCTGCATCGGATAACCGAGCCAGCCGAAGATGTCGATGTTATCCCAGCCTTCTTTGTTGTCGCCGCGGGGCGGGTAATAGTTGATCCGGACCTTGTGATAGATGTTGCCGTAGAGGTCGGGATAGAGCTCGGGCTGAAGGATGTAGTCGAGGACGCCGAGCTTCGATTCTTCCTTGGTCTTGAAGCTCTCGGGGTCGTCGAGGACTTCGCCGTCGCGGTTGCCAAGAATGTTCGTCGAGTACCAGCCGCTGACTCCTAACATGCGGGCCTTGAAGGCGGGTGAGAGGACGGTCTTGATGAGGGTCTGGCCAGTCTTGAAGTCCTTGCCGCAGATGGGCGCGCCGGTCTGGCGAGAGAGCTCGATCATGCAGGGCAGGTCGACGGTGAGGTTCGGTGCGCCGTTGGCGAAGGGCACGCCTTCTTTGAGGGCGGCGTAGGCATAGATCTGTGAGGGGGCGATGGCGGGGTCGTTGTCGGTGAGGGCTTTTTCAAAGGCCGCGAGGGACTGGTGGCAGGGGGCGGGCTCCATAAAGATCTCCGTAGAGCCGCACCAGATGACGACGACGCGATCGACCTGGGATTTGAACTTCTGGATGTCGGAGCGGAGCTGCTGGGCGAGGTCGCACTTGGATTTGCCGGTCTTGACGTGGGTGCCGTTGAGGCGCTTGACGTAGTACTGGTCGAAGACGGCGGGCATGGGCTTGATGGACTGGAGGAAGGGCTTGATGGACTCGAGGTGATCTTTGTCGAGGACGGCGGCGTGACTGGCGGCGCCATACATGTCCTCGGGGAAGATGTCCCAGCCGGTGAAGACGATGTCGTTGAGGTCGGCGAGGGGGACAAAGTCCTTGACGAGGGGGGTGCGGTTGTCGGTGCGCTTGCCGAGGCGGATGGTGCCCATCTGGGTGACCGAGCCGATGGGTTTGGCGAGGCCTTTGCGGACGGCTTCGACGCCGGCGATGAGGGTGGTGGCGACGGCGCCCATGCCGACGGTCATGACCCCGAGCTTGCCTTTCGCGGGCTGGACGGCCTGCTTCTTCTCAGACGATGCCATGATGCTTGCGACCTTTCAGGGGGAGAAAAAAGTATGAATCCAAACGGTTAGTGTCTCGCGGGACGGGCGGATTGGCAAGATAACCGATGGATAGCGGATGGCGGATAGCGGATGGCGGATAGCGGTCAGCGGTTCGGTCAGGAGGACGGTTGCGTTTCGCGCATGCGGTTGCGCCAGTGATTCCAGACGAACCAGACGATCGCCACCAGGAGGAGGACTTCGACGCCGAGGTGGAAGCGGTGGAACCACTCCTTGAAGCGGGGGTCGGTGTCCCAGGCCTGGCCGAGACGCATGCCGACCCAGGCGAGGACGAAGCACCAGGGCCACGATCCGAGGAAGGTATAGAGGTGGAAGCGGAGCTGCGGCATTTTGGCGATGCCGGCGGGGAGGGCGATGAATGTCCGGATGACGGGCAGGAGGCGGGCGACGAAGACGGTGATGCCGCCATATTTGGCGAAGTAGTGCTCGGCGCGGGCGAGGTCATGGGGATTGAGGAGGACGAGGCGTCCCCATCGGGTGATGACGCGGCGGCCACCATAGGCGCCGATGAACCAGGCGACGGCAGAGCCGAGGTTGCAGCCGAGGGCTCCGGCGGTGGCGACCCAGAAGAGGGAGAGGCGGCCGGTGTGGACCAGGTATCCGGCGAAGGGCATGATGATTTCGCTGGGCAGCGGGATGCAGGCCGATTCGATGGCCATGAGGAGGCAGACGCCGGCGTATCCGGTGGAAGAGATGACCCCGATGATGAAGGCGGCGAGCGCGGCGAGAATTTTCTCGGACATGCGTATTCGAGTTTAGCGTGAAGCCGGAAGGGGAAGCGGGAAGCCTGTTTGCTGAGCGGGCGGGGGTGGCGGCGCGGTTCGCGATCAGGCGGTGACGGCGGCCGGTTCGGTGGGATGGGGCTTTTGCTGGAGGAGCTCGATGACCTTGCGGTTGATGTGGTCGCGGATTTTGAGGCGGTTGGTAGCGCTGGTGACATAGCGCAGCTGGATGGCGATGCCGGGCGAGGCGGGGAGGAGCATGAGGACGGGATCGGCGCTGAGATGGCCGAGGCCGGAGCGGCGGATGGTGGCGTTCCACTCTTTTTCGGCGATGCGGGCGCTCTCTTCGGTTTCGTCGCGAGCGATTTTTTCGATGGCCGAAGCGAGGGCGTAGAAATCCTTGTCGGCGGGAACGGTAATGGTCATATCGTCCCAGAGCCACTGGCCCTTGCTGGAGAAGTTGAAGAACTGGCCGCGGATGGCAAAGCTGTTGAGGAAGGAGACGCGGCGGCCGGTGAGCTGATTCTGCGAGGAGATGCTGCTGGTTTCAAGCAGGGTGGTGCTCATGAGGCCGATGTCGATGACTTCGCCGCAGACGCCGTTGACTTCGATCATGTCGCCGACGCGGACGCCGTTGCGGCCGACGAGGATGAACCAGCCGAAGAAGGCGAGGATGTAGTCCTGGAGAGAGATGGTGAGGGCCGCGGAGACGAGGCCGATGGCGGTGGCGGTTTGTTTGGGCGGGCCGAAGAGGACGAGGGCGATGAGGAGGACGCCGACGACCTGGACGCCGACTTCGAAGATGGTGCGGAGGATCTGGGTCTGGCGGTAGTCGAGGCGGGGATGCTCGAAGAGCTGGCGCACGAGGGCGTCGCCGAGGAGCATGCCGATGACGATGGCGAGAACGAGGCCGGCGGAGCTGAGGATGAGGTGCAGCAGCAGACCGTGCTGGAGGAGCACCTGGTCGCCCCACTTGTCGTAGATCTCGGCCAGCTGCTGATCGGTCTGGATGCGGTCGTCGTCGATGGAGAGGATCTCGCGCTCGGTGCGGCGATTCTCCAGCTGATCGAGGGTAAGGGCGGCGGCGGCCGGGGCGCTGGCTTTGGCGTCGAGGGCATTGTGTTCGGCGGTGATGGAGCGGACGCCGTTTTCGGCTTCGGCCTGGGCCTGCTGGAGGGAGGCGTAACGGCTGCGCTGGTCGAACCAGGCACGGAGGCGGCCGATGAGGGCGCCGTGGCTGTGGACGGAGACGACGGCGGCCTGACCGATCTTCTGCTGGCCGGAGTCGTACTGCTTCATGGAGGCTTCGTGGGCGGCGAGCTCCTGCTGGATGCGGACGCTCTGGTCGCCGGAGACGCGCTGGAGGTCGTGCTGCGCATCGGCGAGCTCGTCGGTGTCGAGATCGAGCTGGGCCTGGGCGACCTGGAGTGCATCGCTGGGCTCGGAGGGATTGTTGTTGCCGGGCTGGGCTTTGAGCTGGTTAACGGCGGCGGAATCCTGGACGATTTCCTGGCGCAGGAGAGTGATGCGCTGGGAGATCTGGAGAGCCGGGCCGGTAAGGGTGCGGCGGCGGGTCTGGAGATCGGCCTGGCGGAGAGCGGCGGCGAACGCCTGGTCGACTTCGTGGTCGGCGAGATGCTCGGCTTCGCGGGCGTACTCGATTTCCTCGGAGGTGACGGCGAGAGAGGCGAGGGTCTGGGCGGTTTGCCAGGGGCCGAGATCGACGAGGGTCTCATTGGCGGCGTTGCGGTGGGCGCGGAGGAAGGCGAGGGTAGAGACGGCTCCACGGGTGAGCCACATGAAGAATCCGCAGAGACCAAGCAGCGCCAGGAGGACAACGACCGCTGCGAAACGGACTTTGCCGAAGACGCGGGGACGGGGCGGATTGCCCGTGGGGACTGGGGGTGTGGCCATGGGAGTTTTCCTATTGTAGCGAGGGCGGAGTCGAGGAGCCGTTCACAATCTGCGATTCGCTGCGATAATGTCGCATCCCCCGTTTGAAGTCCCCGCAGGTTCGCAGGAAACGCTGGGTTGCCGTTCCTTTCGCCGGGAGCCGGTTATCCCTGCGCCGTCCTGGAGCCGGCGATCCCAGTGCTGTTAGCCCAGATGCAACCGGAGAAGAAGAGACGATGACTCAGCGAGCCAGGAATTCCATCGCGCGCGCGGTGGCAGGTGGAGTTGTCCTATGTGGATTGGCAGCCGGCGCTTTCGCCCAGAGAATGTCGAAGCCGATGGAGTTTGCGCAGGAGCAGCCGGCGGCGGGAAATCCGCTGGGGCAGCTGAAATACCGCGAGATCGGACCGGGAGGCAATCGCGTTGCGGCGGTGGTGGGTGAGCCGGGCAATCCGATGGTGATCTATGCGGGCGCGGCCGATGGAGGCATCTGGAAGACCAGCGATGGCGGCGTGACGTGGGCTCCGATCTTCGATCACGAGAAGGTGGAGGCGATTGGCGCGCTGGCGATTGCGCCGTCGGATCACAACACGGTGTGGGCGGGGACGGGCGAGACCTGGATCATCCGCAACAACTATTCGATGGGCGATGGCGTGTACAAGTCGACCGATGGGGGCGCGACCTGGCAGCACATGGGGCTGGATCTGACGGGACACATCGGGAGGATCATCGTCAATCCGCGGAACGAGAATGTGGTGTACGTGTGCTCGATGGGGCAGGCGTTTCGGCCTCAGCAGGAGCGCGGTGTCTTTCGGACCGAGGATGGCGGCAAGACGTGGAAGAAGATTCTGTTCGTCGATGAGAATACGGGGTGTTCGGAGCTGTCGCTGGACGCGAACGATCCGAACACGCTGGTGGCCGGCATGTGGCAGATCGCGATCCACAGCTGGGGCGAGGAGAGCGGCGGGCCGGGCGGCGGCGTTTACATGACGCACGACCGCGGCGACACGTGGAAGAAGCTGTCGGGACATGGACTGCCAGCGGCGGACAAG
>JBKICP010000269.1:0-22079 GCA_046567085.1 Acidobacteriota bacterium
AATGCCTTCCGTTCACGACAGTGGCACAATGATTCAATGCCCGGTTGCCTGCACGGGCGCGATCCGAAGTGAACCCGAGCATCATGCGTTCTTCGATTCCAGAGCGCCGCTCCCTGGACTCCCCGGTCATCCCGGGGCCTGTCTGGATGGCAGGGTCCATCGCCGCGATCTGCGCTGCCGCGATCTGTGCCGTTCTCCTGTTGTTCTCCCATCAGCATCCACCCGGCGTAGCCCTGCGCGCCGTTTCCCTGGCTGCACTTGGACTGATCGTCGCATGGCTGGTGCGGTCCATCTATCTGACGCAGTTCGCGATTCGTTCCGCGGGTGGCGCACTCGAGAAGCGGACGCGGGAACTGGACGCCGTCTTCGACAGCGCTCTGGATTCGATGGTGATCCTCGACGGAAACGGGATCTGTCGCCATGCCAATCCGGCGGCTCTCAAGCTCTTAGGGGCTGATTCGGAGCGGCTGGTGGGCCAGCCAATCGCGAATTTCTGCGCCCATCCATTGGAGAGCCCGCTTGATCGGTGGCAGCGATCAGGCGCCCGTCGCGATTACGGGAAAATGGAGATGGTTCGATCGACCGGAGCCACTCTGACCGTCGAGTACGCGCTAACGAGGAACTTCGTGGGAGATCGGAACCTCATTGTCTTCCGGGATATTACCGTACGGCGAAAAGCGGAGGAAGCGAAGAACCGCAGCCTTGCGATGGCCCGGTCGGCGCTCCGCGAAGCGCACGCCCTGCGCCGGGCGACCCTGGCGCTGGCACGGGAACTCCGTCTCAATCCGGTTCTGGATACTTTGCTTGAGACCTTGCGAACCCTCGTGCCCTTTGATGCGGCTCGCATCTTCCTTGTCGAGGCGGACGCAAGGCTTTTCCTGGCGCGCGAAACCTGCGCCGTGGGTCCGGAAGGCCAGAGAACCGCCGCTGTCGAGACTCTGGAGGTGTCCGCCTATCCGGTTCTGGCTGCGGCGCTCAGGAGCGGGAAGGGAACCCTCATCCCCGACACCAGTGCCCTGAAAGAGTGGAGGGACCTGTCGCCGGGGCCTCCGGCGCGATCATGGGCCGGAGTGCCGCTGCGCGCCGCCGACCGGGTCATCGGTTTTCTGGCCGTGTCCCATACCTTGCCGGGTCAGTTCCTTCCGGAGCATCTCCGCACCGCCGAGTCTCTCGCCGTATCGGCTGCGGTCGCTATTCAGAATGCCCGCCTCTATGAACGTGCGGAGATTTATGCTGCGGAACTCGAGGGGCGGCTCTCGGATTTACGCGGTGCAGAGCAGGCTCTGGCGCAGTCGGAGGAGGATCGCAGGGCCTCGGCAGATTGCTTCAGGAAGCTCTTTCGCTTCGCCCCTGTCGCCCTGTCGCTGACCGCGCTCGACGACGGGCGATTTATCGAGGTGAATGAAGCTTTCGAGCGGCGGTTCGGTTATACACGGGAGGAGCTCATCGGCAGGACCTCGACCCAGCTGGGCATCTGGCCGAATGGCGCGGAACGCGGAAACCTGGTGGAGTGCCTGCGCAAAGGTAGGTCCATGCGCGCCGCCCTGACGCATTTTCGGATTCGCTCCGGCGATCTTCAGTGCTTTCTATATTCTGCCGAAATGATTCATCTCGATGGACAGCTTTGCATTTTGCTTGCCTGCGACCACCCGCCGGATCTGCAAGACCCTCAGAAGTGCAACTGAAGGACGTCACGACCGCCCCCGTGCTGCCCGACCTTGAGGTGGTGCGCCGATGCTGCCGGCGCTGCCCACGTCTTTGCATTCGATCAAGAAGGGTCGACCGGTGCCCGAGCGACCGGCCCAGAGGTCTTCGAGCAGGGAACTGGCATTGAGAACAACGTGGCGGGTGGCATCCTCTCTCCCGCCGGCCGATTTTCCGGGCAATCTTCGCGGGGCCCACGATCTCCTCACGGCGAACGGCCGGGCAAGCTCGCGAAAATCTCTGACTTACTCTCGCGCGGTCTCTGAAAAATCCGAATCTCTGCCGGCGATTCCGGCGACGTCGGACGTGGGATGGCCTTTTGGGTGCAATCATTGTATTTATTACTCGGTCAATATCCACAGCAACAGTCAGATGGGGGTGGTGTCAGGAGCAGACAACTGAGTCGTGTGGGGATTTTCTCAGTCAGAACCGATGGATATTCGGGGGTAGAGGCGCTCCAAACTCGCTCACTTTTCCCGATTTCGCTCCCGTGAATTTGGCATGGAGATTGCAAGATGCGGATCAAGGATTCTCCGGGCATTCTGCTTTTGGACTGGCTGTTCCCCATGCTGAAGGGTTGCGGCCACACTGCTGTTTTCGCTTTTCCCACGCAATGCACAGAGAGTTTCACTGCAGAATTGCAAACCGCAGGAAGTGAGGTGCTGGGTGCTCGTCAGTGATCCGGAAGAACTTTCGACAATCGACCCATTTACGAATTCTGCGCACGATCGGGGATACACGGACGCGGATGTGTCTCTCCGAAACCACATTGATGTCCTGGTTGTAGACGACAACAGGCTGGTCGCGGACACGACCACCGCAATTTTGAAGCTGTTTGGTTTCAGTGCGATCACTGCGTATGACGGCGCCACGGCGCTGCGCCTGGCTGTAGAGACGAACCCCGATATTCTGTTGTCCGATGTCATGATGCCCGTCCTGAACGGTGTAGATCTCGCGATCGCAATCCGGGAGATCCGTCCCGAAACAGCCATCGTGCTCTTTTCCGGACAGGCAGCCACCAACGACATCCTCAGGTCTGCTCGGCAGAAGGGTCATTTTTTCGAAATCCTGAGCAAGCCCATTCCTCCGGAAGAACTGGTCAGGCACCTGCACTGCTTGCGCCGCACGTAGCGCGCCTTTCCATATCAAGGATGAATTCTTCACTGTTCTGGCCGACGATGGATTAGTCAGTCCTGGAGGACTCCTCGGGCACTTGCTTTCCTGCACCGCTGACAGTCCCGTGGTCGGAGGAGATAGCTTTGAGGCTGAATCTGCCGCTGCCAAATCCGCACCCAGCGGTTCCTGAGGCCGGTCACTTCGACTCTGCCATCAGGAAGACGGCTGCCGGGTTTCCTTCGCCAAATGGATCGAGTAGCGCGAACTGTTCATCGAAGCGTTTCCCCGGCGTCCAGTCGGGAATTTCCGAACTGCAGAATGGCGTTGAAAGTCCGGGCGGAAGTTGTCCGGGCGCGCCAATCGGGCACCATGGTTGGATCTGAGATCAACGGGAATACAGGAGCCGCATCGGCCCGAAGGCCGCTCTGTCCACCGTTCGAACGATGTGCGGCGTAATCATGACCACCAGCTCAGTGCTGTCCGCAGTATCGTTGCGATTGGTACCATCCTCGAAGCCAGGAATATCGCTTAGCCCGGGAACGCCTGAGAGCTCAAGGGATTCCTGCCTGGAAATCGCGCTCAGGAGCAGGGCGCTGTTCCCGGGATGTATCGTGACCACTCCGGAATACTGGCGATTTGTCAGCACAGGCAGGTCGTTGATGCTGTAGCCGGCGAGCGAATTCAGTTGCAGATCGACATGGAGGGTGAGATCGCCGCTCTTTTCGACAAACGGTTTGGCTTTCAACGTAAGTCCCAGATCGGTGTATTGAACCTGGGGTGTCGTCTGCGAGGAAGAATATCCTGCGCCGCTGTAGACCGAATACGCTGCGGTCATGATGGGATACCGTTCACCCACGCGAAAGACGGCCTCGGCCTTGTCCTGCACGCGAAGCTGGATCCGGTTAAGTGACTTTACTTCGGACGAGCTCAGCAACATGTTGGCCGCCACGCTGTTCCATTCCACCCCTGTTTCGGTTAATCCACCGCCAAACACAACGAAAGGGCTGTTGAACACAGTACCGGACAAGGCACCGGACGCGATCAGGATGGCGATGATTTTTTGCCAGTCCCCCGCCGCAGCCTCGCCGCTCGAAATGATTTCCTGAACGAGACTGGCGTTGTTCGCCAGAATGCTGTTGACCTCGGATCTGAGGTTGAAAAGCGTTGCCGAATGCGGAAGAACAACGCCGGCGTTGGTCTGCTTGCTGCGATCAACCTCAAAAACATCGATGTCAAGTTCTGCCTCGCCCAGGCCGCTCATAAGTTGGGCATACACCTGATTCAGGGCGCTTAAGTCGGACTCCGGCGCGCGAAGGGTGATGGTTCCCTGGCTGGGATGCATCACCGCATGCTGAATCCCCAGAACATTGCGGGCAATGCTCTCCATCTCGCTCAATTCCGGATTCGTAAAGCCTGGAAAGGAAACGGTCTCGGCCACTACCGGCTGATACCAGCTGCGGTTCTCTTTGGTGTCGGCTACTACAAGAGCGTCGCGCCCATCCAGCGCAACGGCGAATGAACCGGTTGCGAGTTCGACCAGACGCAGAGCATCCGAGAAGCCAACATCGGCAACGTCGAAGGACACGATGCGGCTTCCCACGCTCTGGTCAATGGTGGCCCGTATCTCGTAGGCTCCGAGTACCTGAGGGATCAGTTGCCGCTGAGCCATCCGCAGATGAAAGCTGCGACGAACTTTATCCGGCTTAAATTCGACAGGTGCATCGCGGTTTTCTCTGTGGAATGTCGCGGTGGCATTCGAAGAATCCGCACCTGAAAGCAAATATTGCTTCACAAGGGGATTCTGAGGATCAAGTTTCCTGGCAGCCTCAAATGCACCGCCTGGATCCATCCCATTCGCGCTCCCTCCGGTCCTCCCGGCCCGGTTCAGAAGTTGTGCCACCATGAACTGTTTCGCCACCTCAGCGGATCGCGCATAGCGCCGGTTGCCCGGATTTAATCTTTCGGCGCGAAGGAATTCCCGCTCCGCAGTGGGTAGCCGATTTCGTTCAAAAGCTCGCGCTCCCGCGAGGAAGTGGCGCTCCGCTTTGATTCTGACAGCCAGCGAAGGTTGGTCACCTGTCTGTTGGGCCGTGATGGTGCGCCCCGGTTGCGTGCTGGCTGGAGGTCCCGCGATTGTTCCCGCAGCTGGAGGCCCCGAAGTGCCGGCCTGTGCAGATGCAGGCGTCGCGATCGTCAGAAGGGAGATACCAACCAACACAAGTTCGCATCTTCGTCGTGGCAGCATTGCAAGTTCCTGTCAATGGGGTAGAGGCGAAGAAGTCGAGTCGGGCGATTCCCGCAGCTGGATCGCCGTCTCGGTCCCGGTGTCGATTTCACGCTCAACATTGTCATCAAATACAGGGGCGCGAACGATGTGGGGGGTGATCAGAAAGACCAGCTCGTCAGACTTCACTTCATGCTGCTGAGTGCTGAAGAAGTACTTCATCAGAGGGATTTCCCCGAATCCGGGCCAGCCACTGACCGTCTGGCTCACCTGCTTCTGCAGCAGTCCGGCAAGAATGGTCGATTCCCCGTTCTTCAGGCGAACAACCTGGTCCGCCTTTTCCTGACTGATAATCGGTTCATTGACACCCTCGAGATTTTCGGTGCCGTTCTCCGAAGACAGTTCGACCGCGAGTTTCAGAGTCACATCCCGATCGGCATGGATCGCCGGGGTCATTTCGATGTTCACGCCCACATCCAGATACTGGAACTGCGTTTCGGCGGCGGCGGCAGTGGTGGAGGTGGGAATCGTGTAGGATCCCGTGGCGACCGGCAGCTTCTCTCCGAGCTTGAGGTCGGCCTTCTGGCCATCGAGTGCCCGCAGGCGCGGATTCTGCAAAATGCGCGTGTCCGAATCTGTGAGAAGAAATTCGGCGGCGGCTTGTCCGACGGTGATGCTGTATGCGGAAGTGTGGCCGATCTGATTCAGGGTCTGGGAGGATCCGGAATTTACCGTCAGCGAAGTTGGCGGCGAGAGTCCGATCTCGCGCATCTTGTCTCGGCTTACTTCCATGACGGTGATGTCGACCAGCACCTCTGGCCTCGGCTCGTCGAGGCCGGCAATCAGCATCTTCGCCAGCTGCAGTTCTGCAGGAGTTCCGCGCATTACGATGGCATTCTGGCTCGCCACTCCGTTAATCCGGGCCGTCTGGAACAGGTTGCGTAAAACGGTCTGGATTTCGGTGAAATCGTTCTGCTGGGAAACGTTTCTCAGATAAAACACCTGCAGCGCTTCCTCGCCCAGCTCCGTCCTCTTGGTTCGCGTATCCTGAGCGACGAAGATCGTATTGTTTGTAACCGGCTCCCAGAACGTGCCGGACACTCTGGCCACAATGCGCAATGCCTGGAACGGCGTGACCTCAGCCAGGTCCACAACAATGCGCTTCGAGGAATAGGCGGGGTCGAAAAGCACGTTAATGCCGAGCAACTTCCCGATCGACTGATAGATGATCCGGCTGTCTTCGACCATGTGCAGCGTGACCGGACCATTCGTCGGGATTGCAAGCCGGGCCGGCCCCTCAGGCTCGGCGGGCAGAGCACTCGAACGTGCCGTTCCCGCGACAGCGTGGTCGGGTTCTTCCAGTCTCTGCTCAAGCTTTCGTGCATCGGATTCGGCCTCCTCGTTTGCCGGATCGGCATCGAGGGCCCGGAGGAAGGCGGCGAGGGCCGGAGCAAGGTTGCCCTGGCCAGCATACTGTTCACCTTCTTTTACGTATTCTGCCCCCGCGGAAACGCGAATGCGCTCCAGAGTGGCGCGATATATCAGATCTCCGGGCTTCAGCTCATACGCCTGCTTATATGCTTCATAGGCAGCAATCACGTCATTACGTGCCTCCGCTGCCTGACCCCGTTTATAGCAGCGTCCGGCGGACTCCCCATAGATATTTTCCCCGACGCACAAAACCATCAAGATTGCCGCAAGGAGGTAAAGCGCCGATGACGGCTTCTTCCTGCAATTGGTCACTGAGAACACCCCCAGGGGTATTTGGCTCTGGAGGGTTAATACTTCCCATGCGGGCTCGTTTTTCAGGCTGGAAGTCGAACTTCGGAGTTATGAAGGCAGAAGATGGAGCACCAGGGCCAGACGCAAGAGGAGTCAAAGTTACGCAAATTTCTTTGGTTAGTATCAGTGCGATAGACGCAGCATGTCAGAGATTCGTTCACAGTGGTGGAAGTTCAGGCCTGCGCGTGGTGAGCGCACACAAAGGTGATCGGGGGCCACGCAAAGACACGGTCGATGTGGACTCACAATTCGCCGAGCCTTCCGCATGCTCCACTTGTTGGTCCAGCCCACAACCCGCGGAACCCGGGCTGGCCTCAGCGATGCGTCAGGAGGCGGCTCCGGTGGGGCCGTCCATCGTTTCGTTCTGACCGGTTCGTCCGGTTACGATTACCCGGCGAGATGTCGATGGAGATCTTCGGGATGAAAGCATCGTTCGAAGGCCGCATCGCGGGATATTCTGCCAGTGCGAACCATCTCGGCCAGCGACTGCTCCATGGTCACCATGCCTTCGCTCCGCCCCGTTTCGATGTGGACCCGAAGCTGGTGGTCGTCTCCGCGACGGATCAGGTTCCGTGTCGCACCGTTTGCCAGCATCACCTCCACGGCGGGATACCTTCCGATCCCATTCATGGCGGGCACAAGTTGCTGCGAAACGACGGCCAGCAAGGCCAGGGACAGTTGTTGCCGGATCTGGGACTGATAGCCGGAGGGGAAGGTGTCCAGAATGCGTGAAACGGTCTGTACGGCATCGTTCGTATGCAGCGAACTCAGCACCAGATGACCGGTTTCGGCCGCGGTCATCGCTGCGGCCATGGTGTCGCTGTCTCGCATTTCCCCGATCAGCATGACGTCGGGGTCCTGCCGTAATGCCGCGCGAACGGCCTCAGCGAAACTGAGAGTATCGTGCCCCAGTTCGATCTGCTCGACAATCGAGTTGTGGTTCGGATGCTGATACTCGATGGGGTTTTCGATAGTGATGATGTGATCCCTGCGGCGAGTGTTGATGAAGTGGATAAGCGCCGCGAGGGTTGAGCTCTTCCCGCATCCGGTTGGGCCGGTGACCAGCACCAGTCCCTGGCGGCGCTCTCCCAGATAGGCGAGACCCGAGGGAAGATGAAGCAGTTCCAGGGAAGGAATCTGTTCCGGGAGTATCCTGATGGCCGCTGCCAGCGTGTTGCGCTGAAAGTGGAGATTGGCGCGAAATCTTCCGATTGCATTGCGTACGAAACACAGATCAAGGGATCTTCGCTCCTCCAGTTCGCGCACCTGGATCTGGGTCAGCATCGGCAGAAGGAGGCTGCGCAGATCTGCAGGCGACAGCACTGCTCCCATACCTGCGGTCAGTGCGCCCTTTACGCGAAACACTGCCGAAGAACCAGCGACCAGAATGATGTCCGAGGCCTGGCGCTGGACACCCATCGCGAGTAGCTTATCGAGCGACGAGACCTCGGCGTCATTAGAACTCGTTGCGGAGCGATTGAGCTGATTGACCAGGCGGGCAAGTTCGCCTTCCGATTCCGTCGTCATGATCTCAGGATAGGAGAACTCCGGCATCGCCGCGAGGGGTGTCGACGCCACGCGCGGTGCGCCGGAGCAAGGAAATGCGAAGCGCATATCATTCCGGGCCTCCTCCGTCGTCACTGCGAATCATGGCCTGTCCGTTCACTTTCCGGACCGTGTATCCAGGCGGCACCTCGAACAGGCCGGGGGGCGGCTCTTCCCGCTGCAGAGTCGTGACCGAGTAGGTCGTCACGCCAAAGCGCGGATCGCTGTGAGTGCTTGCGAGCACCATTTTCAGTTCCGGGGAGTACCACGTGTCCTCGGTGATGACGAGAGCATGGTCGTTCCCGATGGCGCCGTCGGGAATGGTCGTTGTTACGCGCGTCCCTGTCGCCTGCACACCCGCGATCGTATTCGTCCCGAGCGATGAAGTAGTAGTTGTCGTTTGCGACGGCGGGGAGCCAGGAGGAAATGCCGCGATGGAAAGCGCAACGCCACCTTCCTGTGCGCCTGGCGCTGGGCCAATTCCGATCACTGCAGGGCCCGTGCCGATACTTTGTGTTCGCGAGGTCGAACCGGAGAGCGCGGAAGGCTGCGTTCCCGGAGCAGAGACCTCGAAAACATGGGCCACGAAGCTGTCGGATGTGTAGTCGATACGCTCTCCGGCAATCGGATCGAAGATCACCGTGAGCGTTGTCTGGCTGTTTTGGCCAGAGGCCCCGGATGCCGTGATCCACCGGTGGATTCCCTGCAGCGTCTCGCTCCGGACCGTCCTGCCCTTGCTGTCGCGGGCGATCATTGCGGTGCTGCGCTGTGTGATGTGGTTTCCATCCGCCATCGTCTGCCCAATCCGGGTTACCGTCTGTGCCTGATAGGGCTCACCCGTTACGACTTTCTCCGAAAGAACGCGGGGCGCGCCGCAATCGACGACAGCATCTCCGGGAGCTCTGCAGTTCACAGTCTGGCACTTGAGAGACCCGTGACTCCAGACGAGACAGAGGAGCACCGCTCCCCAGCAGCGCTCTGTCCTGAAGTTGAACGATCTTTTCATCTTCTCCCCCCATGGATCTCTGGTCACCGAAGCGGAACCATCGACCGGCCGCAGATTTGGGTTCTTTGTCTGCTCTGTATTGGAGGCAGCGGAAGGAGAACTTCCCGCAGAGCACACTAGTCTGGTCTGGGAACACGGCGCAGGGAAGTGGATGCCGTTATTTGAACGGAGCGTGAACCGGAGGCGCGGGAATGGGCGGAGGTGCCGGCAGTTCCTCGATGGCGTAGCCATGAGGAATCCGGAAAAGACTCCGGCTCGGGTTCGCCAGCTTCAGTTCCTTGAGTGCGTAGGTTGTTTTGCCGAAGCGGGGATCATCGCGAATGCTCAGCAGGACGACTCTCAGCCTGGGTGAGTACCAGGTTTCCTCAGTGGTAACAATCGCTCGGTCGTTCCCGATTGCGCCGGCCGGGATGGTCCAGATTCGACGTGTTCCGGTCACTCTGAGGCCGTTCATCATTTTCCCACCGAGGGCTTCGGTCTTCGTATCCTTCGGATCACTACTGGCCATGAACTGATCCAGCATCGGCCCTTCGCCTCCGTCGGAGACAGCGACCGCACCCGGGCCGTCGCCGCCGGCGAACGCGATGACGCGTCCGCTCTCCTGATGTCCGAATGCCGCGAGGGTCCGGATCTGAGGGGATCCGCCCAGGGGCAAGACGTGAGCGACCATCACATCCGATGTATAGTCGATGCGCTCTTTGGCCACTGGATCGAAGATCGTGGTGAGGGTCGGAGGCAGAGCCGTGGCTGCATTGGGCCGGCTCAGGGGAACATTTCCGGCTACGCGAAATGCCACGAAGGGCCCGTTGCCGCTTAGCTGCTGCGATCGGACCGTCCTTCCTTCGCCGTCTCTCGCCACGGTTGCCGCAATTCTCTGACTGATATGCGTGCCATCGGCAAGTGTCTGCTGGATTTGTGTAACCGCTTCAGCCTGATACGGTTCGTTTGTGACGACTTCAGCTTCAGCTGGCGCGCCGAGGATCACTCCCCCGGTCGCGACAACTCGAGTCGGTGGTTCTCCGGGCGGGGGCACAACCTGGGCCATCAGAACGGTCTGCGCGCTGCCACCGTTTGCCTGCTCTGTTCTCGGGCGGCTCGCGGAACCGGCAACCTGCCCCACCGCTTCCGGGCACGCAGAGATAAGCAGCGCAAGAGTGCCCAGGAGCGCCGGTCGACCGGCCCGGGAGTTCATCGCCTCTGCCCAACGGCTGTAAGGGGGAAGGGCACGCTGATCGCACGCGGCAAACCGTCACCGCCCAGGATCAAATCGGCGATGAATCGTCGGTTGTCCGCCGTTGGGCTCACCGGAACGCCCATGGACAACAATTCGCCCTGGGACAGAGATACCCGGATTGTGGCTCCGGTTCCTGTTCGAATAGCACCATCGGAGTAGGGAAGTGGAATCACGAGATGGTCGAGACGGCTGGAATCGGTTCCCGCAGCCGGCCTCCGATGTTGGCGCTCGGATTTGGCGATAGCTGGCGGGGCTTCAACTTCGCGGGTCGTCTGCACAGCCGGAATTGCGGGCGTCACAGAGCGGGCGCGATTCGCTGCGTTCCTGTGACTCAGCTGATTGAGCAGCAAGCCAATGAAGGCGGCGCAAACGATGGTTGCAACGGCAAAACCAGTTGCAGCGAGCAACCGCCCGGGTCTGTGCTGCTGCGAGGCGAGGGTCCGGCCCGGACGAATCCCCCCCAGACGCTCCGAACTCATCTGCGCCAGTCGCGTGCGAAGAGCCGGAGGGGGATCGTGCTGGATCGCGGCCCGCAGCAGGGAGAGAAGATCGTCGATGTGTGATACGGGCCCGGTTTGCATTTCTCGTGGCTGCTGCTTCAGCATTGGTCCTTCTCTCTGCGTCTGTCCGCAGATGTGCCGACCTCATCAGATTGCGACTTTCGCAGTTTTGCTGCAAGCTGCCCTTTTGCGCGGTTCATTCGTGATGCAATCGTTCCCTCCGATACACCCAGAAGAGCCGCCGCTTCCTGATAGCTCTTTTCGCCGAGGCCACACAGCACGATCGCCTCCCGATAATGAACCGGAAGTTCAAGAATGGCCCTGTAGAGAGCTCTCAGTTCGGATTGTGCGACGACCAGCGCCAAACTGTCCCCAGTGCGGCTGTCCGCGTCAAATGTTTCCAGGAGCCGCCTCCATTCCGATGTCTCCAGGGCACCGTCGAGCGAGAGTAGGCGGTGATTCCGACGCAACTCCCCTCTGGCAAGATTGCGCGCTATTCCCAGCAGATATCCTTCCAGTGTCCCCTTCGCCGGATCAAACCGCTCCATCGTTCCTTTAGACATAGAGTCAAGAATTGCGACAAAGACTTCCTGTGTCAGCTCTTCGGCGAGAGCGGCAGACCCGGTCATATGGACCAGAAAGCGGTACACATTGTGGCCGTAACGATCATAGAGATCCAAAAAGGCCTGTTCGTCCCGCTGTCTCAGCCGAACTGCGATCTCGGCATCTGAATCAGTACGGGCCTTCGACTGCTCTGTCCTGGTACCCCGCCAAAACCACAGCAACGCGCGTTCCCTGCCTTGTATTGCACTGCCGACGCACAAAGCTAATTGGTATGGTCCGCCGCCTCAAGCCTTCGGGCTATAAGAGATGGAATAGGAGGCGGTCCATGGAAATCGACACAATCGGCATCGATCTGGGCAAGACGATCTTTCACCTCGTGGGTCTGAACCGGGCTGGGGAGGTAGTCGTACGCAGGAAGTGCAGCCGCCTCCAGGTGCTGCGGTTCACCGCGAACCTGCGTGTTCGACTCATTGGCATGGAGTCCTGCGGAGGGTCGCACTTCCTCGGTCGCGCACTGCGCGAACAGGGACACGAAGTGCGCCTGATGCCCGCCCAGTACGTCAAGCCCTATGTGAAGACCAACAAGAACGACTACGTCGATGCCGAAGCCATCGCCGAAGCAGTGGGGCGAGCGAACATGCGGTTTGTCCCCATCAAAAGCGATGAGCAGCTGGACATGCAGTCGCTGCACCGGGTGCGGGACCGCTGGGTCGCACGCAGAACGTCGGTGATCAACCAGATCCGCGGGCTGCTGCTGGAGCGCGGCATCACCTTCCGCAAGGGCCGTCGACACGCTGAAGCTTCGCTGCCAGCTGTACTGGAGGACGCCGATAGCGGCCTTTCCGGACTTCTGCGCATGCTGCTGATGCAACTGCAGGGCGAGCTGCGGCAGTTGCAGAGCCAGATTGATAATGCCGACGCACTCATCGCGACCGCAGCCAGGGGGCAGGAGGCATGCCAGCGACTGATGGCGATTCCTGGTGTCGGACCGCTGACAGCCACGGCGGTTGTAGCTTCCATCGGCAACGGCGCCGAGTTTCGCAAGGGGCGCTCGTTTGCCGCCTGGCTGGGGCTGGTGCCGAAGCAGGAGTCCACTGGCGGCAAGCAGAAGCTGCTCGGCATCAGCAAGCGGGGCAATCACTACCTGCGCAGACTTTTCGTGAGCGGAGCACGCGCCGTACTGCAGTGCAGAGACACGCAGGCGTCCGGTCTCAGTACATGGCTCGGTCAGCTTGCATTGCGAGTTCACAGCAACGTCGCGGCGGTCGCGCTGGCCAACAAGATGGCTCGAGTCGCATGGGCGTTGCTGGCTAAGAACGAAGTCTGGCGGCCTCCGCTCTCGATCATTCCGGCCGAGGCACTGGCCTGCAATTGACGCCTGGTGAGCCAGGCTTGGAAATCGCCCCTGGCGATTCCCACAATCGCAGGCCAGCGACGACGATATTCAATGAGCTTTCTGCCAGGTCTGCTGGCGAACAGCGAGATGGCAAAATGGTCGAACCCGGCGCTCTCGAAACCTGTCATTCGGAACAGCCCGCTGAGGCTTCCAAACTAATTAGGACGACTGCGCAGCGCATTCCATCAAGGTCCAGAGCTTCAGCTCACTCCAAGACCGGATACATTTGCGCAGACCAACCCGCTATCTTCACTTTTCGCTTGCACGACGGCGGCGGACCATACATTCCAAAATGCTCATATTTGGCCCGGAGTGCTACGGAGCGGGACAGGATGACCCTGCGCGCGCGCTCCGTCGGAGCCGGCCCCGCGAACTCTCCGTCCGTCCGAGAACTGCGAGCCCGAAGCCCTCCTGACCAGATCGAGAGGAGGTCCAGAGGCGCGATGAGGCTACTCAAACAGAGGATGCTCCGCTGCTATCGATGCAATGAAATTCTCCTGCAGGCACGAAAAGGCCCACGACGAAAGAGGGGGCTGTTCGGTGCCTGGCTGTTACTGGTTCAGGATTGTGGGGCTCGGGAACGAGCCATCCCGAACAACGCCCTGAAAGCCCTGAACCCGTTTGCCGCGCTCCAGTCAGCGAAGGAGGTGCGGCGCGGCCAGGCTCACAAAATCGCGCGGACTCACGGTCTTGGTACTCTTCCAGTACGCGGGGAAGTGTTTACGGTTCCCCGTGATGAGGAAATCGGCGCGAGCACGCTCCGCGCACTCGATGAAAATATTGTCGTCAGGGTCGTTCGTGATTTCGATTCGGCGCGAAGGCGTGACAACGTGCGCGCGACTTCTGATCAGCTGAAGAAATTGAGCACGGAGCCCTTTTCGGATGTTTAATTCAGGACGGGACAGCACTTCGGCGTACTCGTCAAGAATCGGCTTTGACACGTAAAGACTCGCCGGGCGGGTAATGGCCAGAGTCAACGCTGTACGCTGAAGGCTCTGCGATTTGAGCGCCGCCGAGACCAGGACGTTTGTGTCGATCACGAGGCGCAGCGCCAGCATCAGCGCTTCCTCGCCGCTCTCGCCTTCCCGATAACCTTGTCAATCTGGCTGGATGTCAGCGCGCTGGTCCTGTTCCGTCTGGCCTCCGCGCCGATGATTTTGAGAACTTCAGGCTCGGGAGCAGCCAGCTTCACGTAATCCCTGATATTCAGCAGAATCGCAGCGGGCGTGCCCCGTTTCTCGATGACCAGGGATCGCTCTTCCACCTCGATGCGGCGCAGGATCTTCCCCAGATTCGTGCGCAGGCTCAACGCCGGAACCACAATTTCCCGGAGGTTGATCGATCCAGTGGGCATAGATTCTCCATTTCGAAGGAGCGAACTCTACACTTGATTGTACGCCTTCAGCCGCGGCTCGATCCCTTCTCGCCGTTGCACCACCAGTGCACGGCCTGAATGTTGTCCGGGCGATCTTCACGCCATGCTCCGCCTATCTTGCAGGGACCGGTTTGGCGGGCGAACACGTCGCCAAAATCTGTAAGCTCAACCGCAGCGACTGGGGGCACGATTTGCTGTTTGGGGTAGGTTGGGGCGATCCACGGAGGATGAGGACATTTCCTGCGGTGCTGGCAGTGGTGGCACTGAGCGGTTGCTGGCCGCCGACGTGGCAGACGACAGGAGTGGAATCGATGCAGGCACTGCGGAGCGAGTGAGGGGAAATTCACCACGGAGAACAGGAAGGACACAGACAGACGGAGTTTTCATGGCCGGGCCTCAGCACAGGGCAGGGGGGCCGATCCAGGCATGGAAACCCGAGGCTCCTGAAAAGGGATGCCAGCCGCGATTCGTCCAGGGCCTTATTGAGTTTCCGATTCCTCCGGGAAATTGTGAAACGGAGGTGGCGCACTGACCTGGGTGATGGGTACGACGCCCCTTCTGGAGATCGCCTGGGGCTGCACCCGGCGATGGCGTCAGATCGGAGCGCGGCTGTCCGTAGCGGTACAGAAGCCATAGTGTCGAGGGAAGCACCACATGCTCGATCTGCGCCGCGCCAAACCGGGATATTATGTTCTCCTCACCGAACTGAGCGGACAGGATGACTGGTACTCGTATCCGCTCAGAATTCAGTGAATTGAGCGATCCTGTAGTCAAGCCGCCGCATCGCCCGAGGCTTCGGTGCCAGTTGATCGATCACACTTCGATGAGCGACTCGCTTATGGCGATGATGCACTAAACTGAGGTCCGACGAAAGGACTTGCAGGCGCTGAGATCAGCTTCTCATTTTGTAGTCGCCTCGCTGAACATCGAGTGGAGAACGTGGAATGTCAAAGCCGAAATACTCTCCCTACAAAGCCGCAGACTCTTATTTCAATCTGGTCCGCAGAGCTTTGGGCGACCTTGTCGACGGCGAGCACTTTTTTGACATCCTCACCGACGACACCATCTATGAGGTTCTTTACGATCTCGGCTGGCCTCGCATCATTCGAGGACGAGCCGATTTGATAAATGCGTTCCGGGGGTATGTTGACATCATCAACCTGCAATCGGCGGACAACCTGGTTGTCCACACAACAGACGCAGGTCGCGTCGTTGTCATCGAATACGAAGTCCACGGAACGGTTGTGGCGACAGGCGCAAAATACGATAATCGGTTCTGCTCGATCATTCATCTCGAGAACCGGAAAATCGCGCATTGGAGAGACTACATGGATTCGCACGCCGCATGGAACGCACTGACGCCGCACGCTCGCTGAAGCGAGTCCTGTCGGCCAGCCTCAGTGAGCCGGTTAACAGGGCATCGCACTCTTCGAGCGAGGATTAAGATCCTACGGCAATTCCCCCAAAAGTGTCGCTTATGCGTCTGCCCTCCCTTCCTGCAGTGGTGTAGCGCGATCAAAATTCTCGACCAAACTCGACCAGTATTCAAGCCGCCGCTGGCAACGCCAGCAGATCGCGAGATGCTTCGCCCTTTCCATCAGAAAGAGCTTGCGCACATCAAAGGCAAACGCACGAATCTCGTCGTCCGTGTAGCAGGCGAAGTCCTTCTCCTGAAATGCAAGTCGAGCTGATGGAGCCGCCAACAGCTCCGCCTTTCGCCTGGCCACCATGTCCTCGAAGTGAATCCGCCGGCTCGGCGCCTTCACCCAAAGCGTGTCGTCCTGCGCCCAGAGGTCTTCGAGCAGGGCGCTGGCATTGAGAGCGAGGTAGCGGACGGCATCCTCTCTTCCTCCGACCGGCTTCCGCTGGTCTGCGAGCGCGGCGCGGGCGATCTTCGCAAAGCCCACGATCTCTTCATCGGAGAACGGCCTAGCAAGCTCCCGAAATTCTCTGATTTCTTCTCGAGCGATCTCCGCAAATTCCGAATCCCCGCCGGCAATCCCGGCCACATCGGACGTTAGTGCTGGCAGTTCGATCTCCGTTCCCGGAGCCGCCTCCCACGCCGGATGGTTCGCGGTGTACATGCCGGGATCGAAGACTTCGAGCAGGGAATCCTTCAGGTCCTCCGGGCCGCGAAAGCGGTTCACCAGATCGAGAAACCAATTCAGCTGCGATGGACTGAACTCACGGCAAGCGGTCCCTGCGGCATTTTCGCGCCAGGTATCGAAACTCTCCATCAGCGAACTTGGCAGTTGAAATCGATTCAGCTCTTTGATCATTTCCTGAATGTCCGTGGTTGGGTTTTGCATGGTTCCGTCCCTCTTGGGGACTGTTTTCCCACGGAACCCGACCTCCGTCAAATGGTCCTGGAACCGCGCTGATCTCCCTCCCGGAAGCTCCTCAAAACACGTCGCTTGCCGCGAAACTCAATCAGGGCGCTTCCACGCATCCCAACCTGCGGAGCAAGATCCCAGCAAAGAGCTTCGAGGCTGAACCTCCCCTGCCTGATCCGCACCCATCGATTCCTGAGACCGGCCACTTCGACGCTGCGCAGCAGGAAGACGGGTGCCGGGTTTCCTTCGCCGAACGGCTCAAGCAGAGCGAGCTGTTCATCGAGCTGTTTTCCCGCCGTCGCCAATACCAGTTCCCCGTCTTCACGGATCTCATGGTTGCGTTCCAGCTTGAAGCCCTCCACGAAGACAGTGAATTCCTTTGCGAAGGCTTCAATCTGGCTGACCGGCATAGTTAGTCCGACAGCCTGTGCGTGCCCGCCGAACCGTCTGAAGAATCGACGGAACTGTCCAAGCGCTGCCGCCAGGTCGAAACCGGCGACGCTTCTGCCCGATCCGACCGCCAGACCCGGTTCCGGCGACGGAGCCAGCACAATAGTCGGTACATTGAAGCGTTCGACACATTTGGCGGCCAGCAGGCCGGCAATGCCTTTGGGACAGGCCTCCCGGTAAAGCACCAGAACCGGTGGCGCCGGCTGCGGGATCTCCACGCAAAGCTTGCCGAACTCGGCTGCGACAAGCTGCCGCCGCTGTTGATTGAGCTCATCCAGCATCGCGACGCTCCTGCGTGCGGCATCCTCGTCCCTTGCCGCCTCGAAGACCGACAACGCCCGCGCCGGATGGTCGATTCTTCCGGCAGCATTGACGCGCGGCGCTACACCGAATGCTAGGTCGTTCGAATCGGGGCTCGCCGGGTCGGCGCAGGAGACCCGGAGCAGTTCCCGAAGACCACAGTTTTCGGCACTGGCGAGTTGGCGCATTCCCAGACGGGCGAGAGTTCGCGTCCCCTTTTGCAGGGGAACGCAGTCGGCGACCGAAGCGATCGCGGCATACTGGCTCATGGCAGCCTGCAGGCGTTCGACACGTTCATCCTTCCAGCCGGCTCGCAGCGCCAGAGCCATCGCGAACAGGGCCGCGAGGCCACCACCGCAGAACTCCGGAGACCAAACGGCGAGTGTATTGGCTTGCTCCTGAATGCGGTGATGGTCGATGACGATCACATCGACACCCAACCGCTGCGCCAGCAAAATCTCTCGCTGCGCGTTGATGCCGTTGTCGACCGTGATCAGCAGGTCGGTGCCGCTCAGAGAAAATTTGTGAACCGCACACGAACTCAGACCGTACCCTTCGTCCCGGTGGGGCAGATACGCTCGCGCCTGAACTCCGAGATTGGCCAGAATTGAGCGCAGAATGTGCGTGCCGAGGACCCCATCGCAGTCGTAGTCTCCGAAGATCGCGATCCGCTGCTTGTCGCGGGCCGCGGCCAGCACACGATCGACTGCGCCGGCCATCCCCGGAATTGACACTGGATCGGGAAGATCGCTCCAGGATGGAGGCTGAATGAAGGAATCAATGTCCTCGATCCCACGGGCGATGAGGACGTCGAGCAATGGCTGGCACAGAAACATACCGCCTCCTCGCAGCCCGGATCGGGCACAAAATCAGTTGTGGAATCGAAAATTGGGACTAGGCGACGCGCAGGTGATCTGGCCTGCCCGGTAATTTGTACCAGTGAGATTGTTAGTGTAGCGCAACGGGAGATAAGTTTCCGTCGCAGTAGGCGGTGTGGGAAAGTGGGAAGCGTTCTGTGCTTTCCACTTTCCCATGCCGCTGAGGATCATCGATCTGCCAGGCGACCGGGGCCGGCGGTCTGTAGCCCAGAGCAGAATGAGGACGCGCCGTGTTGAAGTAGACGCGCCAGCGTTCTGTCAGCACCCGCACCTCCTTCAGCGAATAGAAGATTTCACCATTCAGAAATTCGTCACGCATTCTGGAGTTGAAGCTTTCGCAGTAGCCGTTCTCCCACGGAGAGCCGGGTTCTATGTACAGTGTTGTGACGCCAGTTTGCTTCAGCCACTTGCGCAGCTCTTTCGCGACGAACTCAGGGCCGTTATCGGAGCGAATATGTTCCGGGATACCGCGCTCGATCATCGCGTCAGCAAGCACATCGATCACCTGGCTGCTGTTGATCCGCCGTCCGACATGGATCGCCAGGCACTCCCGCGTGTACTCGTCGATCAGGTTGAGGAATCGCACCGTTCTTCCGTCGTGAGTGAAGGCGCTCACGAAGTCGTAAGACCAGACGTGATTCGGCCGCTCCGGCCGCAGTCGCACACAGGAGCCATCGTTGAGCCACAGGCGGCCGCGCGGCTTCTGCTTCCGCGGCACCTTCAGCCCCTCGCGACGCCAGATTCGTTCCACGCGGTCCTTACCCACGTTCCATCCCGCTTCCTGTAGCAGGATGGTGATGCGTCGGTATCCATACCGGCCGTACTGGTTGGCCAGCGCGATGATAGCCCGGGTCAGCGCGTCCTCGGGGTTCCGCTGGGTGGGCCGATAGCGCTGCGTGCCGCGTGGCTGATGAACCAGTTGGCACGCATGACGCTCGCTCGCCCCCTTCTGCTGCGCATGTTCCACAGCGGTACGGCGCCGCTCCGGGCTTAGAAGTTTCCCCGGGCGATGTCCTGCAGGATCTGCTTATCCAGGCTGAGCTCGGCCACCAGCCGCTTGAGCTTGCTGTTTTCCTGCTCCAGTTCTTTCAGCCGCTTCGCCTGATCCACCTTCAGGCCGCCGTACTCCCGCCGCCAGCGGTAATAGGTCTGCTCGGTGATTCCGGCTTCCCGACTCGCCGCCGGCGCCGTCTTCCCGTTCGATATCCCGACTTCGATCTGCCTCAGAATATTCACAATCTGTTCAGGCGTGTGCTTCCTGGGCTTGCCCATTCCATGCTCCTTCCATACCAGTTTGTCTCATCTCCTCTGGTACAAAAGTTGCCGGGCACTCCAGGGTAGCGGCGGACTGCTTCAAATTTAACTTTGGACGAATGTGTAAACGGGTGTTTTGCGGCGGGTGACTGTCAACGGCCTTCATCGCGCGGTAGGTACCCGTTCCTACGATGACACCCTTCCGGATCGCCTGCGCGAGGAGAGTTCCCCAAGCATTCGGCGATGCTGGATCCCCCCCATGTGGAATAAGCGCATACCGGATATCTTCCCCCGTGAAACCGTGGGCTTTTGGAATAGGGAGACTGACGAGGGTTCAGCGCCCGGCCTATTTTCTTGAAGGCTCGCCAGTCGGTCCCTGGCCGGGTTCACGCAGATTCCATTGGAACAACCTCCCCAAAGGGCACTCTCCGAGCCTCAGTCGATGCCCAGATCACTGGATACGTTGGTCCTTCGCGTGGAAATGTGCCGCACAAATCGGTGAGGAATATCAGGGTCTGCGGGATGATGCCTTGCTCGTGGAGCCAATCGAAGCACGGCCTGAAATCCGTTCCGCCCCCACCGACTGGAGAGAGCGACACCGGCTGCCCAGCCTCATACGTCTCCACCTTTTGGACTGCCGCGTCGAAGTAGAGCACATGGACCAGCCGCGGACGCTGTCCGGCCAGGATTGACCGAATCTCCGCTTCGAACAGCCCCAACTGCCGCGGACTGACCGACCCGGAACAGTCAACGGCAATGACAATTTCTCCGACTCCTTCAGAAATCACTCCCGGCAAGTAGAGTCCTGACCAGACGTGACGCCGGTTGGGACGCGTCCAGCTGTAGTCGGAAGGTATCGTGTCAGACCAGGCCCTGCGCAGCAGTTCGCGCCAGTCCACTTTCGCAGCCTGCGAGGCCTCGAGTGCCCGGACAGCGCCTCCCGGAAGCTTGCCGGCAACCTTGGCGACGGTCTCCGCCTGCTCAACGGCGATCTCCCACTCCCGAGCCTGTTCCGCAATTGATGGACCCTCTCCTGCTTCCGGCTCCGGCGCATCCAGCACCTGGCCCACACCACCCGGAGTTGCAGGCGCCTGGGGCTCGTTTGCGGCCTCATCGTTCTGAAGAGAGCCATCCTCCGATCCGCCTGAACCATTTCCTGGCTGGCTCTCAGACTGGCCGGAGGAATCTTCCTGCTTGTCGTCCTCCTCGATCAGGTTGTAGATCCGCTCCGCGCTCATGCCGCGGAATCGGTTGTCGATAAGCACGTCTTTGGGCAACGTCAGACCGGCATCGAGCAGAATGGGATTGATGGCATAGTCGCACGCCATATTCCACCGCACCGGACTCCGGTCGCCGCGCCGGGTATGGTGCTGCAAGGCCGGGTGCATGACCTCGTGAGCGAGGACGCCGGCCAGTTCAGCCGCAGTCAGTGTGTCTACGAATTCGGGGTTATAGAAGAGCGACACTCCATTTGTCGCCATGGTCGCGAACGACCGTGACGCCTTGCCGCCGAGCCTGAAGAGCAGAGTGCCGAAGAATGGATGATCGAGGAGAAGCGTAGTCCGCGCCTTCTGGATGCGGACCTCGCTTGGGACCTGGTGGTTCATGACACCGGAACCTCCATGTACGCGGCCATGTGCGCAAAGATGTCGTCGGCGCTCGCAGGAATCGAGGCGGAATCACTCTCTGCAAGTTGCCCGCGCTCGCGCAGAACAGCATCCATCTCGGTGAGGATTTGTGCAGCATCATTCGCCGCCGCAGAACGCAGGATTTCGTTCTTCTTGAGATCCCGGGCTGTGAAACCGCAGAGCCGATCCCTGATTTCCCCGGCGAACCGGTTAAGTTCTTCGTCCTGGTTGACGTTGAGATCCGGCAACAAATCGACCAATTCGCCGATGTTCGTGACCAGCGAGGCGTGGAAGCGCGAATCGGGCTCGTTCAACCGCTCGACCATATGCGCCACGACGCCCTTCAGCCGCGCCCACAGGTCCTCGGTCCCCTTCTGAAGCGACTGCCGCACGTTCTCGTCGATCTCTCGGGCAACCCGCGCCTGTTCTTCCTCAGATAGCGTCACTCGGAAGTCGTTGCCGCTCGGGATGGGCAAAACCTCGAGCCTGACTCCAAACTTGTTCCGCAGCTTCTCCGTCGACGGGTAATCTTCTTCCCGGAAGAGTCCGTTGAGCTCCGGTCGGACCTGCTCGATGTAGCTGGGATAGACGGCCAGGAACTCCTCCACCTGCTGCGCAAAGGCCTGCTCGAACTCCCTCATCTTCGTGGTCAGCTCGAAGTAGAAGTGGGCTGGCAACAGGCGATAGCCCTCGTCGGACCAGGGCAGCGTGATTTTGTAGAAGTACTGACGAATCTGCCCGGAGAGCGAGCGCAGCGATTCCAGCCTTTCGGCTTCCCGGAGCAGCTGCT
>JBKICP010000270.1:0-5792 GCA_046567085.1 Acidobacteriota bacterium
TCGTTTTGCTGTGCGACGAGCTCGACGCCGGGAACCACAGATCCCGCGCCTTCTTCACCACTTCCGCAACATCGAGGAAATCCGTGACGCGCTTGCTCACCACCGCCGAGCCCAGCAACGCCCGTCGCGCCGACTTCTGCCGGATCGTCACCGCCTCTTCCACGATGTCCACGATCTGGTCCACAATCATGCCGAAGCTGCGCTCACCATCCTGGAACACCACCACGGCCACCGGATCGGCCTCTTCACCCTCCGCCGCGGCATCGGGCTCCAGCACGGCCCGCAGCCAAACCAACGGCAGGATGCCGCCGCGATACTGCACCACCAGCCCTCCGGCCGCATGCTCCAGCTCCGAGCGCGAGAACTCCTCCAGGCGCGCCACCAGTGCCAGCGGAATCGCCAGCCTCTCAAACGACCCGGCCCGGAAGAGCAGCAGTCGCCGCCGCTCCACTTCCTGCTCGGTTTTCGCGGCTTCTGCCGCGCGGCTCTGCTTGCGCGACTCGCTGAAGATGCCCGACCGCTCGCCCACTCCGATCACATCCAGGATCAGCGCCACATGCCCGTCCCCCATGATCGTGGCGCCCGCGTACAGCGTCAGCCCCTTCAGCTGCTTGCCCAATGGCTTCACGACGATCTCCTGCGTATCGTGAATGCTGTCCACCACCAGACCGAACTGCTGATCCTCGGCCTGCAGAACCACCATGCTCGGCGCAACCGCATTCGCTGCGGCCTTCAACCCGAGAATCTGATTCAGGTACACCACCGGCAGCAGCCTGCCCCGCCGCCGGTACACCGGCGCTCCGTGCACATGCTCCACGCGCCTGTCCGAACTGTCCGCCTCCAGATGAATGAGCTCCAGCAGGCTCACCTGCGGGATCACAAAGCGTTCCCCTCCGCTCACAATCACCAGTCCCGGAATGATGGCCAGCGTCAGCGGGATGCGAATCTTGATCGTCGTTCCTTCTCCCGGGCGGCTGAACACGTCCACAATGCCGCCGATCTTTTCGATGTTCGACTTGACGACATCCATCCCCACGCCGCGTCCGGAGACCCGCGTGACCGCCGCAGCCGTCGAAAATCCCGGCTGGAAGATCAGGTTCATCGCCTCGCGCTCGCTCAGCTTTTCCGCCTGCTCCGTGCGCAGAAAACCCTTCTCGACCGCCTTTGCCTTCACGCGCGCAACATCGATACCCGCCCCATCGTCGGCGATCTCGATGTTCACCTGTCCGCCCTCGTGATAGGCGCGCAGGCTCATGGTTCCCTGGGCCGGCTTGCCCGCCGCCGTGCGCACCGCAGGCCCCTCGATCCCGTGATCGCAGGCGTTCCGCACAATATGGATGAGTGGATCCTTGATCGCCTCGATAATCGTGCGATCCAGTTCGGTCTCCTCGCCTTCCATCCGAATCTGAATCTGCTTGCCCAGCGAGACGGCCATATCGCGCACCACCCGCGGCAGGCCGTGCCACACCGTGCCGATGGGCTGCATCCGCGTCTTCATCACGCCTTCCTGCAGCTCCGACGTGATCAGGTTCAGCCGCTGCGACGTGGCATTCAGCGTCGGATCTTCGCGCTGCGCGTTGAACTGCAGAATCTGATTCCGCGTCAGCACCAGTTCCCCCACCAGATCCATCAGCTTGTTCAGCAGCCCGACGCCTACGCGAATATTCGCGTCCGCAGCGGACGCGGCTCGCGCGCCCTCTTCCTCCTCGTTTGCTGCCGCAACCTGGCGACGGTCCTTTCCCGATCGCCGCTCAGTGGGCTCAGGAGCCGCACTCGCCGCAGTCGGTGCTGCAGCAGGAGCCGGCATCGCAGCAGGAGTTGCTGTCGCAGGAGAAACAACCTCAGGCGCAGGCTGACTTTGCTGCTGCGGAGCCGGAGGAGCGGGAGATGCTTTTTCACCTCCGCCTTCTGCCTTTCCATCGCTCTTCGCTTCGGCAGCGGCCCGCAGCCGCTCCCTCAGATCGTCAAAGCGCAGATCGCCTTCTCCGCCGGTCGCCTCAATCGAAGCCAGAACCTGGCGCGTTGCATCGACCGTTTCCAGAATCAGCGACACCAGTTCAGGAGTCAGCGCCCGCTTCCCGTCGCGCAACTGGCTCAACACCGTTTCTGCCTGGTGCGTCAGCCGCTCCAGATTCGAGAAGGCAAGAAAGCCGCACGAACCTTTAATGGTGTGGATCGTACGGAAGATGCCGCTGAGCAAAGCGGCGTCCTGCGGATTCTTTTCCAGCTCCACCAGGTTTCGATCCAGATGTTCGAGGTTCTCGTGGCTCTCGATCAAAAACTCGCGAATCGTTTCCTGGTCTTCCGGCGACAGCATGGACATGTTGGTCGATCGCTCCGATGTGCCCAATGCTGCAACCGGGAGCGCGATGCGGAGCAGTCGTGGGCTCGCCTACTATCGGTCAACCGGTCTCTGCGATTCAGGGGATCCGGCCGCTTTCTCGCGCTCGCGAGCCAAATTTCTCGACAAGCGTGATGCAGATCACAAAAATAATGTGGCGCTCATCACAGACTTAGTCTGACTTATATGCCGAAGTAACTCGCATGCGTCCGAATCTCTCCGGCGCAAGCGCATCTTCATTGCTCCCGGCCCAGCGGAAAACACTTCCGCCTCTTTCCTGCTGCGCAGGCTTCGGCCTCATCTTCTTCACCTGCGCGCGATCCGCTCACATTACTTTTGGTAGACGAAAGTGATACCGCCGCTGAAGTTCCGCAGCAAATTGCCGCTAGAAGGAAGAGAGAACTACAGCGCTCGAGAGAAACAAAACCAGCGGCCGTTCGAAAGCTCACCGGTGGAACTCTCACGTGCAACGCTCCGATCCGGAAAGCGACCGATTCATGATCCGCAATCTTTTCAGGTCTACCGTCTTCCTTGGTATCTGTGCTGTCTTCGGTGCCTTCGTTCCCGTGCTGGGCCAAAACGCAGCGAGCAACACCAACATCGGTGCGCTGATCACACTCCTTAAAGAGAAAGGCGTCCTCAGCGCCACGGATCTGTCTCAGCTGCAGCAGGCCGGCGGGAGCGAGCAGGAAGCCCAGGCACTCACCGCCATTCTTCTTAAAAAAGGACTCATCGCACAGTCGGACCTCGATCGGCTGGCCGGCAAACCCGACCCCGCTCCCGTCACCGCCGCAGCCAATCCGCCGCGGCTCGCTCCTCCTGCGCCTGCACCCGCACCGCCAGCCACCCGGCCGGCCGTTGTTCCGGTCACGTGGACGCGCGTCTCCGCGCAGGTTCCGCCGCACCCCACTGAACCCGGCGCGCCCGCCGTCGTCGATCGCCCTCCCTCGACAACCATCAATGAAGCGCTGGTTCCCATCCGCGTCTTTCCCGTCGGCGGCCCCAAACGCGGAGCGACGAAGCCGGCCTTCTCCGCCGACGGCGTCGGCTTCACACCCTACGGATTCATCAAAGTGACCGCCGTCGAGGACAGCTCCTCGCCCAACGGCGACGATTTCCCGCTCCCCGGCTTTCTGTCCGACACCGGGCCGAACGGCGCGCCCGAGTTCCACCTGAAAAGTCGCTCCAGCCGTTTCGGCGCCAACTTCGAGTGGTACGACCCGAATTCGAAGTGGGTCCTCACCGGCAAGCTCGAAGGCGATTTCGAAGGCAACTTCAACCGCTCCGACAATCGCAACCTCTCCAGCATCCGCTCCAGCAATCCCTCCCTGCGCGTCGCGTGGGGCCGCATGGATTATCACTTCGACAACGACAATACCTTCTCGGCGCTCTTCGGCCAGGACTGGACCACCTACGGATCGTCCACCCTGCCCAATATCCTCGAGACCACCGGCCTCGGCATCGGATTCGGCGCACTCTATGAGCGCACCCCGCAGATGCGCGTCGGATTCACGCATCGCGCGCACGCGTTCTCCCTCATGCCGGAGTTCTCCATCGATCTGCCCTCCTCCGGTCTTCCTCCCAGCGCCGCCAATATTTCCAGCCAGCTCGGCTACGGCGAACGCCAGGGACCCGATTCAGGCCGGCCCCAGGTCGAGGGCCGCGTTGTCGCCCAGTGGAATCTGGACCACGCCAAAGGCGTGCCGCCCGCGCAGATCGTCTTCAGCGGATTTGAAGGACGCCGCACCGCCACCGTGCTCGCCTCCGCCATTCCCGCCGCCTACCTCTCGCAGTTCCCCACAGGCGTCACCGCCTCCAGCAATCAGGATGGCTGGGATGCCGAGTGGCAGCTGCCCACTCGCTGGTTCACTCTGGTCGGCAAGGTCTACGGAGGCAGCGACCTCCGCTGGTTCTTTGCCGGACAGCTCTACTCCTTCTTCAATGACACCGCCGGCTTAACCAGCCTCGCCAGCGTCAGCTCCGAAGACGGATCGTCGACCGTCGTGCTGGGGACCAACGCCGACGGCAGCAAGGTCGTCGCGCCGCAGCGCCCCGTCCGCGCCGCCGGTGGATTCGTCCAGCTCGGCCTGCCCCTCTCGCGCATCTTCAGCGCCAATCCCGCCGGACGCAACTCCGGATGGACGATCTACGCGCTCTACGGTGAGGACCAGGCCAGAGCCCGCGACATCGATCGCGTCGGAGGCACGCGCCACGCCAGCAGCATGACCGTGGGCACGCTCAACTACCGCTTCAACCGCTGGGTCTCCTTCTCCTGGGAGCAATCCTTATATACAACCCACGCCAATCCCGAGCTGCCTCTGCCGCTCTTTCGCGGCGTGCACTCCCGCGAGTGGAACGACGTCCGCGAAGAAGGCGGCCCGATCTTCTTCTTCTGAGCCATAGGGCACCCTCGGTACCGCCGACCCGAGCGAAACCAGGGTGCCCCACAACCTCCGTCTCACCCGGCTCCCCGCAGGCGCACCCTCACCTTTTTCACCCCGCCAAAATCGCACACCGCGATCGGCCGGATTTTCGCCACTCCCGTCGAATTCCGAGAATGCGTCCTCTCGATGCATCCGCCCCTCCTATAATCCCCCCAAGCATGAAATCCGCCGGCCCGCGCACGCAGCGCCGCATCCTGGCCCTCGTTGCCACCGTCGCCCTCCTCATTCTCACCGCCTGCGCCCGCGACTACCTCATCGTCCCCCGCACCACCGTCCTGCTCCCCGCCGACGGACGCACCCACGCCGTCACCACCATCGCCCTCCAGAGCGGCCGGCCTCTTGCCCCCGCGCAGATAGAATCCCCCTCACCCGAACTCCGCTTCATCCCCCATCCCGGCAACTCGCTCGCCGTTCATGTCCGCGCCCCGGTGCTGCCCGGTCCTGCGCTGCTGCACTTCTCCTGGCATCAGCGCCGCTACAACCTCGCCCTCCACTACTTCCCCTCCAATACCGACTCGCACCAGGACGGCCTCCCCGACGCGCTCCACCTGCACTCCCCCGAAGACCGCGCCGCCTTCCGCGCCTGGTTCGTCGCCCTCGCCGAACAGGAAGCCGCCCTCCCTAACGACAAGCTCCCTCCCGAAATCGACGACTGCGCCGCCCTGCTCCGCTTCGCCTACCGCGAGGCTCTCGTCCAGCACGACGAACGCTGGCTCGCTGCGCAGCCCGACCCGACCCGCTTCACCCCCCTTGTCTCCATCGCCCAATACCATTACCCGCAGACGCCCCTCGGCCTCAACCTCTTCCGCGTCGCTCCTGGCCCCTTCACCGCCGCCGACCTCACGAACGCCGCCTTCGCCCAGTTTGCCGACGCCCACGCGCTGCTCGCGTTCAATACCTGGCGGGTCTCACGCGACATCCAGGCCGCGCTCCCCGGCGATTTATTGTTTTTTCGCCAGCTCGAGCAGAACTCGCAGTATCATTCGATGGTTATCGCGGGAGCCCAT
>JBKICP010000271.1:0-3774 GCA_046567085.1 Acidobacteriota bacterium
TGGTGCTGCGCTGTCCCAGCAGGGTGGTGGGCGCGACCTGGCCGCCGGTCATGCTATAGATGGCGTTGTTGACGAAGATGACGGTGAGGTTCTCGCCGCGGTTGGCCGCGTGGAGAATTTCCGCAGAACCGATGGCCGAGAGGTCGCCGTCGCCCTGGTAGCTGATGACGATGCTTTCCGGATGGCTGCGCTTGACGGCTGTTCCCACGGCAGGCGCGCGGCCATGCGCCGCCTGGACGTTGCCGACATCGAAATAGTAGTAGGCGAAGACGGAGCAACCCACCGGGCTGATGAGAATGGTGCGGTTCTGAATGCCCAGTTCGTCGATTGCCTGGGCCAGCATCTTGTGGATGATGCCGTGCCCGCAGCCGGGGCAATAGTGCGTCTGGTGCTGCAACTCGCCTTTGCGGTCGAAGTTGCTGTAGAAGGCATGTGGGCGCGAATGCGCCACCTCGTAGTGGATTTCAGGATCTTCAGACATGAACCACCTGCTCGCTTTCCGCGCAGCGTCGCGCCTGCTCACGGACAAAGGCCAGGATTTCCTGGTGGGAAGGAACATTGCCGCCGACGCGGCTGAGAAATTCCACGGGCCGCATGCCATTGAGGGCCAGCCGGACATCTTCGAGGAGCTGGCCGTTGCTCATCTCCACGACAACGAAGACCTTCGCTCGGCGTGCGACACTGCGGAAACTGAGTGTTGGGAAGGGAAACAGAGTGATGGGCCGCAGCACGCCGACGCTGAGTCCGGCGGCGCGGGCTTCCGCGGCGACTGCTTTGAGAATGCGGGCGACGATTCCGTAGCCGACCAGGACGATGTCCGCGTCATCGGTGTACAGTTCTTCGGCGCGCACCTCGCGCTGCTGGGCGAGGCGGTATTTTGCCTCCAGATGCTGCACGTGGGCTTCGAGCTGGTCGTTGTCGAGGAAGATGGAGCAGATGAGATTGCCGCGCGTCTCTTCGGTTCCGGCAACAGCCCAATCCGGGAGCGACGGCTCAGCGGCAATCTGGGGGAATTCGACCGGTTCCATCATCTGGCCGATAAAGCCGTCGGCCATGAGAACGACAGGATTGCGGTAGCGGTCGGCGAGCTCAAAGGCCAGGGAGGTGAGGTCGGCCATTTCCTGCACCGAGTGAGGCGCGAGGACGATGGTCCGGTAGTTGCCGTGGCCTCCGCCTTTGACAACCTGGTGGTAATCACTCTGCTCGGATGTAATGTTTCCCAGCCCCGGACCCGCACGGGTGATGTCGGCGATGACGCAGGGCAGTTCGGCGCCGGCCAGGTAGCTGATGCCTTCCTGCATCAGGCTGATGCCGGGTCCGCTGGACGCGGTCATCACGCGCACACCGGCCGATGCTGCGCCGTAGAGCATGTTGATGGCGGCGACTTCGCTCTCGGCCTGGAGGAATACGCCGCCCACCTGCGGGAGATACTGGGCCGCGGCTTCGGTAATCTCGCTGGCGGGGGTGATGGGATAGCCGTAGAAGCCGCGGCAGCCGGCAAGGATGGCGGCTTTGACGATCGCTTCGTTTCCCTTGATGAGATGCCTGCTCATTGGTGTACTCCCCCGATGGTGTGGGTGCTGGCTTTACGGCCGGCGGTGTGAGCCAGGCGCAGGACGGTGATGGCTCCCGGCTCGGGACAGACCAGGAAGCAGATGCCGCATCCGGTGCAGCCTGCTCCCGCATAGGTTGCGGTTTGATAGCCGTAGGCATTGAGGCGATCGCTGAGGTGGATGACCTTTGGCGGGCAGGCTTCGACGCACAGCCCGCAGCCTTTGCATTCAGCGGTATCGATCCTCAGAGATCCTCGATCTGGTTTTGCGGCTTCTGGCATCGTGTGCTCCTTATTTGTGCCGTTATTCATGCCAGCACGGCGGCGGGTTTGCGTTCCATGTAGTGTTGGCGCACGGCAAAGTCCTCAAGATCGGCGCGAAAGCGGGGATCGGCGATGGCGATAAGAGCTTCGGCGCGCTCGCGCAGGGTCTTGCCGTGAAGTGAGGCGATACCGTACTCGGTGACGACGTAGTGGACGTCGGCGCGCGATGTCACCACGCCGGCTCCGGGATCGAGCACGGGCACGATCCGGGAGAGCTGGCCGCCGCGGGCGGTGGCGGGCAGGGCGATGATGGGCACGCCCCCTTTCGAACGGGCGGCGCCGCGGATGAAGTCAAGCTGGCCGCCAAAGCCGCTGTAGGGCCGGGTGCCGAGCGAATCGGCGCAGACCTGGCCGGTGAGATCCACCTGGAGCGCGGAGTTGATGGCGACCATGCGGTCGTTCTGCGCGACGACGAAAGGGTCGTTGGTGTAGGAGATGGAGCGGAATTCGAAGCTGGGGTTGTCGTGAATGAAGTCGAAGAGGCGGCGGGTGCCGAGGACGAACGCGGCCACGGCTTTGCCCTGGTGCAGGGACTTACGTTCGCCGTTGATGATGCCGGACTCCATGAGCTCGATGACGCCGTCGGCGAGCATCTCGGTGTGAATGCCGAGGTCGCGCTTGTCGTCGAGGCAGGTGAGGACGGCTTCCGGAATGCCGCCGATGCCGGTTTGGATGGTGGCGCCATCGGGGATCAGCGAGGCGACGTTGCGGGCTACCCGGAGATGCACGTCGGTGAAGGGATCGGAGTGCAGTTCGAGCAGGGGCCGCGAGGTCTCGACGATGGCGGTGAGGTGGCTGACGTGAATCGAAGTGTCTCCGTGGGTGCGGGGCATCTGGTCATTCACTTCGGCGATGATTATGGGGGCGCAGCGGGAGGCGGTGAGGGTGCAGTCCACTGTGGTGCCGAGGCTGACGAAGCCGTGCTCGTCGGGTGGTGAAACCTGCATGAGCACGACGTCGAGCGGCATGGCTCCGCTGACGAAGAGGCCTTCAATCTCGCTGAGGAAGATGGGCGTGTAGTCGGCACGTCCGGCGGCGACGGCTGCGCGGGTATTGGCGCCAAGGAAGAGGCCGCGATGACGGAAATGTCCTTCGTATTCGGGCTTGGTGTACTCGGCATTGCCGAGGGTCATCATGTGGACGATTTCGACGTCGCGCAGTTCGCTGGCGCGGGCCACGAGAGCGCTGACCAGGGTCGTGGGCGTGCCCACGCCGGACTGGATCCAGACGCGCGCTCCCGAAGATACGGCTTCGAGAGCCTGAGCCGCCGTCATGCTCCTGCTCCGAAACGCCTCTTTCCATGTCATCGGTCTTCCGCCTCTCTGTTTTGGGAGGGTCGCCTGCGCGGGACTTATGCATGGGCGATGGCGGATAAGCTGCGAAGAATCAGTAGCCTGAATGGACGGACCGGGCTAGAGATCCTTCGCAGAGTCTCTACCTCCAAAACCGATGACGGTACGCTTTTGGAACGGGGGTGAGCAGTGACGGCGATCACTTCGAGTGGAGGGCGGTCTGTGGCGGCGCGATTTTGGCCCTTCCCCGCCTCCCTGCGGGAGACGGGGCATCGAGATTCTGGGTGGTCCGGGAGAGGTTAAATTTCCCAGCGGAGGAGGGCGGCGCCGACGGTGAATCCCGCGCCGACGCTGGCGATGACGAAGAGATCGCCTTTTTTGAGCTTGCCTTCTTCGAGAGCCGTGTTGATGGCGAGGGGGATGGTGGCGGCGGTGGTATTGCCGAAGCGCTCGATGTTGATGATGACCTGATCCTCGCGGAGCCCGAGGCGTTCGGCGCTGGAGTCGATGATGCGCCGGTTAGCCTGGTGGTGGATGAAGCAGGCGAGGTCGGAGGCGGCGATGCCGGCGCGGGCGAGGACGGTCTCAGAGGCTTCGACCATTTTG
>JBKICP010000272.1:0-32253 GCA_046567085.1 Acidobacteriota bacterium
CTACCACGCCGTCAACGAGTTCTGCATCGTCGATCTCAGCGCGTTCTACCTCGACGTGCTCAAGGACCGCCTCTACACCTTCGCGCCGAAGGGCATCGAACGCCGCTCCGCACAAACGGTCCTCTGGCGCATCACCGAAGCCCTCGTCCGACTCGTCGCCCCCATCCTCACCTTCACGTCCGACGAGGTCTGGCAGTATCTGCCCGCCATGTCCGACAGACCTGCCAGCGTGCATTTGGCACTGTTTCCGAACGCGGACAAACTGGGAAGTGCGGACGAAGAGTTATTGCGCAACTGGAGCGAACTGCTCGCATTCAGGAACGAAGTTTTGCAGCGGCTGGAGGGGTTGCGGAAAGAAGGACAAATCGGGAAAGGTCTCGGAGCGAGACTCGATATCAGCGCCGCTGGCCGCCTTTACAACACGATGAAAACTGTGGGGCCTGAACTGAAAGAAGTCTTCAACGTGTCGCAGGTCCTTCTAACCCAGATGAGCGGTGATACAGGGTTGGCGTTTACCGTCGCTCCGGCCGCCGGCACCAGGTGCGCCCGCTGCTGGAACTACTACCCCGATGACAGTCCTCTCCACGTCCGCCAGGTCTCCCCCACGACCCCGGCCGCCGATGCCCCCTGGTCTGTCTGTGGCCGGTGTGAAAACGCTCTCGCCAAGATGGGCTACCTCCCTGAGGTTCATCCCAATGCTTCCTGAACTCCCCGCCCTGTCCCCTGCTCGCTGTTCTGCGCTCTGTGCTCTGGGCTCTGAGCTCTTTCGTCCCTTCACCGAGGTCGCCCAGTGAACCACACCGGCCGTGACCAGCGCCCCTGGCTGCTCGGCATCTCCGCCCTCGTCATCCTCCTCGACCGGCTCACCAAATACTGGGTCAGCCACCACATCGAAGAAGGCGATGCCATCGTCGTCATCCGCCGCGTCTTCCGCATCACCCACGTTCGTAATCCCGGCGCCGCCTTTTCCATGTTCGTGGACTCCTCACGTCCGACGCTCACCCACTGGATGCTCACCGGCTTCTCGCTCCTTGCCGCCTCCGTTATCCTCTTCATCCTCCTGCGCTTCGGCCGCCGCATCACCCCTACGATGATTGCCCTCTCTCTGATCCTCGGCGGAACCATC
Organism: Acidobacteriota bacterium; assembly: GCA_046567085.1. GTDB lineage: Bacteria > Acidobacteriota > Terriglobia > Terriglobales > Acidobacteriaceae > Palsa-343. The sequence goes on from JBKICP010000272.1 coordinate 1,127, forward strand.
GGCAACGTATGGGATCGCATCCGCTACGGCATGGTCACCGACTTCCTTGAAGTCCACATCATTCACTACCACTGGCCCGACTTCAACATCGCCGACTCCGCCATCGTCATCGGCGGTATCCTGCTGGTGCTGGACGCCCTGTTCTCGTCAAACCACGACAGCCCCAGCGCCTGATCCCTTTCTCCGGTGCCAAATGTCCGACAAAGTCGGACACATCCGCCAGACCTCCGGCGACACCTCAATACCTCAACCCCAGCCGCATCGGAAACTCCTCCTCATCATCGTCCGCATCGATCCGATGAACATGGTCAGCCAGGCGGCTGCGGTGCATCGCACCCAGCAACAGATGGGCTCCCAGCATCACTCCCCCACCGAGTGCCAAATGTCCGACACCCGCTTCGAGCATCGGCTCCAGCGCCACGGTAAACATCACAACCGCCGGAAAGAATCCCAGATACGGAATCAGGAGCAGCGCGAAGTTGGTCGCCGCGTTGGGCCGCGCACCCGTAAACGGAATCGTCGTGACGTTCAGAAAAAACAGATCCGTCAGAACAGCGCTCCACCCCACCGCCACCAGCACTTGCGCCGCCACAAACAATCCCTGGTGCGAAGCCGGGCCGCCCAACCAGAACGCGGATCCCGCCGCAGCCAGACTCAGCAGCGCACTCCACAAGAACACCCAGCGCTTGGCTGCACCCACCTCCGCCGGTCCCGCCTTGCCCAGGATCACCCGAAAGATCCAGCGCCCCCGTTGATCCGCCGGCGCCAGAAATGTACTGCGCAGCCCGGAGACGGCCCAGAACGCAACAATCGGCACCGTCGCGCGCAGACCCTCCGGCGAAAAAAGAAACACGATGCTCCCATGCGCAACGCTCACCCGCGTCACCGTCGCCAGCAGCAACGCCACCCCCAGGCCGCCGTACATCACCAGCACCATCCGATAGCGCGGCACGCGCACCAGGTTCTGCCCGATGAACTGCCAGATCGCGCGACACGCCGGAGTCCGCGCCAGCGCCTGCAGCGCCCCTCGCACCGGCAGCGCCAGCCAGCTTTGCCGCTCCCGCTTGGCCGCACCTTCCACCAGCCCGCGCGTCTTTCTCCACCACGCCAGGGGATAAAAACCCGCCGCGAGCACCACAACAGCCGCCGTCGCGAACCATCCGATCCTCGCCAGTCGAACCAGAATCGGGGCCGCTGCACTCCCGTCCAGCACGCGCTGGTAAATCCCCAAAAACCAGAACGACGGCACCCAAAAGACAAACCGTCTACCCGACGTAAGCAATCCGCCCAGCGATCCCGCCGTCGCCGGATACAGAAAAAGCAGCGTGAGCAGAACCACCACAAACAGCCCTTGCAGCCGCAGTGACACCTTCCTGAACCAGTGATCCCCCAGCGCGCCCAGCAGCAACCCCTCCAGCGCCAGAAAGAAACTCGCTCCAAAAATCCCGCTCGCCCCAACCGCCAGCAGATGCGCCGTCCAGAACCGAAAAAGATGTGGCGGATCCACCGCTGCCGGCAGCACGATCGGCGCCAGGAAATTCGCGTCGAACAGCGCCGCGCCCATCAGCAGAAAGATCGCCGCCACTCGCGCACCCAGCACTCGGCCTCGTCGCATGGGCAGGGGCGACAGAACAATCACGTCCAGCAGATCGGGAAACAGCAGATCCCACTCGAAGATGGTTAAAATCCCCATCGCCACCATCGAATACAGCACGTAAAAGTAGTGATCGCCCGCCTGCGACCAATACGGTCGGGGCCCCCAGAAGCGCCCTACATGGCCGTGCGGCAGGTGATACAGCGGATACAGGTACAGAGCCACGATCAGCCCCGGGATGCCGATCGTGCACGCCACCTGCACCAGCCTCGTCTTGGCGTCGCCATCCGCCGATGCCATCTCGTTGTTGAAGAATCGCTCCAGGAAGTGCCGCACCAGCACACGGAACTGCGACTCCGGCCCGCGCTCCTCCGCCGGCGGGCGGCGTGCCAGCACTTCGAGCGATGCCACCTCGTCCTTCTGCTCCCGTCTCACGCGCAGCGCGCTAGCCATGCCCCAGCCTCATCGCCTCCACCATCGAGTGCGCCGCCGCCCGCGTGTCCTGCTGGCGAACCAGCTGCGCAAACACCTTCTCCAGGTTCGGCAGTTCCGTCAGCCGCGTCAGTTCCGACGGCGCTGCATCCGCAACCACCTTCCCCTGGGCGATCACAATCACCCGATCGCAAATCTGTTCCACAATCTCCAGGACATGCGAGATGTACAGCACCGCCTTGCCTGCAGCCGCCAGTTCGTGCAGCAGATCCCGAAAAAGCCGTGACGACAGCACGTCCAGCCCCGACAGCGGCTCGTCGAAAATCAGCATCGCCGGATCGTGCATCAGTGCTGCCGCCATCAGCACCCGCTGTCGCATGCCTTTGGAGTACGCCGTCATCGGCGAATGCCGCCACGACTCCAGCCCCAGCAACTGCAGCATCGCCGTCGCCTTCTCTTCGACCAGCCGCTCGCGCATCCCGCGCAGCCGTCCCACCAGCTGCAGATACTCCATCGCCGACATCCATGCATACAGGTGCGCCTCTTCCGGGATATACCCGAACGTCGCCCGCCACGCGCGCAAATCCGCATGGATGTCTCGCCCATCGAAGAGCACCCGGCCGTCGTTCGGCCGCAGCAGGCCCGTGGTGATCTTCACCGTTGTCGACTTCCCCGCCCCGTTCGGCCCAAGAAACCCCACAATCTCTCCCGGGCGTACCTGAAAGCTCACATCCTGGATGGCAGGAATGCCGCGATAGCTTCGGTAAAGGTGCTGCAACTCCAGCATGGAAGCGCCTCTCTACTCCCTATGTAGCATACTGCTCTATTTGCGTCAACAGAATGCTACATAGGGTACAATGATCGCTATGTCGGCCGACGCGAAACTCTCGCACACCGCCGCAATGATCCTCCAGGCCATCCACGCTGGCCATATCTACGGCTTCAGCGTGATGCAGATGACCGGATTGCCCAGCGGCACCGTTTACCCCGCCATGCGCCGCCTCGAGCGCGACGGACTCATCCTCTCCAAATGGGAGCAGCAGTCCATCGCCGACGCCGAGCAGCGCCCGCCCCGCAAGTACTACCGCCTCACGCGCACCGGAAAAACCACCCTTGAAGCCGCCTGGGAACGCTACCCTCTGCTCGAAAAAATGCTCCCATCGCCTGAGGTCGAGCGCGCATGAACGCCTTCCGTCTCGATCCCGCGATCCTGGCGCGTCTCAACGTGCGCGCCGCCGCTCTCCTGGTTCCCCACACCGGCCGGAGTGCGTGGACCTCGGAATGGACGGCGGAACTCTACCACCTTCTCCACACTCCCACCTCCGATCTCGGCGATTCCCCAGCTGCCGATCCCCTCCATTTCAGCCTCGGCGCTTTTCCCGATGCCTTCTGGCTGCGTTGCGATCACCTGCGCTCGCACGGCATCGAGAGCCTGCAGGCCGGATCGGCGCCGCGTTGCGCGCTCGTCCTCGCATCCCTCTCACTCACAGCCTTTCTGCTCTGCCTCCTCTTTCCCAGCGCTTGGCATGCGCTTCTCCCGCTCCACCCAGCCCGCAGCGCCGATCTCGTGACCATCTCCCCTGCCGGCGATTCCGGCGCGCAATCGCCCGACATCCCGCTGCAAAGTTACCTCGAGTGGCAAACCGATACCGATAAGCTCTTCTCCCAGCTGGCCTGGTACCACCCCACGGTCAAAAACGTGTCGGTACCCCATGAGCCGATGGCACATCTCTCGGTCGCCCTCGCCAGCGACAATCTGCTCCAGATGCTGCGGGTCCGCATTCCCGATGCTCCCGGCAGCACTCAGCCACTCCTGGTGCTCTCGCAATCCGCCTGGCGAACCTGGTACCACAGCAATCCAGGAATCCTCGACGGCACGGCGACCATCGACGGGCGTCCTGTCCGCATCGCCATCCTGCCAGACAATGGCACCGCGTTGCCGGCAACAATGGAAGCCTGGCTGCTCGAAGACAAGGCTGCGCTCAAAGAACTCTCACCGCACGCCCGAGGCTTCGTTCTCGCGCGCATTCGCAGTAGTGCCTTTCCGCCGCCACGTGGGGGTGTCCGATTCATGACCGAAACTCGTTATGGCGTCACGCACATCTACGACTGCGTATCGGTCTCGTGGCTCGCATGGCAGCCCACCATATCCTTCCTTTTCGCGCTCCTGCTCGCCTGCCTGGCACTCCCCGCAACCACCGCGCTGCCTCTCGGCGACTACCCCCGCTATCGCGGCCGCAAGGTCTTCAGCATCACCGCGCGACGCTGGGCCTTTCTCGCATTCAAGGTGCTGTTGTGGGTCGCCGTCGTCTACTTTGCGACCATCGCTCTCGCCTGGGGGCCGGCATGGGCCGGATCGACTCCGAACCTCCTGCAGATGTTCACGGCCTTCCCCGCGCTCCTCTTCGGCTTCCGCTGGATCCTCCAGGATCAACGCCGCCGCTGTCCGGAGTGCCTGCGTCGGCTGTCCAGCCCGGCGCGCGTTGGCCAGGCTTCCTGCAACTTCCTCTCCTGGAATGGCACCGAGCTCTTCTGCGTCCGTGGCCATGGGCTTCTCCACATCCCCGAGCTCGCCACCAGCTGGTGCAGCACCCAGCGCTGGCTCTGCCTCGATTCCTCGTGGCGATGTCTCTTTCCGGAAAGCTGCTCTCCAGGAATGATCTGAGCCCCTCGCGCCCTCCCCGTCCTCCGGCGACAAGGCGGCCACCAGCTCCCCAGTTCCCCTGCAATAAACTGGACCTGTAGCCCTTCGATCCGACGAAAGGACCACGGCCTGTTTGAAGCCCCCCCGACTCGCAGCCTGTCTGTTCCTGCTCACGGCTCTTGCCTGTTCGGCGCAACTCTCCGCGCCGGAGCGCTACTCCTGGAAAAATGTGCAGATCGTCGGCGGCGGCTTCGTCGACGGCATCGTGTTTCATCCCTCAGCACCCGGCGTCCGCTACGCGCGCACCGATATTGGCGGCGCTTATCGCTGGGATGAAGCCACGCGTCGCTGGCAGCCTTTGCTCGACTGGATCTCTTACAAAGACCGCAACCTCACCGGCGTCGAATCCATCGCCGTCGACCCCTCCGACCCAAACCGTATCTACCTCGCCTGCGGAACCTACACCAATGCGAATACTCCCGACGGCGCGATTCTCCGCTCGGCCGATCGCGGCAAGACATGGCAACGCACCAATGTCCCGGTCAAGTTCGGCGCCAACGAAGACGGCCGCGGCAACGGCGAGCGCCTCTCGGTCGATCCTCAGGACGGCCGCATCCTCTACCTCGGCACACGCCAAAGCGGACTGTGGCGCTCGCGCGATCGCGGCGCAACCTGGACGCGCGTATCGACATTTCCAGACATCACCGAAACCGCGCCTGCCCTCGGCGACGGCATTGTCTTCGTTCACTTCGTTCCCGCCGCCGGCTTGCATCCCCATACCGCGACGCAGACCCTCTACGTCGGCGTTTCGCTCATGAACCGCGCGAACCTCTTTGTCTCCAAAGACGCAGGCGCCACATGGCAGCCCGTCGCCGGCGCGCCCACACGGTACCGCCCCACCCGCGCCGCGCTCTCCACCGATAAATTTCTCTACATCGCCTACGGTACTGCGCCCGGTCCTTCACGGATGACCGACGGAGCGGTGTGGAAACTGAATACCCAGAGCGGCGCCTGGACCGACATCACTCCCGAGCACCCCGTGCGCGGCAGCAAGGAGTTTGGCTACGCCGCCGTTACCGTCGATCCGCAGCATCCGCAAACGCTCCTCGCCAGCACCTTCGGCCGTCCCGGCTTCGACGGCGGCGAAACCATCTTTCGCTCCACCGACGCAGGCGCCACCTGGAAACCCCTCTTCGGCAACGTCCACAGCGGCATCCTCGATCCCTCACTCGCGCCCTATGTCGCGCCCACTCCCATCCACTGGATGTTCGATATCGAAATCGATCCGCTGAATTCCAACCACGCCGTCTTCACCACCGGCTATGGCGGTTGGGAAACCTTCGACCTCAGTGCCATCGATCGCGGCCAGCCCACTCACTGGAGCATCCTCGTCCCCGGCATCGAAGAAACCGTCGCACTCCAGCTCGACAGTCCCGCAGACGGTCCGCATCTCATCAGCGCCATCGGCGACTACGGCGGCTTCGTCCACTGGGATCTCGATCGCCCCGCCCCTGATGGCTCCTCCGCGCCGCCTCGCTTCGGCAACACCACCGGCGTTGCCTCCGCTGCTCTGCGACCCAACGTCATCGTCAGAGTCGGTATCAATGCGCAGCACAAGCCCGGCGAGAACATCAGCTATTCGCTGGACTCTGGCCGCACATGGCACCCAACCGCCGCCCGCCCTACACTCGCCAGCCGCGCCGGATCCGTCGCCGTCTCTGCCGACGGCGCCACCTGGGTCTGGACTCCCGACCACGAGGCTCCCTCCGTCACCCGCGATCGCGGCGCAACCTGGAAAACCGTCTCGAGCCTGACGGCAGGAATGCGACTCATCGCCGATCCGCAGAATCCTCGCGTCTTCTATGCCGCCTCGCTGCAGGATCACAAGTTCTACCGCAGCACCGACGCCGCCGCCACATTCTCGACGCAGTCCTTCACTCTGAAAAACGCACCGGCCACCTCCTCCTTCCCGCGCGGCGATCCTCGCGGCGGCCAGGACCGTCTCTATGCAACGCCCGGCCGCACCGGCGACCTGTGGTTCGCCGCTTTCGACGGCCTTTATCGCGCAGTGTCGCTCACAGCTCAGCCCGCCAACGCTGCTCTCTCTTTCGTGCGTATGCCCGGCGTCTCCGAGATTCAGGCCTTCGGATTCGGCAAAGCCGCGCCAGGCCACAGTGATCCGGCCCTCTATCTCGTCGGATCCATCCAGGGTCAGCCCGGTATCTTCCGTTCCCTCGACGAAGCCCGCACCTGGACGCGCATCAACGACGATCAGCACCAGTGGGGACTGATTCTGCAGATCACCGGCGACCCCCGCGTCTACGGACGCGTCTACGTCGGCACGCACGGCCGCGGCATCCTCTACGGCGACCCAGCCCAGCGGCCATTGTCGAATCCCCGGAGACAATCGCCATGACCCAGGAACTCTTCACGCTCACCGGACAGCACGTGCGCCTCGAACCCCTCCAGCCGCACCACATCGAACCGCTCGTCGCGGCCGCCTCGGGTGACGTCGCCGAACTCTATCGCTGGACGGTCGTCCCAAGCGGGAATGACGCTATGACCCGCTACGTGAACACAGCTATCAGTTGGCGCGAGGCGGGCACCGCCTTTCCCTTTGCCACAATCCGTCAGGCGGACGACAGGGTCATCGGTTCTACGCGCTTCTTTGACATCGATCGCCTTCCCTGGCCCGAAAGTCACGAGCGTCATCGGCGCTCACTGCCCGACGTCTGCGAAATCGGCTACACCTGGCTCGCCCCAGACTCCATCCGCACCGCCGCCAACACCGAAGCCAAGCTGCTCATGCTCACCCACGCCTTCGAAGTCTGGCAACTCCTCCGTGTCTGCCTTCACACCGATGAGCGCAACCAGCGCTCCCGCAACGCCATCGAGCGCATCGGCGCGAAATTCGAAGGCATCCTCCGCGCCTACCGGCTGGCGTCCGATGCCACTCCACGCAACTCGGCACGCTTCTCCATCGTTGCGTCCGAGTGGCCCGGCGTCAAACAGCACCTGAGCCAGCGCCTCCACCATCCATCTCATGGCTAGTGGCCTCTCGCAGTGAATCCGTTAGTGGTTTTGAAAGGGCACGGCTTCAGCCGTGCCACCGAGAGCCAGAATGAATCGGGCTTCAGCCCCTGAGTGGCGTTTTGTGATTGCCCGTCTCGGTAACGTTTCCTCCGCGACAGGCCGCTGGAGAAGCAGACGATCGTCTATTTCTGTGCAACTGCTCCCGGTGGGGCCGTAGCAACGGCGACCAGAGAATCCGCACATCCGTAGTACAGAAACCAGCGGTTGTGAAAGTAGACCAGCCCCTCGGCGAAAGTCGTCCCTGCTGAATACTGCCCGGTCTTTTCGTAGGGAAGCATCGGCTGTAGCACCGGCTGCTCCGTGCGGGCCAGCAGTTTCGCAGGATCATGCCCATCGAACAGAGCCTCACCGGCCGCATACGTATTCGCCGCCAGATTCGGGTCGCCGCCCGTGGCCGCATTCTTGCCGTTGTAGATCACCACAATCCCCCGCCTCGTCAGCACCGGCGGAGGCCCGGTTTCCGGAAACGAGCTGTCGAATTTCCCCGACCGCGGCTTCAGAACTTCTACCGGCTCGCCGTCCGCGCCTTCCGCCGGTATCCAGTGAATCAGGTCCGAGGAAGTGGCGAGATGGATCGCCCCCTCCCCCCAATACATCCAGTACTTACCCTGAATGCGCGCAGCAATGAGTCGTCCCCCATGCAGCGCCGTTACAATTCCTGCCGACTTATACTTCAGATTCGCGTATTTCCCTCCCGCCGCGTCGAGAAATGCCGGACCATGTTTCGTCCAGTGCTCCAGATCCGAAGACGTTGCAATTCCCACCGAGTAAGTGACCCGGTTCCATTGCGTATAAGTCATTACATAAGTTCCGTCCTCGGCTTCGACGATCCGAGGATCCTCCACTCCACCCGGCCACTCCCGCGATTCCTGGCTGTCTTTCTCCGGATAGAACACCGGCGCTCCGTGCCGCGTGAAGTGGATTCCATCCACGCTCTCCGCCAGTCCCAGCCGTGAGGTATGCATTCCGATCTGCATCTCGCCCGTATCGTCTTCTGCACGAAACAGCACGGCAACGGCTCCGTTCCTCACCACAGCTGCAGGATTGAACGTGTGCAGAGCCTGCCAGCGCACCGCAGAATGACGAATCGGATCGGCAAACAGAGCCGCTGGATTCGGACGGATCACCGGATTCCCCGCCGCGGGACGCGTGAACGGGCCAATCTGCCAGGAATCGGCGCGATGCGGCGCGGCTGCGGCCGCCGTCAAACCGGCACACACGACCGACAGCGCCAGGTACACGGAACGCAGCTTTCCTCGCATGTCACACCCTCCTCATTGCAGGCAACAGAAATGCCGTCACATCCTTCGCGCCTTCTTCCACCACGTACAACCGATCCACCGGCAGATTTTTGAACGTGTCCACATGCCCCGAAGGCCACCGAACCTCGAGCACGTCGACCGCCTCCGCCTGATCGAGCCCAAAATGCAGCCGCAGATCGCTCTGCGAGAAGTAACTCCCCCCGCTCCTCACCTCATCGATCAGAACCATCGGCTTGTCCCCCTGCACGCGCGCCGTCACCTGCACACGCGCGCCGATCCCGGTGCGATTCGACTTCTTTCCCGCCACTTTCACCTTGACCCAGTGGCGCTTCCACGTTGAATCGCAACGCAGCAGCTGCGGCAGGCTGTTGATGCAGTTCACCACGACGTCGACATCCCCATCGTTGTCGTAATCGCCAAACGCACAACCCCGTGCCGGCACCGCCGCCGTGATCCCCGGTCCGCCCTGCGAGCTCACATCCTCAAACCGCCCGTTGCGCAGATTCCTGTACAGATACTTATGCTCCGCGTACGGCGCCTCGGTCTTCACCGTGCTGACTTCCGGATAGACATGCCCGTTGGCCACCAGCAGATCGAGCCATCCGTCATTGTCCATATCGAGAAAGCCGATGCCCCACCCCAGATATCGCGTATTCACGCCCAGTCCCGCCTGATAGGTCCGGTCTTCGAAATTCCCGTTTCCCAGTCCCGCGTACAGCGAATCCGTATCGCCCGCAAAATTCGTCTTGGCAATATCGAGCCATCCGTCGCGATTGTAGTCCCCGACCGTCACGCCCATCCCCGCCTGCGGACGGCCATCGGGCGAAAAGGCCACACCATCCTCAATGGCAACGTCGCGAAAAGTTCCGTCCTTCTGGTTCTGATAGAGTGTCGCCGCCGTCGAGTCGTTAGCGACATAGATATCCGGCCAGCCGTCGTTATCGAAATCGGCAACCGCCACGCTGAGCGCGTAATTGCCCAGCGTCGTGCCCATACCGGCCTTCTCCGACACATCCGTGAACGTCCCGTCGCCGTTGTTGTGGTAGAGAATGTTCTTCCCCGGCTCCAGCCCCGGAGGTCCGCACGCAACCAGAATGCCCTTGTACAGACACGGCCCCGACTCCGGCAGCGGCGCAGTCTTCAAATCGAAGTCAATGTAGTTCGCGACAAACAGATCCAGATGTCCATCCCGGTCGTAGTCTAGAAAGGCGCATCCGGAATTCCATCGCGTCTTCGTCTGCAGCAATCCCGCCTTCGCCGTAACATCCGTGAACGTACCGTTGCCGTTATTGCGAAACAAAATATTCTGGCCGTAGTAACTCACAAACAGATCGTCCCAGCCATCGTTGTCGTAATCGCCGACGCAGCACGCCTGCCCCCAGCCGCTGTGCCCAACACCGGCCTTCGCGGTCACATCGGTAAAAGTCCCGTCACGATTGTTCCGGAATAAGTGGCAGCTCGGCTCCTCGCCCTTCGCGAAACCTTCCAGCCGCCATCCATTGACCAGAAAGATATCCAGCCAGCCATCCTGATCGTAGTCATAGAAAGCTGCCCCGCAACCCGTCGTTTCCAGCAGGTACTTATTCTTTCCCTCGCCGCCGAAAATCGTCTTCGCCTTCAACCCGCTCTGCGTGGCAACATCCACAAACTCCACGCCCAGCGGAGTTCCGGCAATTGGCGACGCCGGTCCCGGCGGAGGCGGCATAGGTTTGGCCTCATAGGACTGCTGCGCGCCTGGCCTCTGCGCACCCATCTGCTGCCCAGCGATGGCAGCACCCCGTCTCCACGGTGGCGTTGCCATCGACAGCACGTCCGCAAAGGGTAGCACCAGAGCGCTGCGGCTGAGAGAGGAGAGAAATTGCCGCCGATTCATCGAAAGAAACGTACCACGTCCGCTCCTAAGGATTTTTGGCCGTCAGCGCTTCGGCTTTCTGCCGTTCTGCCGCAGCCTCTGCAACCCGCCCCTGCTGTAGCAAAGCCGCAGCGAGCTGCTGGTGCGCCTCCGCATAATTAGGATCGCTGACGATCGCCTCCTGATACCGCGCGATCGCATCCGCGATCTGTCCCTTGTTGAGCAGCGCATTTCCGGCATTCGTTGCGAACATCGCCCGCTGCCGGTTCACAGCCACACGCGTCAGATCCGCTGCCTTCTTGCGCTCAGCCGCTGCCTCATCCTGCTTCCCTTCCTCCTGCAGCACACTGGCCAGCGTCACGTGCGGTCCGGGCTGTTCTGGAAGCAGCGTGATGGCCTTCCGCAACGCTGCAGCCGCCTGCTCGTTCTTGCCCTGTTGACGATAGATGCTCCCCAAAATCGACCATCCATCGCCGTTTTGCGGACGCAGCTCCAGCGCCGCACGCAAATTTCGTACCGCATCGTCGAAGCGGCCATCCTGCATATAAAGGATGCCCAGCGTGTACGGCGCGTCCGGCGATCCAGGATCGAGCCGCAGCGCCGTCTCCAGCTCGCCGATGGCGTGCGGCAGATCGTCTTTCAGCTTGTAAGCCAGCCCAAGATCGTAGTGCAGATGCGGATCCTGGGGAGCCAGCTTCAATCCGGTCTGCAACTCGCGGATCGCATCGTCGATATTGTTCTCCTGCAAATACGCCGCACCCAGATCCTCGTAGATCGTCGGGTTCTGCGGCGTCAGCGCCGCCGCCTGCTGATACAGCGGAATCGCGGCCTTCGCCTGCCCGGTCTGCACCATCGCCAGGCCGAGGTTCGTCAGCGGCTCAGCCTCCTTCGGGCGCGCAGCGACCACCTTCTGAAACAGCAGGATCGCCGCTTTCTCCTCGCCTTCGCGCTGCATCGCCAGAGCCAGCTGATACTCCGCATCGATTGGGTTCGGATCCAGATGGATCGCCTGCTGAAAATGCGATATCGCCTGCTCGTCCTCATTCGCCGCCACCAGAGCGTTACCCCACTCCAGTTGCACCGTCGCGTCCCGGGGTTCCAGCTGCGCTGCCTGGCTGAATTCTTCTTCGGCCCGGGCCGTTTGCTGCTCATGACTCAGCACCAGCGCCAGATGCAGGTGCGCTGAGGCCAGCCCCGGATTCATCCCGATCGCCTTCGCAAAGGCCGCCTCCGCATCTGCCCAATGACCCGCCTGCGCATCGAGCGATCCCAGCTGATCCGCCACTGTCGCGTTCTCTGGATCGGCCGCTGCCGCTCGCCCCATCACATCAATCGCTGCGGGTATCTTCTGAACCGCCGCCAGATCCCGCGCCCACACCACGAGCAACTCAGCGCGCAGCGGCGACTCGTGGTCCATCGTCCCGAACAGCGCGTTCGCCTCATCCCATGCCCCGGTCTGACTGTACGCCTGAGCCAGATCCTCTTCGGCATTCCGATCGTCCGGCTTCATCCTGAGCGCAGCTTTCAATTCAGCGATTGCCTGCGGATACTCCCCCAGTGCATACAACACGACACCCAGCGCACTGTGCCCCTCTTCGATGCCAGGCGCCAGATGGACCGCCCTCCCAAACTGCTTGCGAGCCTCCTGCAGATCGCCCTTCGCATACGCCGTTGTCCCCGCGCGAAAGGCGTCGCTGGCCTCCTGCAACCGAACGGTCTGCGCTGCGCAGTACAAACTACCGCCCAGCAGACCGGCGGCCAGCGTCAGGCTTCTCAATGCCCTCAAATCCACTCCCCATCGCTCCCGCTATGGACGAGACGACACGGACGCGTTCGTCCCCAGTTGCTTTTGCAGAATCTCGAATTCACGCGTTGCGTCCGCCTTGCGCCCCGCTGCCGTGAAAGCTCGCCCCAGCAGCATGTGCACCATCGCGTTCGACGGGTCCATCTTCTCTGCGCGCTCCAGATACATTGTCGCCGTCACCGGATCGTGCAGCTCCAGCATGGTCCGCCCCAGCAAAATATACGGACCGCTCGCATTCGGCTCCAGCAGCACCGCCCGATCCAGCACCTTTTGTGCCTGCGCATACTGCCCGCTGCGGACAAACGCGTCCCCCATGCGGTCGTACGTCTCCCCATCCAGAGGATTCACCTTGACTTCTTCCTGGAGTTCCCCGACTGCGGCTGCGGCATCGCCTTTTGCAAGATCGATCTCCGCCAGAAGTCGATGGGCCAGCGGCAACCGCGGATCAAGTTGCACAGCCTTCGACGCCGCCGCCGCTGCTGGCGCCGTCAGTTCCTGCCGAAACAGCATTCTGGCGGTCACCAGCCACGCCGCTGCCGAATCTGGACCGAAATCATACTGAGTTGCGAATGCATGCCGCGCATCATCATACCGGTTCATCGCAACGTAGCAGAGGCCCAGAACATAATTGGGATCGGCGTTGGCGACAGGTTCTGCCCCGCGCGCCTTCTCCAGCAAAGGAATCGCCTGCCCCGGCTTTCCCATCCGATACAGCGTCACCCCACGCACCTGCATAGCCGCAAGATCGCCAGGATCCTGCAGGAGCGCGCGCCCCAACGCCGCGTCAGCTTCCGCCAACCTGTTGCTCTCGTAGGCAATAATGCCCCGCAGGCGCTCTACACCCGCCGGCTCCGGTTGCGCCCCGGCCAGTGCGTCCAGTTCACGGTTCGCCTCGTCCAGCTTGCCCTGCGCCATCAATGAACGCACATCCGCAACCGACGCAGGTTTCGCCGCGGAATCCGTTTGCGCGCGCACGCCTGCCGGCAGCGTGAACAAACACAGGGCACACAGCCAGGGAGCCCAGGACATGATTCCGGAAGTCTACTCCTCAAAGACGCCCGGAGGGGAGGTCAGCCCTCCCCTCCGAGACTGTGGACACGATCGCTTCAGAACTGCACCCGCAGCGAGAACTGCAACTGCCGCGGATTTGTATAAACATTGAGAGCCGGCTCACTTGTTATGGTCGCGTCGGTGTCGGTTTGGGTGGTACCTGGATTCCCGGGATTGATGTGATTGAAGCCATTGTAGGCATCGATCCTGAACTGCGCTACCACGCTCTCATAGATAGCGAAGTTCTTTTGCAGCGACAGGTCCCCATTGAAAAAATGCGGGCCGTACATGCTGTTCCGCCCCATTGTTCCTATCTTATCCAGCCCTGCCTGCGGATACTTGGAACTCGGCACATCCGAAGCCTTGAAGAAGCTGCGGCTATGGGATACAGGATCGAATGAGGTCAGATGCGTATGCACCGAATTGCCCGATCCCATGGGATAACAGGGCGCGCTGCCGGGCAGCGATGCACCGCAACCGCCGTTGATCCCAAGCGTAAACGGCAGCCCGCTGGACCAGTTCAGTACCGGGCTGAATTCCCAGCCCCCCACAATCGCATCGACGGCTCGCGGCGCATTGTTGAGGAACATCTGCTTGTGGCCGAATGGGAACTGGTACAAACCATAAACCACAAACTGCTGCTCGCGAATGCTGCTGTCCCGCCCCCGCTCAGGCCGCTTGTCCCACGTGGCGAATCCGCTCGCATAGTCTATGCCGCGCTGCCAGGCGTACTGTGCGTTGAACGACATACCACGGCTGAACTGCTTGGCCAGCGACACTTGAAGCGCATTGAAATGAGTGTCCTGGTCGTCACCGTAGTAGTTGATGCCGTTCGTCCAGCCACACATGCCCGCGGTCACAAACGGCTCGTTCGGCGTGGCATAGTTCGTATTTGCGCAGGCCGGCAGGCTGCCGCCGTAAAAGCGAGAGAGAAAATTGGAGGTCGACGTGCCGCCATCGGCAGCAATCGCTCCCCCGGCGACACTGGGATCGTAATGGAGAGCTGCCCCCGTGACACTGTAGTTCGAAGGCAGGAAGATTGCTGCCTCATTCGGATTGGTGTTGTTCCCATCGCCATCGCTCAGCGTATGTGTGCCTTTATTCCCGACATAGGCAATGGTAAGAGAGAGTGTCGGCGTTAGAGACTGCTGCACGCTCAGATTCCACGCATCGAGCGTGGGCAGTCGCAAACCATCTGGACGCGCTTTCGGACTCACCTGAGAGCCCGGTACGGGCAGCAAACCGTTCGACGGAACAGAGGGGAATACGAATTTAGGCGGCCCCTGCGTCAAAGCGAATGCCGAGCCCGTCGTAGTCGGCGAAGTCACGTTTTGGTTCGCCAGCACAGGCAAATTCTGTGTGACTACGTGTCCAAAGATGGAACCAAAAACGCCGATGTCGAAACTACGACCGTAGCCTGAGCGAACCACCATTTTGGGGTTTGGCTGCCACGCAACACCGATTCTGGGATTCCACGCATTACTCGCCATGCTCCAACCCATGTTACTGGGTACGTTGCCGTATCCGGCGACATGGAAATAACCGTCAGAATGGTAGCCGCCAGAGCCCCCGTTCAGCGGCATCAGCGATCCATTTCCCTTTCCGTTCACCGACTCCGGGAAATAGAACTCGTAACGCACCCCAATGTTCAGAGTAAGATTCGGTTGCGCATGCCAGGTGTCCTGAACATAGAAAAAGTCACGTTTCTGGAACTCCTTGGCGTTTGTCGAAACGCTCACATAGCGCTGGAATTGCGTTACGTCCCCCAGCACAAAGCTCGCAAAGCCCAGGCCGCCCTCGCTGCCGTTGGACGTGGGCCCCGGACCGAAGCTCAGTATCCCGGTTCGATCGTTGTCGGAGGGCACTCGCAGGTTCCGCGCATAGCGCAGATCCGCTCCGAATTTGAATGAGTGATTGCCGAAGATCCGTGTCCAGTTATTCACAATCTGAAACTGATCTTCGCGCTGCGTTAGCGGGCAGTTGCAGCGATTCACGTTCAGACCGCTGCCGTACTGTGGTCCCTGGCTCTGCGGATTTCCAGGACCGTTGTTTCCGTGGACATCCACGTCAGCGATGTTGAATGAGGGCGCGCCGCTGGTGAAATTGTCGCCCATATTCATACCGGGAATGCCCAACTGGTTGGCGAAGCTCGTCCCCTGATCGTATTTGGAAGTAATGGCGTTGTATCGGTAATAGCCTATGCGGAAGTCCGTGAGCAACTTCGGTGAGATCGCAATATCCATTCCCGACGCCAGACTGTCATCGGCGCCATTCGATTTTCCGCCGTATCCCTGAATACCAAATCCCGGTCCTCCCGCCGCTCCAAATACCGTCGAACCGCTGAGCAGACTGGTGAATCGGCTGAACCGCGCAAACGCGTGGATGTTCTGCGTCAGCTGGTCGTCTCCCCGTACATCCCACTGGTCGTTATTAAACAGCCCAGTTCCGCTGGCAGAATAGTTGTATTTTGTCGCCGAAGTGACGTTCTTGGTATAAGGCTGAAGCAACGTAAACAGGTTCAGAGCTGGCTGAGACAGCTGTGCCACAGGAATCACATTGCCCGGGTAGGGTTGACCGTTTGCTTGGTAAAGAGCTACGCCGTATTCACTGAAATCGCAGCCCGCAATTCCGTTGGATGCCGTAGCCTGCCCCAGACAGGTCGAAATCACGTGCGCAGTGGGAACTGTGATATTGCTGTCGGCTATACCAACCTTCTGCCGCACGCCCTGATAGTCGCCGAAGAAGAACAGATGATCTTTGATAATTGGACCGCCCAGAGAACCGCCGAATTGGTTCTTCAGGCCAGCGGGAACGCTCTTGGGCGCATATTGTGTATACGGGTCCGTTGCGAGGTTTGCGTTGCTCTCCCGATAATCGAATGCGCTGCCGTGAAAGTTATTCGAACCCGACTTCGTCTGCGCCATCACGAACGAAGAGACTGCTTTCCCGAACTCTGCGTCGAAGTTCTGCGTACTGATCTTTGTCTCCGACAGAGCATCAAGCGGCGGATTGATGACGATGATTCCCAGGATCGGATCCTGATTGTCCGTCCCGTCCAGCTGGAACGCCACGCCACCAAAAGCCTGCCCATCCACCTGGATCTGCTTGCTTCCCTGAGGATTCTCATCGGCAGCATGGCCCCACCCCAGAGGTTGCGCTCCTGGCAGAAGCAACTGCATGTTCGTGAAGTTTCGGTCCGGGATCGGAAGATCCTGAACTTCTTGATTTGTAAAGACAGTCGACACATCGGCGCGATCCGTCTTTAACAGCGGTATCGTATCCGCGCTCACATTCACCGTCTGCGTCGATGCACCGACTTTTAGCTGGGCATCGATTCTCGGGGATGTGTCCGCTGCCACCGGAATGCCGGTGGCCTGAAAGGTCTGGAATCCCTTTGCTTCGACCTTCACGTCGTAGGTATCCGGGATCAGATGCTGCACCGTATACTCGCCCGATGCATTCGACGTCACTGTGACTGAGGTTCCCTTGGAAACATCCGTCACTGTGATCGTGGCGCTCGGAACGACCGCTCCGGTGTTATCCGTAATCGTTCCGTTAATTGATCCGTAGACTGCCTGCCCGTAGAGTGATGACGAAAAACACAGCGCCGCGGACGCAGCGCAGGCTACTGCGAGCCTTGCAAATCTCATAATTGCCTCCAAAGAAGGCCGTCCGGAACATTGCATTCAGGATCCACCTTCTGTGAAAAAAAACTGCGACAACCAACAGGAACTTCTTCTTAAAAGCCACATACGGCCAGTCCATGCAGGCAGGCCGCCCTTTGAGTTCCTCGTTTGCGTTTGCCGGGTTAGAGACGTGCGTTGAATATCGCGGCTTGCGGGTATGAAATTCTGCTCGCGAACTGGGGAATGAGCCGCACGACTGAATACTGTTTTTTGACTGCGGCTGAAACATTAGGCAAATGACGCAATTCTTGTCAAGTCACCTGTCTCCGCGAAGGGTTAAATTTGTTTCACCCAGCAGGCAACCGAGGAGTCAGCGTATGAGAATCGAACTTACCTTCGCTTCTTTGTGCACAATGCATTACGCCTCTGCCCGCCCTGCCAGTTTCTCCAATTCAACCTGCCTCAACGTGGTAGCATTCGGGACGGATCGCGCGCTCGTCATTTCCGGCAAAGACGGACGATGGGCATTCTGTCGGCGATCAGGAGCAGTCTCTTATGACTGGAGTTACCCGCGGTTTCCTTGCGCTTCTCCTTCTTGTCGCTTACGGTTCATACCTCTTCAGCCAGGCCGTCACAAGTTCATTTCAGACCACCCCCAACTGGTGGAAAAACGCCGTCCTTTACGAAATCTACCCGCGCAGCTTTCAGGACTCCAACGGCGACGGCATTGGCGATCTCAACGGCATCGCCTCTCGTCTCGACTATCTCCAGGCACTCGGCGTCAACGCCATATGGCTCTCACCGATCTATCCCTCCCCGCAGGTTGACTTCGGTTACGACATCTCCGACTACACCGCGATCGATTCGCAGTACGGCACCATGGCCGACTTCGACCATCTTGTTTCGGAGGCCCGCAAACGCAACATCGGTGTCCTTATGGATCTCGTCCTGAATCACACCTCCGACAAACATCCATGGTTTAAGGAATCAGCCAGCTCCCGTACGAATCCCAAAGCCGACTGGTATGTCTGGCGCGATGCGAAGATTGTCAACGGCCATCGTGAGCCGCCCAACAACTGGCTCTCGGTCTTCGGCCACTCCGCCTGGCAGTGGGATCCAGCTCGCCGGCAATACTACTATCACCGCTTCTACATCCAGCAGCCCGACCTGAACTGGAACAATCCCGCCGTCCGCAAGGCAATGTATGACGTTGTGCGCTTCTGGATACACCGGGGTGTCGCTGGCTTCCGACTTGATGCCATCACCTCTCTCTTCGAGGATCCCACCTTCAGCAACGAGGACTATGTCCTCGGGCCTGACGGCAAGCCGGAGATCAACGCCTACGGAGACAAAGAAGTAAAGACCGATAAGACGGACAACCTGCCTGAGGTCAATGATGTGTTACGGGAACTCCGCCAGGTTGCCGATCAGACGCACGGACGTAAAGTGATCCTCGTCGGCGAAACCTACCTCGAGTCCATCGATGATCTGCGCAAGCTGTACGGTCCGCATAACGACGAGCTCGACCTGCCCATGGATATGCAGGTCGGATTCATCAATCGTCTTGACATCAATCTCTTCCGCAAGCGCATCAATGAAGCTGAGACCCGGATCGACGGCAATATGCCCCTCTTTGTCTTTGACAATCACGACAACCCGCGCTGGGATCGCTACATCACCGCCGATCACAAAGACGACGTCGGGCGGGTGATCGCAACGATGCTCTTTGCTTCGCGCGACACGGCTCTGATGTACTACGGCGACGAAATCGGCATGGTGACAACGCCGCCAAAACGCAAAGAAGATGTGAAAGATCCCATCGGCATCACCGGCTGGCCCAAAGAGAAAGGGCGCGATGGCGAACGCACCCCCATGCAGTGGAACGACGGACCCAATGCCGGATTCGCTCCGCCCGGAGTGAAAACATGGTTGCCGATTCCTCCGAGCTACGAACAAAATAATGTCGCCGCGGAAGAACATGATCCGAATTCCATGCTGCACTGGTACCAGCAAATCATCCAGCTCAAGCAGCAGGACCCCGCCTTGCACGATGGCGCGGAAACCATGCTCAACACCAGCGATCCTCACGTGCTCTCCTGGCTTCGAAAGACGAGCAGTGGAGAAGCAGTTGTCGTCGCCTGTAATTTCACCGATCAGTCGCAGACCATCAGCTTTGATCTGGCACCTCAGGGCATCCGCAGCACTCGAGTAACAACATTGATGAAATCGCCGGGTGCGGCCGACCCCTCGTCGCTGCAATCGATCCACCTCGGCCCCTATGGCGTGTACATCGGTAAGGTTCAGTAAGCATCGCGAACAAATAGCCTCAAGTCACAAGACGCAAAGCATGAAGCTAGCCCGGGCAATCCCCGTTTCCTCCGCTGCGCGACTCCTCCGAGTGGCCGGTCCTGCGCTGCTCCTCATGTCGGCATGGATGCTCCCGCAAAAGATGGCCAGAGCGCAGGCTACAGGTCCTGTCGCTGCCAACAATTCGAAACTCTCGCCCACAGCGGCGCCCAACATTCCCATCGATAACTATATCGCCAGCGCATGGGGAACGCTGCGCCGGTCCATGCTCGAGTGCACAACGCTGGTTGATCCTAAAGTCACAACCAAACCTGTACTCTACCTGCCGCAGGACTTTTCCGAACCCCAGGAGGTTGCTGCGCTGGAACAGAAATGTGGGATCCACGTCGAGCGCCTTCCCGTCAAAATCGACCACCTCGGCCAAGCCATCAACCTACCCTCTCAGGGGTTACTGTATCTGCCGAATCCGTATGTGGTGCCCGGCGGAAGATTCAACGAAATGTATGGCTGGGATAGCTATTTCATCATGCTCGGGTTACTGCAAAGCGGCCACGCAGACCTCGCTCGCGACATGGTGAAGAACTTCTTCTTCGAGATCGATCACTACGGCGGAATACTCAATGCCAACCGTACCTACTACCTCACGCGATCGCAACCGCCCTTTCTTTCTTCGGAGATTCGCGATCTCTGGCAGGCCGATATGGCAGCCGGCCGAAAGCAGGAAGCGCATGCATGGCTGGAGACAGGCTATGCCTTTGCTGTTCGCGACCATGCACTCTGGACCAGCGATGCCCACCGCGCTGGCGACACCGGCCTGGCCCGCTACTTCGACTTCGGCGAAGGTCCTGTTGCCGAAATGGCCGACGACAATGCCTACTACCGCAATGTGGTCTCCTGGCTGCTCGCGCATCCTGCCGTCCACACCAGCTATCTGGTCGACGGACCCGCGAATCCGCTCCCCGGTGATCGCCAAAAACTCACCGCGATCAGTTGCGACCCCGCAACATCGGCCGTCTGTCAGCACGCGCACATCGGCCCGCACTGGCTCAGCAAGGATTTCTATAAAGGTGACCGCGCTATGCGCGAGTCTGGTTTCGATCCCAGCTTCCGCTTCGGCCCCTTCGATGGCTCAACCCATCACTACGCCCCGGTCTGCCTGAACGCTCTTCTCTACAAATACGAGCTTGACCTCGCCTGGATCGCCAACCAGCTCGGTAAGCCGGACGAAGCAAAGCGATGGGAAGCCGAAGCCGCGGCGCGCCGTGCGGCAATCGACCGCTACCTCTGGAATCCACAAAAGGGACGCTACTTCGACTACGACTTCGTCACACACCGGCAATCCACCTACGACTATCTGACGACGTTCTATCCTTTGTGGGCAGGCGCTGCCTCGCCACAACAAGCCCAACAGGTCGAGTCGCACCTCGGACTCTTCGAGAAATCCGGCGGCCTCGCTATGAGCACCTTCGACTCCGGCGTGCAGTGGGATTTGCCGTTTGGCTGGGCTCCTGCCAGCTGGATCGCAATCGAAGGCCTCCGGCGAGCCGGCGACCTCAGGGATGCAGCGCGCATATCGCGCGAATTCATGACCACAATTCGCGACAACTACGCCTGCGACCACACCATCCACGAAAAATACAACGTCGTCACCGGCTCCTCCGATGTTCAAGTTGCAACCGGCTATCGGCAGAACGTCGTGGGCTTCGGCTGGACCAACGCCGCCTACCTCAAAATGGGAGCTCTCCTCACCGAGGCCGGAATACCGCAACCTCCCGCCGATCAGGCGCCGGTCTGTCGTCAACAGCACTGAGGACCGATCGCAAATGACGAGACAATGACGCCAGCCAAACCATCATTGCCCCGGCATCTCTGTCGCTGAAGGCCTTCCGCAGGCCTAAGCCGCCGGTGTTTCGGGCATTCACGGCCGTGCCGAGGTTGTGGATCGCGATCCGCAACCCACCGCAAAAATCCGGCAGATTCGCCTGCGACGTCGTATGCTCATTCCTGCCACCCGAATCCCCGCTCGTTTGGCCGGGAATCACCCATGACAACGTCTCGAAGACAGGAATCACCGTCAAATTGTCATCCTTCAGGAGATTTGCATGCTTCTGCTTTGCGCCTTTCTCGTTGGTGTCGTTGCCGGCCTCCGCTCCATGCTCGCCCCGGCCATCGTCAGTTGGTTCGCACGTCAGAACCTGCTCAACATCGGGCACACCTACCTGGCCCTGATGGACTACACCATCACCGCCGCCATCTTCACCTTCCTCGCCATCTGCGAACTCGTCGTCGATAAGCTTCCGAAAACTCCCAGCCGCAAAGAGCCCATCTCGTTTTTCGTGCGCATCCTCAGCGGCGCCCTCGTCGGCGCAACCCTCGGGGCGACCGGCGGCAAAATCATCCCGGGCACTATCGCCGGAGCTCTCGGGGCCGTCACCGGTACTCTGGGAGGCGCCGCGGCCCGCGCCAAACTCGCGGCTCTCTTCGGCCGCGATTACCGCGCCGCTGTCGTAGAAGATCTCGCTGGAGTCGGAATTGCACTCTTCGCCATCCTAAAGATTGCATGAACCACTCTTTCGATGCCATCGTTGTGGGCGCTGGACAAGCCGGCCCTTCTCTCGCCAGACGCCTCGCCGCAGCAGGACGGCAGGTTGCCATCGTCGAACGCCACCTCTTCGGCGGCACTTGCGTTAACACCGGCTGCACCCCCACCAAAGCCATGGTCGCCAGCGCGCATGCCGCGCATCTCGCACGCCGCGCAGCCGATTTCGGCGTTCGCAGCGGCTCCGTCGCCGTCGACCTCAAAGCCGTCAAAGCCCGCAAGGACGCCATCGTGGCCGGTTCGCGCAACGGCGTCGAAAAATCCCTGCGCACCACAGAGAACTGCACCGTCTTCACCGGCACGGCCGCCTTCGTTTCGCCCACAAGGATGCGCGTCGGCGACGACCTCCTCGAAGCCTCCCGGATCTTTCTCAACGTCGGCGCCCGTCCCGCCATTCCCAGAATGCCTGGCGTCGACTCCGTCTCCTTCCTCACCAGCACTACCATCCTCGATCTCGAACAACTACCCGAACACCTCATCGTCATCGGCGGCGGTTACGTCGGCCTCGAATTTGCGCAGATGTTCCGCCGCTTCGGGTCCCAGGTCACCATCGTCGAGAGGAAGCCCCGCCTCGCGCCCAATGAGGATGAAGACGCCTCCGCCGTCATCCACGATATCTTCGACGCCGAAGGCATCGCCGTCCGAACCCATGCCAATTGCATCCACATGGAAATGCGCGGCAACAGGATCGGTGTCGGCATCGACTGCGATGAAGGCGAACCGCACATCGAAGGCTCCCACGTGCTGCTTGCGCTCGGGCGCACGCCCAACACTGGCGATCTCAATCTCTCCGCCGCCGGACTCACAGCCGACGAGCGCGGCTTCATTCCCGTCGACGATCAGCTTCGTACCGGTGTCCCGGGCATCTTCGCTCTCGGCGACTGCAACGGTCGCGGTGCCTTCACCCACACCTCCTACAACGATTACGAAATCGTTGCCGACAACCTGCTCGACAACGCTGGCCGCCGCGTGAGTGATCGCATCCCCGCACACGCCCTCTATATCGACCCGCCCCTCGCTCGTGTCGGTATGTCGGAAACCGAAGTGCGCGCAACCGGTAAACCGGCCCTCATCGGCAGGCGCGTCATGACCCGCGTCAGCCGTGCCATCGAGAAAGGCGAAACCTTCGGCTTCATCAAAATCCTTGTCGACGCGGAAACCCGGCACATCCTCGGCGGAACCATCTTCGGCACCGGTGGCGATGAAGCCGTCCACTGCATTCTCACCGCCATGTATGCACGCCAGCCCATCACGCTGCTCACCCACATGGTGGCCATTCACCCCAACGTCGCCGAACTCATCCCGACTACACTCGAAGACCTGAAGCCACTCACATGACGCTCCGCATCCCTCTCGCCGAAGTCTCTTCCACCCTCGCCGCCATCTTCGTCCGCTTCGGCTTCGAGCCACATCGCGCCGAGCACTCCGCCCGCCTCTTTGCCGAAACAACGCGCGACGGCGTCTACTCCCATGGTCTGGAACGCGTCCCGCGCTTTCTGCAGATGATCCGCAATGGCTCCGTCGACGTGAACGCCGCGCCTGCACGCGGGCTGCAACTCGGCGCCATCGAGCGCTGGAACGGTCACCGCGGCCCCGGCAATCTCAACGCCTGGGCCTCCATGGCCCGCGCCATCGAACTCAGCACCGAACACGGCATCGGCTGCGTTGCGCTGGCCAACACCAATCACTGGATGCGCGGAGGTACCTACGGCTGGCAGGCCGCCGACGCCGGCGTCATCGGCATCTGCTGGACCAACACCCTCCCCAACCTCCCGCCCTGGGGAGCCGCAGTACCCGCCCTCGGCAACAATCCACTCATTCTCGCCGTTCCTCGCCCGGCCGGCCACGTCATTCTCGATATGGCCATGTCACAGTTCTCCTACGGAGCACTCACGAGCTATCAGCTCAGGCATCAGCTTCTGCCCGTCGACGGCGGATTCGACTCCGCCGGCAACCTCACCCGCGACCCCGCCGCCATCGAAGCCTCACAGCGCCCGCTCCCCATCGGTTACTGGAAAGGCTCCGGCCTGGCCATGATGCTCGACATGATCGCGGCCCTTCTCTGCGGTGGACTCGCCACGCACCAGTTCTCTCTCGACCCTTTGCGCGAAAGTGGCCTCTCTCAGGTCTTCCTCGCCCTCAACCTCGCCCGCCTGCAACCCGCAGAAGAATCGGCCCGCACCGCCGACGCCATCGTCGAATCCGTTCTCGCCAGCAACCCCGGCGCCGTCCGCTATCCCGGCGAGCAGGTCCTCAAAATCCGCGAGGAGAACCTCGCCCTCGGCCTTCCTGTCCGCGACGAGTTATGGAACCAGTTGCTCCACTCCTGACCAGCGCGACCCGCCGTGCAGAGCTAGTCTGAAACTATGCGCGCCGCCGTTCTGCACCATCCCGCACCCATCGCCTCCCGGCCGCTCGCGATGGAAAGCTTGCCCATCCCCGAACCGAACCCCGGCGAAGTCCTCCTCAAAGTGGAAGCGTGCGGCGTCTGTCGCACCGACCTCCACATCACCGCTGGCGAGCTCCAGCCCCTCCGCGATGCCGTTATCCCAGGCCACCAAATGGTCGCTCGCATCGAGAAGCTCGGTCCCGGCGTCCAATCTGTCCACCTCGGCGCTCGTGTCGGCGTCTCCTGGCTCGGCGGCGTCGATGGCACCTGTCTCCTCTGCCGCAAACATCGCGAGAATCTCTGCGACCACCCCACCTACACGGGCTACTCCGTCAACGGCGGCTACGCAGAATACGCCATCGCCCGCGCCGACTTCCTCATTCCACTGCCTGAGGACAAACCCGCCACCGACCTTGCCCCGCTGCTCTGCGCCGGCATCATCGGATTCCGCAGCCTGCGCGTTGCAGAAGTCGCCCCCGGCGACCGCGTCGGCCTCTTCGGCTTCGGCTCCTCCGCCCATCTCGCCATCGAAGTCCTGAAACACTGGAACTGCGAAGTCTACGTCTCCACCCGCGGCGCCTCCCACCAGCAACTCGCACGCGATCGCGGAGCCGCCTGGGTTGGCGACGCTACCGAACCTCCGCCCGTTCCCCTCGACTGCGCCGTCACCTTCGCCCCCTCCGGCGATGTGGTCCTCGCCGCGCTCGCCTCCCTGCGCAAAGGCGGCATCGTCGCCATCAATGCGATCCACCTCGATCGCATCCCCCAGTTCGACTATGACTCGCTCCTCTGGGGCGAACGACAACTGCGCAGCGTCGCCAACATGACTCGTCAGGACGGCCGCGACTTCATCGCTCTCGCTGCAAAGATCGGCATCCGACCCCGCACGACCATCTTCCCCCTCGATCAGGTGAACGAGGCCCTGGCAGCCGTCGCCAGCGACGCCATCGACGGAGCCGCCGTCATCGTTCCTTAGACGGTCTGGGACGATGCGATCATCTTGAATGGGCACGGCTTCGCAGGGTGCATCCGCACTCAACCGTACTCACCCCGGCGTTCGGGGCGCGACTCACCGCTTTTGCGAGAACTCACCGCTGATATGAAACGAGTCGCCAGATGGCGCGAAGCCATTCACCGCTGGCCACAAAAAAGTGAAGGGGCATGGCTTTCAGTCATGCCATCAACACGCACAAAAGAAATTGGGGCTTTAGCCCCTGAAGAACTTGCCTGCTGGGCTCATTTCTCGACCAGCGCCAGCGTGAATCCGTCATACCCCTTACTCCCCACGGTCTGCACCGTCGTGGCCCGCACCCGTTTCTCTCGCGCCAGGGCCTCATTGAACCGCCGAATCCCCAGCACCCGCGGATCCTTCGTCTTCGCGTTCGCCACCTCGCCATCGCGAATCACGTTGTCCACCACAATCGCCGACCCCGGCCGCGACAACCGCACCGCCCACTCGAAGTACTCCGCCGTGTTCTCTTTGTCCGCATCGATAAAGCAGAGATCGAATGGTCCCAGCCCCTCGGCCGCAATCTTCGGCAGCCCATCGAGCGCTCGCCCCAGACGCTGCTGCACCCGCTTGCTCAGCCCCGCATGCTGGATGTTCTTTTGCGCAATCTCGTAATGCCTGCGATCCGCCTCCAGCGTCACCACCAGCCCATCCTCCGGCAATGCCCGAGCCAGCCAGATCGTGCTGTATCCGCCCAGCGTCCCAATCTCCAGGATCTTCCGCGTTCCCGCCATCTTCGCCAGCAGATGCAGTAGCATTCCCTGGCTCGCCGTGACCGCAATCTCCGGCAATCCTGCCTTCGCGCTCTCCGCCAGTGCAGCCTTCAGCACCGGATCAGCCGGAATCAGCAGCCCGTCAAGATAGCTCTCCACGGCAGTCCATGGATCCTGAGGCTTCCGTTTTGTGTTTCCCGCGTATCGCGGCACTCTTCGCTTCTCCCTTAAGCCGCCACCAATTCCGAGAAATCCGCGATCCGCGAAAACGCCGCCAGCACCTCGCCAATCAGCGCCAGCCGATTGCTCCGTACCGCAGGATCCTCCACCATCACCATCACCTTGTCGAAGAACAGATCCACCTGTGGCCGCAGGGTCGCAATCTTCTCCATTGCTGCCCGATACTCGCCCCGCTTGCCCAGATCCTCCACCACCGGCGCCAGATTCATGGCCTCTTCCCGGAGTGCCTTCTCCGCAGGATCGGTCAGCAGTTCAGGCTGGACACTCGTCAACGCGCCCGGCTGCAGAATTCCCTTCTCCTCCGCCTGCCGCAATAGGTTCTTGATCCGTTTAAACGCCGCCGCAATCGCAGCCAGGTCTTCCGACCCGCGCACCGCCGTCAGCGCCTCGGCCCGCGCAATCGCATCGCGCATGTTATCCGACCGCACCGCAACCACGGCATTCACCACGTCGTAGGCGAACCCGCGAATCTCCCGCAGCCAGAACACAAATCGCTCCTCGAAGAACGCCGCCAGATTCTTCAGCGTCTCCTCGCTCACGCTCTCCGGAAC
This sequence comes from Acidobacteriota bacterium, assembly GCA_046567085.1. GTDB lineage: Bacteria > Acidobacteriota > Terriglobia > Terriglobales > Acidobacteriaceae > Palsa-343. The sequence goes on from JBKICP010000272.1 coordinate 28,292, forward strand.
CGCGCGGAACAGATCCGTCCGTACCAGCGGCAGCCCCGTCTCCGCCAGAATCTTCACAATGGCGTTGGCCGCGCGCCGCAATGCGTAGGGATCCTTCGAGCCCGTCGGCTCCAGACCGATCCCGAACATCGCCACAATCGTCTGCACCCGATCCGCAATTCCCAGCAGTTGCCCTTCCACCGTCGGTGGAATCGGATCCTCCACCGCTGCCGGCGAATACTGCCAGTAGATGGCCTGCGCCACTTTCTCGCCCAGCCCCTGCGCGCGCGCATACAGCCCGCCCACAATACCCTGCAGTTCGGTGAACTCCTTCACCAGCTCCGTCGTCAGATCGGTCTTCGCCAGCTCTGCTGCCTTCAGCAACGCCGCCGGGTCCACTTCCACTCCGCGCTCCCGCACCAGCTCCGCCAGCTTCTCCGCGATCTTCCGGTTCGCCTGCGTCTTGTCCCAGTAGCTTCCCAGCTCCTTGTGGAAGGTCACCGGCTTCAGCATTTCCACGCGCTCTTCCAGCGGCGTCTTCTGATCCATCGTCCAGAAGAACTGCGCATCCTTGAAGCGCGCCCGCAGCACCCGCTCATGCCCGTGCCGGATCGTTTCGATCCCGTTCTCTTCCGGATGCGTATTCAGCACCGCCAGAAAATATGGCAGCAGCTTGCCGTCCGCACCCTCCACCGCAAAATACTTCTGGTGATCCCGCATCACCGTCACCAGCACTTCTTCCGGCAGCTTCAGATACTCGGGATCGAAATTTCCCAGCACCACCGACGGCCACTCCGTCAGATGCGTCACCGTCTCCACCAGCGGCGTGTCTTCGCGCCAGCGCGCACCCGGCACGGCGCGCGTCTCCAGATCCAGAGCCTTGCGGATGCGGTGTTGCCGCAGCTTCACATCCGCGGTCACATTGGCCGCTTCCAGCACGCCCACATAGTCGTCCGGATGATCGACCGTCACCGGCGTATCGCCATGCAGAATCCGATGTCCCCACGTGCGATTCGCCGCATGCACCCCCGCAAACTCCACCGGCAGCACCTGATGATCCAGCAGCGCCACCAGCCAGCGCACCGGCCGCACGAACGTCTCCACCTTCAGCGGACGCCAGTACATGTTCTTCGGCCAGTACACCGCCGCCAGCTCCCCGGCCAGCAGATCCGGCAGCACTTCGCTCGCGGCGCGGCCCTTGTCCTTCACCATCGCCGCCAGATACTCGCCCTTCGCGCTCGTCACCTTGAACAACCGCGTCTCGTCGCTCTCCTGAGCGGCCATGCCGGCTCGGTGCAGCAGTTCCGAGTTCAGATCCGTTCCCCGCAGGCGCTCCTGCTCAAACGTCGCCTTGCGCAGTTGCTCCTCGCTCATCCCCGCCTTGCGCGCAAACGCCAGCGCCGCCGCGGTCGGCTCGCCATTCTTAAACGCCACTGCCCACGAGGGCCCCGTCAACTCGCGCGTCGCATCCTTCTGCCGCGCCCGCACGCCGTTCACCTCCACCGCCAGCCGCCGCGGTGTCGAATAGCTGTGAATCTCGTGCTCATCCTCCAGCAGCCGTTCCCGGCGCAGCAGTTCCACCACCCGCTCGGTCAGCTCCGCCTCAGCCGCCGCAATCATCCGCGCCGGAACCTCTTCCAGCCCCACTTCGAACAAAAGATCCGGCATCTCTATCGCGCCCCCGCTCTCTGCCGCTGCATCGCATACGCCTTCGCCACACCCACCACCATGTTGCGAATCCGCGCCATCACCGCCACGCGCTCCGTCACCGAAATCGCTCCCCGCGCATCCAGCAGATTGAACAGGTGCGAGCACTTCAGGCACAGCTCATAAGCACCCAGCACCGGAAACCGCCGCAGCGCCACCTTCATATCCTCATCCGGCGGAGTCGCCCCGTCATGCACCAGCCGGTCATGAATCTTCTCCCGGCCCTTCTCCTTCCGCTCGGCGCCCTTCTCCACCTTGAACTGCTCGTGAAATGCATCGAGAAGCGCCTGGCACTCCGCCTCGTAGAGCCGCAGATGCTCCCACAGCCGGCTCACATCGGCAGCCTCGAAGTTGTACACCGAAAGCTGCAGCTCCTCCTCCAGCCGGATATCGCCGTACGTGATCTGCTTCCCCGTCTTCGGATCCACCGCCCACACCACGTCGTACAGCGAATCCACATCCTGCAGAAACGCCGCGATCCGCTCCAGTCCGTATGTGATCTCCCCCGAAATCGGATCCAGATCCATCCCGCCGCACTGCTGGAAATAGGTGAACTGCGTGATCTCCAGCCCGTCCAGCATCACCTGCCAGCCCACGCCCCACGCCCCGCCCACCGGCCACTCCCAGTTGTCTTCCTCGAACTTGATATCGTGCTCGCGCAGCCGGATCCCGATCGCCTCCAGTGACTGCAGATACACCTCCTGAATGTCCGCCGGCGGCGGCTTCAGGATCACCTGCAGCTGCGTGTGCTTGTACAGCCGGTTGGGATTCTCCCCGTACCGACCATCCGCCGGCCGTCGCGACGGCTGCGTGTACGCGATCGCCACCGGATTCGGCCCCAGCACGCGCAAGAAGGTGTCCGGCGACATCGTTCCCGCCCCCACCTCCACGTCATAAGGCTGTGCAATCACACAGCCGCGCTCGGCCCAGAACGTCTGAAGCCGGAGCAGAAGTTCCTGAAATGTCAGCGCCTTGCGCGCGGCAGGCGTCGTGGATTCGGTCAACATGGGCACCCAGGTCTCGATATCGTGGTGAGAGTTTGCTCTGACAATTCTATCGGCACCGCGCCTTCAACGCTTGATGGCGCGCCCCTGCGCCCTCCTGGCAACTCCCGCGCCGCTCCCGCCTTCCATCCCATCGTGAGCGCCCCCGGTACTGTCCGCATCGGCATCTCAGGCTGGCGCTACGCCCCCTGGCGCGGCGTCTTCTATCCCCCCAAACTACCCCAGCGCGATGAGCTCGCCTTCGCCGCCTCGCAATTCCCCACCATCGAACTCAACGGCAGCTTCTACTCCCTCCAGCGCCCCTCCCATTACGAACAATGGGCTGCCGACACACCCGGCGACTTCGTCTTCGCCATCAAAGGCTCCCGCTTCATCACCCACATGCGTAAACTGCGCCAGATCCGCCCTGCCCTCGCGAACTTCTTTGCCTCCGGCATTCTTCGTCTCGAATCCAGACTCGGCCCCTTCCTCTGGCAATTCGCCCCCAGCTTCCGATTCAATCCCGATCTTCTTGACGAGTTCTTCACCCTCCTGCCGGGCAATACCCAGGCCGCCGCGGCCCTCGCCACCGAACACGATCCCTGGATGAAAGGCCGTGTCTGCCTCGAAACCCGCAAGCGCCGCGCCCTCCGCCACGCCATCGAAATCCGTCACCAAAGCTTTGTATGCCCGGAGTTCATCCGCCTCCTGCGCCGCCACAAAGTCGCCCTCGTCTGCGCCGATACCGTCGAGTGGCCGCGCCTCCTCGACGTCACCGCGGATTTCATTTACCTCCGCCTCCACGGCTCCGAGATCCTCTACGCCAGCGGCTACGACGACATCGCCCTCCACGTCTGGGCCGAGCGCATCGCCGCCTGGGCCCGTGGCCATGAGCCTCGCGATCTCTGGAAAGAAGGCCACGCGCCGGACCCTGCCCGTACCCACGTCCCCGCAGGGCTCTACGCCTCCCCCACTCCCGCGCCGAAACGCGCGAAGCGTGACGTCTATGTCTATTTCGATAACGACGCCAAAGTCCGAGCCCCCTTCGACGCACAAGGACTTATCGATCGCGTCAACCGGCTGCTGGCGCGTTGACTCAGGTAAGGGGTGAGAAAACGGGTTGCGGGTTGAGAATCACTGGGCGTAGCGTACGGGACCTGCCTTGGCTGCGGGCAAAAGGCTACCGGCTACGCGCTACGGGCTACAGGCTGCTCTCCTCAGTCCCCCGCCGTGATCTTCTCCGTCTGTCGCGACATCCTCGCGGTACGCTCGATCTTCTCCCAATTGAACGGC